>URPV01000001.1 GCA_900549805.1 uncultured Veillonella sp.
TATTGTTGTAAGGTTTAACTAACAAACGTTTATCGAAAAGTGAGTTCCTACAATTGTTGGCTTGTGTAGATAAGAATAAAGAGAGCATAAGTAATACGATAATTTACACCCAATCGAGCAATATTATTAATGTATATAGAAATATCTTATCCTATCATGTAGTTAAAGAAAATCAAATCTGGGGTATGGACGATTATGATGAAATAGAATCACTATTGGATTTTGGAGAGATATTAGATAATAAAGAAAAAGAGTTTCAATTTTTAAAGAGTCTATTTAATCAAACTATTTTTGAATCCGATTATAAAGAAATCAGTGAATCATTTTTTAGTAGATAGTTGTGTGTTAACTATTCACTGATGTAAGGACGCTGGCCTTACAATTAGGATTATGCATAGTGGAGTAAGGGTATATGAAGAATAAACTGATTGCAGGGTTAATGCTTGTAGGTGTTTTGGTAGGTTTTACGGGAGTGAATGTGCGGGCTACTGATGTTTGGGTTGCTCGTTGGGATAGCGAGAATACAGATATATATGTAATGGATGACACACTCTCTTATATGAGTGATGCTCGCTGGAAAACTTTCTCCGTATCGACCAAAATGGTTAAGAATGGAAAGTTACAAGAGGTTATGACCTGGCATTTTAGTAAGTTGCATAGTGATGCATGGCGGTATTACACTAATACCATGCAGCGTGGACATACTACCATAGTTAGTAGGCCTAATAAGGTTTTTGAGTATGGTATGGATCATATCCAATGGCCCTATGAAGTCAGGAATCAATATTACTACTATTAATATCTGATATCCTTACACATGGTATATATGGGAGCTTGGGGATGAGTATTTATAATTGGATGATGAAAACATTCTTCGATACTTACGAAGAATGGAAAATAAAGAGTAGTAATTATGACGGTAAGGGCTTTCATATAATTGGAATAGATAATTCTCTCAAGGCGATGCAAAGTGGCTATGATATGTATATGGACCTGTATCCGCCACATGCCATTAATGGTTGTACAGCTATGAAAGCTCGTTTGGGGAAGCCTTTGGATAGGTTAGATCTACTGTTAGAGATAGATGGTAAAAGCTATCGTATAGGTGGGGTGACATATCCTGATGCAGTGCAGATGATGCGGTCTTTTATAAAAAAACATAGGCTACCCGATCCTAGTTTGTATGTAGAAGTAGACAAGACAAATGGGGAGGAGTCCAAGTCACAATTTGCCCAACTTGTTAGGCTGTTGCTAGGTGATTCTAAACGAGGCGAGGTCCTTATATCCAAGGCAAAGGTAGATTCTATGGAAGAGTTTGAGGATGCCTGGTGGGAATTATATGAGACACTGCTTTCAGCAGGAAAGGCTGTAGAGATATCTTGGAAAACTGAATTAGAGGATATCCTATTGAGGGCACATAGCTTGGCAGATCGCAAATGCTTGCCCGTAGACGAGATGTTTTTAAAGGAAAGTCAGTCGATTACAGACTGGTGCGCTCACCTCAATACTATATGGGAAAAGCATACATTGGCTTGTATGGATATTGGAACAGATACATTTGTACTTATGGTCTTATCCCATGAAGAATTTAAACAAGCTCAAGAGCTGGCAAGAGACTTATTACATAGGATAGACCTAGCAGAGCGATTTTAATGAATTAAAATAGTAGAAAAATTAATGAGTTCAGGAATTTATAATAAGGAGATTGTCCCATGAAATGCTTTATCGCATCCGATATACACGGTTCCGCTTATTACGGAGAAAAAATGCTAGAGGCTTTTAAGCGTGAAGGGGCAGACAAGCTCCTTCTTTTGGGAGACATCCTCTACCACGGTCCTCGTAATGACTTACCTAAGGAATACAATCCAAAGGCCCTTATTGCTATGTTGAATCCGTTGAAGGATAAAATCCTCTGCGTACGGGGTAACTGCGAGGCTGAGGTGGACCAAATGGTCTTGGACTTCCCGGTACTGGCTGACTATGCCCTCTTGGTGGATTCCGGCCTGACGGTTTTTGCTACTCACGGCCATGTCTATAACGAAAAGAATTTGCCTCCTTTGGCGGATGGGACTATCCTTCTCCATGGTCATACCCACATCCCTGTGTGCCGCGATCATGAAGCTGATGAGAATCATGGGGCCTATACCTATATGAACCCTGGGTCTGTGTCCATCCCTAAGGAAGGCAGCCACCATGGCTATATGATTTGGGAAGGTAAGACCTTTACTTGGAAAGATTTGGATGGGCAAGTAAAGATGACCAAGGCCTTTTAAGGATAGTTGTAAGCCTTGGAATCCCGTTATGTGATGAGTCGATAAAAGATGGTAGGCTTGCTCATGATTAGAAACAAAAGAAAAGCACGGAGTTGTTACTCCGTGCTTTTTGTGTGCCTGTTTTGTTTTAGATTTTTATAAGGTCTTGATAGGGCCTATATCTTATTGAGGCTCTTTTAAGAAGAAGCACATAATGAGGCCCACTAGCCCAATGGGTATGAGAATTTCCAAGGCCGATTGGACACCGTAGATATCAGCCAGATGACCTATATAAGGGGCGATTAAGCCGCCCAGTGTAATGCCTAGGCCCAAGGTGATACCAGAGGCAAAACCAGCATTCTTAGCTAGGTATTTTTGCCCTAAAACGGTAACTGGTCCGTATTGGGAGAAGACCCCAAAGGCCATAGGAAGCATAGCTAGGAAGAAGGCCCAAGTGGTAGGGACGAAGAGGAAGACTAAGAAGGATGGCAAGAAGATTAGATTGGCTACTTTCACGGTCCGGAGGAAGCCTAACCGGTCGGATAGGAAACCACCTAGGTAGGTAAGAATAGCGCCCAAGGCAAAGTAGAGAGTCAGGGCTAGGCTAGATGTTTCTTGAGATCCATGAAGGACCGTAATATAGAGAATAGGAATAAAGATTGAGAGGGTAGAGAAGAGGATGGACCGAGAGGCGATGATAAAGAAGAGTTTACCGAAGGAAGTCCAATCGTTCTTGTCTCCTGCGAGTGGGTTGTGGTGTTTTTTAGGTCGCGTTGCTTCTGTACTCGTTCCTTCTTGATTACCAGTAAAGGCATAGAAGTAAAGGCCGAGGCCCACTAGGGCTGCTAACGCGAAGACCCACAAGAAGTAAGGGCCCCAGATATAGACACCACCTGCAATGAGAGGGCCTAAGGCAAAGCCCGCACTACCGCCTACAGCAAACCGCCCCATAGCGTTACCGATTTCATGGGATTGGAGGCGGCGGACCAGGAGGGCTGCTTCCGGATGGAAGAGGGCTGCCCCTATGCCACTTAAGAGGGCCAAGAATAGGATCATAGGGTAGGAAGTGGCCAAGGAGATGGCGGAAAGGGAGACCAAGGTAATGGTGAAACCCAAGGGGATAAACCAAGGAACCCGCCACCTGTCGGCTATATAGCCTAGGGCTGGTTGGGCAATGGAGGCGACGATTGTATTACAGAAAATGATGGTCGCCGCTTGGGCATAGGTTAGGTTGAAATTACTAATAAAGAAGGGGATTAGAGCCGCTAGTGATCCTTGTCCAAAATCATTGATACAGTGGAAAAGCGGTGGCCCATAGGTACGAATAAGAGCTTTCATAGGAGGCCTCGCGGAAATAGGAATTAAGTTTATAAAATACCATACCATATATACATACCCATCATATCATAAGAGTTACTAGCATAATGGGATTCTTATGATATGATGAGCTTAGCAATTTGTATGTGATATATGGTAAGTGGGAGGCTATCTTATGAAGGTTTTAGTCGTCATTGATATGCAACATGATTTTATAGATGGATCCTTGGGGACTCCTGAGGCTCAAGCTATCGTACCTAAGGTAAGGGATTTGATTGCATCCTTTGAGGGTACCATTATATTTACTCGCGATAGCCATGATCAGTCTTATTTGGCTAGTCAAGAGGGGCAACACCTACCTGTGGTTCATTGCCAAATGGGGACCCCTGGTTGGCAAATTGTAGAGGGCCTAGTAGAGGCTGCAGAGGATCGACCTGGCATGACAAAGTCTATTTTTATTGATAAGCCTAACTTTGGATCATTAGAACTCCTCCACCATTTGGAGGCCTTACACAATACGGACGGGATTGAGTCTATTACCCTCCTTGGTTTGTGTACCGATATCTGCGTCGTTTCCAATGCCCTCATTTTGAAAGCGGGCCTTAAGGAGGTGCCCCTCCATGTAAAAGCCGACTGTTGTGCCGGTGTGACAGTTGAATCCCACCAAGCGGCCCTGACTACGATGCGTATGTGCCAGTGTATCATCGAGTAAGCTAGGCTTTGTTTTTGTCGTGCTTGGGGGAACTTTCTTTCCCTTTTCTTGACGGTCATAAGGTCCGCCAATTAAAATATTAGGTAGCGTATTATGTGTAACTTTCACAGGAAGGCATCCTTGGAAGGGCACTGATATAAAGATCGTTTTGGGTCTTGTTTAGGAGGCATGTGCCATGAGTGAACAAACAGAATTAAAGGAATTACAATTTGATCAGGATTATACTATGGAAGAGGCTATGGCGGAGGCGAATCGCTGCCTCAACTGCCCTAAACCTCTCTGCCGGACTGGTTGTCCTATTGCTAATGAAATTCCTCGCTTTATCCAAGCTATCGCCCAAGGGAACTTTGGCCAATCTAACGAGATCTTGGCTGAACGGACTAACTTGCCTGCCATCTGTGGCCGGGTTTGTGCTCGTGAAAAGCAATGCGAAGGCCATTGCATCATGAACAAGGCTAAAAAGCCACCTATTAATATTGGTAAGTTGGAACGCTTTGCCGCTGATTTCGAATCCACTCACATCAAACGCAAGACCCGTCCTATTATCCAAAATAATGGTAAGGTTGCTGTTATCGGTTCCGGCCCTGCCGGTCTTTCCGTTGCAGGTGACCTGGCAAAGTTGGGCTTTAAGGTAACCGTATTTGAAGGTCAACCTGAACCAGGTGGCATCCTCCTTTTTGGTATTCCAGAATTCCGCTTGTCCAAGACCATCGTCCGTCGCGAAATTAAACGCTTGGAAAATTTGGGCGTAGAATTCGTCTGCAACACCTTTATCGGTCCTGATAAGACTATCGATGCCCTCCTTAACGAAGATGGCTTTGATGCGGTATTTATCGGTACAGGTACCCATGTACCAGCAACGGTAAAACTTAAAAATGAAGAGCTACCAGGTGTCTTGCAAGCCATGTTCCTCTTGACCACAGAGCAACTCCGCCTCAATGGCCAATTGGACGACTTTGAAGTGCCAGTACAACCTGGTGACCGGGTTGTTATCATCGGCGCTGGTAACGTAGCCATCGATGCGGCCCGTACATCCATTCGCTGTGGTGCTAAGTCCGTTACTATCGCTTATCGCCGTACTCAGGCTCAAATGCCTGCTAATCCTTCCGAATATGCAGAAGCGGTAGAAGAAGGCATTCAATTCAAGTGGCTTGCATCCCCTGTGGGTGTTGACGGGGACGGCAAGGTTGAAGCCTTCCAATACGAAGTCCAATCCATCGATGAAGAAGGTAATGTATCTGGCACTGGTAAGATCGAATCCATGCCAGCCGATAAGGTTATCATCGCCGTTGGTCATAAACCAATGTCCAACCTCATCGGTCAAGGTAACCATATTAAGGTCGATGACCGCGGTTACATCATCACATCTGAAGAAGAGGATTGCTACGGCATGACCTCCCGTGAAGGGGTCTTTGCTGGTGGCGACGTAGTACACCGTCCAGCTACGGTTGTTCTCGCTATGCGGGAGGCCAAAAAGGCTGTAGATGGTATCGTTAAGTACATCGAAGTTAAAAAGGCTAAGGAAGCTGCAGAGAAAGCTAAGTAGTCTAAAGGAACCCTATGTTTGATTTTGATATAGCCCGTATTATTTTGGGCATTCCTGCCATGATCATCGCTATCGTGGCACTTGAGTATGGTGAGGCCCGAGCTGCTGTTTGGTTGGGGGATCCTACGCCTAAAGCTTACAATCGCTTGACCCTTAATCCCCTGGCCCATTTAGACCCTATTGGGGCCATTGCCTTAGTCTTAGCTGGCCTTGGTTGGGCCAAACCCATGCCTGTGAACGTGTCCAACTTTAAGGACCCCAAGAAAGACCAGATGCTCTTGGCCTTCGCTGGCCCTGTGACGTGCCTGATTGTAGCCTTCATCGTATTTTTTGGCCTGTCCCTAGCCTTGGCCATGGATATCCCTATGTCCAAGTCTACCTATACTATGATCTACCTGATCATCGCTTATAACATTGGTCTGGCTATCTTTAACCTCATTCCTATTCCCCCTCTTCCAGGAGGTCGCCTATTGACGGTCTTCCTCCCTTGGGAATGGCGGGTAAAATTGGAGAACTTCTCCTGGGGGACCTTCATCGTCCTCCTAATCGTTATCAATACGCCGATTTTCTCCTACATTTTTAGACCCCTCCAAATGACCATTTTAAAGGCCTTTCAGTGGGTAGTTGATGCCATTCTTTAGGAAATGGAGGCACTTTTGGGTGGATTTTAGTAAATTTATTTATACAGATTATTCTATGACTGCACAAGAGACAGTAGGCCTGCCTCTTGTGCAGTTTTTTTGTGTAAAATTTATAGACTGTTTACGGGCTCCCTCTGCTATACAAGTTCTAAGAGGAGTATAATGGTAAGTGTATGAATGTATCATAAAATCGATATGTCAGAAAGGTACATGTTCTTTTATAGGAGATGGTTAGATGGATAAGAGAAAGTATATAATCGGTGGCGCCTTGGCAGCTATCCTTGTCATCGGTGGTGGCGCCTATACTTACTATACAGAGGTCTATGCACCAGCCCACGCCCCTTTGACCCTGTCGGGGAATGTGGATGTCCGTCAGGTGTCTGTAGCTTTCCGTGCCTCAGATCGGATTGATCAAATTTTTGTAGAAGAAGGGGATCAGGTTAAGGCTGGTCAAGTCTTGGCTAAATTGGATAGTCGTGAACTAGAATTGGCCATTAGCAAGTTAAAGTCTCAAATTGCCGCTCAAGAAGCGACTGTTACTAAATTGCTCAATGGATCCCGGTCGGAAGATATTGAGGCTGCTCAAAATGCGGTCGATCAAGCTCGGGCTGCTCTTAATTTAGCCCAATCCTCTTACAGTCGTAAGCAAGGTCTCTACCAAGATGGGGTTATCTCCGAGTTGGAATTCGACAAGGAACAATCTAACTATGATGGAGCCAAGGCAAAAGTAGCGCAAGGGGAAGCGGAGTTACAAAAACTAGTTAATGGGTCTCGTTCAGAAGATATAGCGCAAGCGGAGGCTAATCTCCAAGCCCTCAAGGATGAGTTGGCACGGCAGGAATATGTTCTCTCCCAATACCAATTGGTGGCCCCATCGGATGGTATTATTCGGTCTCGCCTCTTGGAAGTAGGGGATATGGCTTCGCCACAAAAACCTGTCTTTAAATTGTCTGTCCTCAACAAGAAGTGGATTCGGGCCTATGTAAATGAAAGGGAATTGTCCCGCATCTATGAAGGGCAAGCCGCTCATGTTAAGGTGGATGGGCTAGATCAAAGTATAGATGGTCAAGTGGGTTATATCTCTGACCAAGCCGAATTTACACCTAAGACAGTACAAACCAATGATCTTCGGACTGATTTAGTCTACGAAGTGCGAATCTATGTGGAAGACCCTACTAATGTCCTTCGAATGGGGCAACCGGCAACGGTTACTTTTGACTAGGGGGCTCCTATGGATGATGTACTTGTAAAGGGGAGCCAGGTCTATAAGGTATTTAAGGATGCGGATGGGTCTGATTTAGTGGCCCTAGACCATGTGGATATAGAGATTCACAAGGGGCAGATGACAGCTCTTATCGGACCTGATGGGGCCGGCAAGACTACCTTTATGCGCCTAGTTTGTGGCCTTATGGTAGCTGACGACGGCGACTTAGAGGCCTTTGGCCTATCTGTGAAAGACCATAGCCAGGAGGTTCAGGACCAACTATCCTATATGCCACAGAAGTTTGGTCTTTACGAGGACTTGTCTGTCATGGAGAATATGAATCTCTATGCAGACCTTCATGGCGTGCCTAAGGAAATTCGGCCTAAGCGCTTTAACCGCCTCTTGACCATGATGGGGCTAGACCAATTTACTAGCAGACTAGCTGGTAAGCTGTCCGGTGGTATGAAGCAAAAGTTAGGCTTGGCCTGCACCCTGGTCCGGTCTCCTAAGCTCTTAATCTTAGATGAGCCGACAGTAGGCGTAGACCCTCTCTCTAGGCGGGAGCTGTGGGAAGTCTTACAGGAACTGGTCAAGGCTGAAGACTTGTCTGTTTTGGTGTCCACCGCCTATATGGATGAAGCAGCCCAGTGTGACTGGGTGTATATGATGAACAAGGGCCATATATTAGCTGCTAATGAGCCTACGATCTTGGCCCAGGAGGCCCAAGGCCGATGCTTTGAAGCTAAGCCGCCTCAGGGATTGCCTACGCGGGTCTTGCAGAGTCGACTCTTGGATGATCCTAGAGTGGCCGATGCGGTTCCATCCCATGGCTTGGTCCGCTTTATTACGCGTGAATTGGGGGACTCTGTACCCTGGTTAGCCCCCCTTGGGGTTACCGTAGAAGCGGTCCCTTCTAGTCTGGAGGACACCTTTATGATGACCCTCCGTCAAGCCCAGGCTGGGTTAGCGCCAAAGGAGCCTTCTCAAGACCTATCGTATGTTGGGATAAGACCTGAAGAGCTTCCGTCTTTCCAGGTGAATCTAGAGGCTAACCCCGTAGTCATCATGGTAGACCATGTGGTCAAGAAGTTCGGCGATTTTGTAGCCGTAGACCACACGACCTTTGATGTTCATCAGGGGGAAATCTTTGGCCTTTTAGGTCCAAACGGGGCTGGCAAGACCACCACCTTTAAGATGCTCTGTGGCCTATCACCGGCTACTGAGGGAGCCCTGTCCGTGGTGGGTGTGGACCTACGAACCGCCCGGACGGAGGCGCGGGCCAATATTGGCTATGTGGCTCAAAAGTTCTCCCTCTATGGTGCCTTTACGGTCTATGAAAACCTCCGCTTTTTCGGTGGTGCCTATGGCTTGTCAGGACAGGCCCTCAAGGACCGCATCGAAGAACTGTTGGTGGAATTCGACCTGGCCTCCAAGCGGAATGTTGCGGCAGACCTACTGTCTACGGGGTATAAGCAACGCTTGTCTATGGCGGCGGGTCTCATCCATAAGCCGTCTATCCTCTTTTTGGATGAACCGACCTCTGGTATCGATCCCTTGGCTCGTCGGGCCTTTTGGCAGCGGATTACCCGCTTAGCCGCAGAGGGAACGACTATCATCATTACCACCCACTTCATGGAGGAAGCAGAATATTGCGATCGCTTTATCATCCAGGACCGGGGCAAGCTCTTAATTCTAGGGAGACCATCACAGGTTCGGCAAGAGATGGGGGCCCCTCAGGCAGATATGAATGAGATCTTTATTCGCATTGTTGAAGAGGCAAGGGGGTGAGTTTATGAATCCATCGTTACAGAGGCTAGGTGCCTTGATTCGCAAGGAGTTTAGCCAATTGATTAGGGATAACTCTACCCTCCTCATGGGCATTGTCCTCCCCCTTATTTTGATCCTTATCATAGGCTACGGCATGTCTCTAGATGTTAAACATGTGCCTATGGCTGTGGTTTTGGAGGATAATTCCCCGACGGCCCGCCAGATGGTTAACTTTACGGAAGGGTCGGAATATTTTAATCCTACCTATGTCTATGATGTGAAAAAGGCTAGCCAGCTACTACAGGGCCATCATGTGGATGCTATCTTGGTGGTGCCTCCTGATTTTTCCTCTAAGCTTACGGTTGGAGATGCTCGGCTTCAGCTAATCCTCAACGGTGGGGATGCCACTACGGCCCAAGTGACAGGGGCTTATGTGTCGGCAGCAGTCCTCTCTAAGGTGACCCAAGCCCAAGCGGCTGTTACCGCTGGTAACCAAGGCTATGGAGCTGTCACTGTAGATAGTCGCCTTTGGTTTAATGATGCCAACACCTCCACCTGGTTCTTTGTACCAGGTATTCTCATGCTGGTACTGACCATTACGGGTGTCTTTCTGACGGCTGTGGTCATGGCTCGAGAGTGGGAGCGGGGAACATTTGAGTCCCTCTTCGTTACCCCCGTCAGGGTTTGGGAGATTATCCTAGCTAAGATGCTTCCTTATTTTCTTGTGGCCGTAGGGGGTCTAGTTCTCTGTCTCCTAGCAGGACGTATCCTCTATGATCTTCCTATGCGGGGGTCTATGGTTCTCATTTTGGGAACCTCTATGCTTTACCTACTGGTAGCCCTCTGTATCGGTTTGGTTATTTCCGCCGTCACCAAGAGTCAGTTCGTGGCTTGTCAGATGTCCATTTATGTGAGTTTCCTGCCATCCGTTATGCTATCTGGTTTTATCTTTGACCTTCATTCGGAACCGGCTGTCATCGCGCTCATATCTCAGGCCTTTCCGACTACCTACTACTTACAGCTCTTGAAGTCTCTACTTCTCGTGGGTAATGACTGGCATTTGATCATCAAAAATTCCCTGATTCTCTTTGGTTACCTCTTGGTCTTCTTTGGACTGACCTTCTGGTTGACTAGAAAGAAGGTGGATTGATGCGCTGGCAACAATTGAAATATATGTTCCAAAAGGAAATCCTATCCCTCCTTAAGGATCCACGCCTTCGTTTTATCTTGCTTATGGGGGTTATCATTCAAGGGTTCCTCTTTGGCTATGCGGCAAACTATGACCTAGTTCGAGCCCCTTATGTGGTGGTGGACCAGTCCCACAGCCGGGCCAGTCGAGATATGATGGCCCACGTGGAGGCAACAGGTATTTTTCACCGGGTGGCTCTTCTGGGCAATGTGAATGACGTAGGTCCCATGATTGAATCGGAAGAGGCCCTTTTTGCCCTTGTTTTTCCTCAGGATTTTGAGGATAAGATTGAAGGTGGGCAGGCGGCCCCTATGCAAATACTTCTAGATGGGCGCAATCCATCCATAGCGGGTCGTATTGAGGCTTATATAGGTTCCATGGTGGCCTCCTATAATGAGGGTCATGGATTGACTAGCCCTGTGACAGTTATGACTCGGACCTGGTACAATCCTAACCAAATTTCCCGTTGGAACTTCCTCCCATCCTTAATCGCTATGATCTCTTTTATCCAGATTATCATGCTAGCCGGTATGTCTGTGGCCAAGGAACGGGAGCAGGGGACCTTTGATCAACTCCTAGTGACGCCCTTAACGCAGTCTGAAATTCTCCTGGGTAAGGCTTTGGCGCCTATGGTAGTGGGGATTGTCCAATCGTCCATCCTCTTTCTTCTATCCCGTTTTTGGTTTCAAGTCCCTGTGGGAGGGTCATTCTGGGCCATTCTGGCGGTCATCTCAGTTTTTGCTCTGTCTGCTACGGGTTTTGGCTTGATTTTGTCCTCCTTAGCCCGTAATATGCAGCAGGTTTTGGTTTATATTCTGGTCTCCGTATTACCCCTAGTTCTCTTGTCTGGCGTTGCGACACCGGTTCATAATATGCCCCTCTTTCTCCAGTACCTGACCTATATAGATCCCCTTCGCTTTGCAGTTGATGCGGTTCGTCGCATCTACTTGGAAGGGGCAAGCCTAGTGGATGTGGCTTGGGACTTTGTCCCTATGCTGGCTGTGGCAGCTGTAACTTTACCACTGGCGGCTTGGCTCTTTAGGAATAAGGCCCAATAGGTTTACTGGGCCCTTGATTGAATGAGTGGTCCTAGATTGAATGAGTGATCTTAGATTGGCTAGATACATCCTATTTGGGTAATGAGTTCTGTTGACATATCGAAAATATTAAATTAAGATTAGGGCAGATTACTATACTAGTAGTTCCTAGCGACAAGGAGGTCTCTATGAATTTAGATAAATTTCAACCCTATGCCCTAGCTCTTTTGCGGATTATTGTGGGCTACATGCTCTTATTGCACGGCTTGGATAAGACCTTTGGTATCTTTGGGGGCTCTGTGCCCTTGGAATCCCTCTTTGGGGTGGGCGGCATCATCGAATTGGTGACGGGCTTACTCATCTTAGTGGGGCTCTTTACCCGTGCGGCAGCCTTCTTGGCATCTGGCCAAATGGCTTATGCCTACTTCTTTATCCACAGTGCAGGAGGACAATTCTTCTTCCCTATGCTCAATAAGGGTGAGTTGGCTTTGACCTTTTCCTTGGTCTTCTTCTTCTTAATCTTCGCTGGACCTGGGGCCCTTGCCTTGGGCAACCATATATTCTTTAAAAAATAGCATGAAGTAGAATCTATGGCTTTTGAGTGGACATCCATCTGGATGTCCTTTTTTCTAGCCCCTCTAGGGGAAAAGTAGGTATAATGAGATATAGGATTTAGGAAAAGGAGTAGTTTACTATGGCAAGACGACAAGAACCAGTAGAGATTAAAATCGTGACTGTTGATATGGGGAAAACAGGCCTGTTTGTGGCGACATCTGTGGAGACGGGCGACTTGGTAGGACAAATGACCTTCTCTTTGGAGGCTAAGGTTATGACCGTCCCTCATACCTATGTGGAGCCTGACTATGAAGGACAAGGGGTCGCTGGTAAATTGACGGCCTTTATGATCGACTATGCCAAAAAGAAGGGCTATCAAGTGGTCCCTGAATGCTCTTACGTAGCAGTTTATTTTGAGCGTCATCAAGATTTGGTGGAGGGTATTTGGGAGCGAAACGCATAAGTACTCATTCCTAGGAGGGAAGGTGTAGGATGTCACTTGTTGACAGTAGAAAGGAGGAATCATGGAATCTCAAGATAGAGCCTATATAGAATCCCTGGTGCGGGCTATTCCCGATTTTCCACAACCTGGTATTATCTTTCGAGACATTACTACGGTCATAAAGGATGCTAAGGGATTCGCAATCATCATGGATGACTTAGTGGATCGCTATAGGGAACAACATATCGACTATGTTATGGGAGCTGAGGCACGGGGCTTTATCTTTGGTGCAGCTCTGGCTTATGCTATCGGTGCCGGCTTTGTGCCAGCTCGTAAGCCCGGTAAGTTGCCTGCTCAGGTCTTGTCTGTTTCCTACGACCTAGAGTATGGATCTAATAGCATCGAGGTCCATAAGGATGCTATCCATAAAGGGGCCCGTGTTCTACTCGTGGATGATCTCTTGGCGACCGGGGGGACGGCTAAAGCCATGATCCAATTGGTGGAAGAACTAGGAGCCCAAGTGGTGGAATTGGCCTTTGTCATTGCGTTGGCAGAACTCAAGGGGCGAGACCTTCTAGCGCCTTATTCCGTATACTCCCAGTTGACTTACTGAAAGCTGGATAGCTATAGCTGAGGGGCCAGCTAGACCTGAGGCGCCAAATATACTTATTGAAGGCCAAGGTTAAGTCTAGTTTTTGCCTGTTATGAAATCCCTAGGAAATGGTAAGGAATTGTTTATAGAATACCCCTTGTTTCGTAATAAGTATTGGCTATTATATAGACATCCCTTTTAAACACACAATACACACTCTCAAACAGGAAAGAGCTCCTACTTCGGTAGGGGCTCTTTTCTGTTTTTGGTCTATTGCTTGCTGTCATAGGGGACTGGTACTAGTGGGCATTACTTTTATATAATGTATTGATATTGGTCTATGCGTAAATTGTGTTTGACGGCAATCACTTTATCCCTTATTGTGTTGAGTATATAGATTGATTTTGAAAGAAGGCCCACCATGACGATGGAAGAAAAGATTTTTCAATACCTAGATAACCACGAACATGATATGATCCAATTCTGGAAGGACTTGGTTATGCATGAGTCTGGCTCTTTTGATAAGGTGGATTGTGATAAGACCCGAGACTTTCTCGTGGATCACTATAAGGCCTTAGGTGGTCAGGTTAGGACGACCGACTATAAAGAAGCAGGAGATATGATTATCGCCGACTTCAATCAAGAGGCTCCTGGGGCCCCTATTGTTTTCTCTGGTCACTATGATACGGTCTTCACCCATGGAGTAACCCGGGAACGCCCTTTCACCATTAAGGAGGGTAAAGCCTATGGTCCTGGGGTGGTAGATATGAAAGGTGGCGTAGCCATGGCCTTCTTCTTGACCAAAGCTCTCTTGGCCAGTGGTTATAAGGCGCATCCTATCCGTCTGGTCTTTGTAGGCGATGAAGAGGTTGGCCACCAATATTCCACAGGGGTGGATGATTTCCGTGCTGCTGTACGGGGTGCGGCGGCCGCCTTTAACTTTGAAACGGGCTATGAGGATAATGGCATCGTTACCGGTCGTAAGGGCGGAGCTAATGCCTACATAGATATCAAGGGCTTGGGTTCCCATGCAGGTATTGCCCCTGAAAAAGGGCGATCTGCAGTCCTAGAAATGGCCCACAAAATCATCGAAATTCAAGCTCTCACAGACTATGATCGAGGTATTACTTATAATGTGGGTATCGTTTCTGGAGGTACGGCTACTAACGCGGTCCCTGCAGAGGCCCATATGAAGGTGGATATTCGGGTTAAAAGCTTGAACCAACTAGAAGAGGTTAGGGATAAACTCCAAGCTATTGTGGACCATGCTCATGTGGAGGGCACGTCTGCTCGTATGGAATTTAAGGTGGTTATGCCTCCTATGGAAACCACAGAAGGGGTGGCCCATATGTTTAAGCTCTTGGAAGAGTCTGCTACAGAATTGGGTATGGGCCCTATCTACCAAAAGTATGTAGGTGGCGGGGCCGATTCTTCCTACGAAGCGGATGAAGGCGTTCCAACCCTCTGTTCTGTAGGGGTGGCCGGCTACGGCAACCACACGGTAGACGAGTATGCTGTGGTAGCGACTATGAAGGAGCGAACCAAGCTCATCGCTAAAACCCTTCTAAAACTCAACTAGGGTTGTTTGTTCCTAAGTAACCTATAGGTTGTTTGCGAACTTAGAATCTGCTTTTTTCTAGTGTTGTAGGGGCCATAAGTATGGCTCGCTTCTATGTGTTTAATAGGTGTTATGTATATGATTCAAAGAGCTAAACGGTGGACGCTCCGCCTTGTCATCGCCCTTATTATCTTAAGTCTCCTAGTAGGGGGGATTGCTGTGGCTGCCTGGTATGGATCTAGGTCCTATAAGGTGGTAGGGGTACCAGTTCTCAACTATCATCAGGTCAATGATAAGTATGTGACCCCCTTGACGATCCCCACTAAGACCTTTAGGGAACAAATGGATTACCTAACCTCCCATGGCTTCCATACCATTAGCATGGACCAACTCTATGCCTATTTGACAGAAGGGGCTGACCTGCCAGATAAGCCAGTTGTCATTACCTTTGATGATGGCTATATCGATAACTACGAAAACGTTCTACCTATCCTTAAACAACATGGCTTTACCGCCACCCTTTTTATGATAGGAGACGATATCAATAAGAGTCCTCGTTTCGTGACGGCTGACCAACTGCGGGCTATGGATGCTAATGGGTTTATTGTAGAAGGTCATACCTATACTCACCGCCGCCTACCAGACATTCCAGAAGGAGAACTTTACTCTGAGATGGTTAAGGGTAAGCAGGCTGTCGAGGCTGTTGTGGGCCACTCTGTGGATTACCTAGCCTATCCTGGTGGTTATAATAATGAGGCCGTCCGCAATGCGGCTCAAGCGGCCAACTATAAGATGGCCTTTACAGTAGCGCCAGGTAATGTGCAACCAGGTGATGACCTCTATAAGCTCAATCGCCTAGCGATTTTTGAAAATGATGTTACCTATTATAGCTTCCTCATCCGCCTCCACTATCCTGCGGTGGTAGATGCCCTTTGGTCCTGGCGGGACCAGCTCAGGGATTCTGGCCATCCTAACCTAGCTAAGATGGTGCCTCTTTTCTAAAACCTGTCCTATGGTTTAAGTTTTTGCGTCTAGCCCCTCGGGAGATAGCCTCTATCTTCCGAGGGGCTTTTTGCTTGGCTGATGGGGCTTTCAGATGAAAATGCTAAGAAAATTTGATACAATAGAGGCAATGTATTTATTTCTTTTGGAGGAAGACATGGCAACATTACCAAACTGCCCAAAGTGTAACGAGGCATATACTTACGAGGATGGGCACATGCTCGTATGCCCTATGTGCGGCTACGAATGGACACAAGCGGATGCGGACGCAGCAGCAGAAGCCTTGCTCGTGCGTGATGCTAACGGCAATGTCCTACAAGATGGCGATACTGTAACCATCATCAAAGATCTCAAGGTGAGGGGGGCCTCTACCTTAAAGCAAGGTACCCGGGTTAAAAATATACGCCTCGTAGCTGATAGCGATCACAATATCGATTGTAAGATTGATGGTTTTGGTGCTATGGCCTTAAAGTCTGAATTCGTTAAAAAGATCTAAATTGTATGCACCAGACTAAGGTCCCTTAGGGCCTTAGTCTATTTTCGTATAGGGAAGGAGGACCATTCTATGAGCACTAAAGTTGATGTGCGAGATTTGGTCTATCGTCAGGAACAGGGCGGTCAATTCCGTTGGATTACGGTAACTGTCCTATTAGTAGCGGTGGGGGAAATCCTCCACTTGATCAGTCCAAGTGTAGCAGGTATTACTCCATCGTGGCCTATTGCTGCCTATTGTGCGGCCATTATGTTAACCCGGCCTACCTATAGACAGACCTTGGGGATTGGCCTAGCGGTGGCCCTCTTAGGAGTTCTTACCTCTAAGTCTGCCTTCCCTTATGGGAACTTGGCAGCAGAACCGGTTGGGGCTTTGGCTTGTTGCTTCCTCATGCACCTCTTGGAGCGCCTGCGCCTACGCTATTTTGGCAAGCTAGATATAGGGCCAGTTATCTTAACCCTCATTACGACGGTTATTTCTGGGGCTATCTTCATTACCATCCTTTGGCAGGTCATGGGGTTAGATGTGAATATCTATCTCAAGGGCATGTGGCCTATCGTTCTCATCGTAGCGGTAGTTAATGCTGTCGCGGCACCCCTTATGTACTACCCTGCTAAGCACCTCTTCGCTAAACGAGGTCTTGTAAAATTGTCAGAGAATGAAAAATCTGATCATTCTAACTTGGAATTGAAGCCTTCACAAGCGGGTAAGATTTCTGTGGAGCATCTGACCTTCTCCTATGATGCTCAGAAGAAGCCTGTTTTAGAGGATATCAACCTAGCTATCCAAGAAGGGGACTTTATGGTTATCACCGGGCCGGCTGGTTGTGGTAAATCTACCCTCTGTATGGCCTTAACGGGGGCTGTACCTAAGTTCTACGGAGGCTTTATGAAGGGTATGGTCTTTGTGGATGGCTTGGCGACAACCCAAGCGGATATTCCGACTATTGCTGACCATATCGGCGTAGTCTTGGCCGACTATGATACCCAATTGGTGACTATGACCGTTCAAGAAGAAGTAGCCTTTGCTCTTGAAAACCGAGGCTATCAAGCAGATGCCATCAAGGTTCGCACTAAGGAAGTCTTGGCTCAAGTAGGTCTTACAGGCATGGAAGAGCGGGCTATCTCCTCCCTCTCTGGAGGTCAACGGCAACGCTTAGCTATTGCGTCTGTGTTAGCACCCAACCCATCTATCCTGGTTTTGGATGAGCCAACCTCTTCCTTGGATCCGGAAGGGACAGAAGAACTTTACCGTTTGGTGGGGGCCCTCAACAAGGACTATGGCATCACCGTGGTGGTTATCGATCATGATCTCCATGCTATCCTGCCATATGCCAACCGTATGGTCCTCTTGGTAGAGGGTAAGGTAGCTTGCGATGCGTCTTTGTCTGAAACCCTACAATATATGTACGAACATGATATTTATACGGATGCTTTGCCATCTCTCTTCAAGGCATCTATGGACCTCCGCCGCGGTGGGGTCTCAGTCTATGAGCCATGGTTGACCATTGAAGGGGCCAAGGCTGCTTTAAAAAGCTTTGGAGGTGAAGGCTAATGCTAGAAGTTAAATCCCTACAATTTGGTTATACCAAGGATAAAGATGTCTTTTCTGACGTTAGCTTTACTATCGGAGAGGGCGAGTTCATAGCTATTGGTGGTTGTAATGGGTCAGGGAAAACGACCATTACACGCCTTTTGGTGGGCCTTGAAAAGCCTAAGTCTGGCCATATTATCTACAAGGGCCAGGACATTACCCAAGCCCCTCCTAGTGAGCGGGGCCAGTACATTGGCTATGTATTCCAACAACCAGACCGACAAATGTTTCGTCCCACAGTTGTGCAAGAGGTAGCCTTCGGTCCAGAAACTATGGGATTATCACCGGATGATACTAGACGGGTTGTGGAGGCTGCCCTCGAACGGACTGGTATTGGCCCTTTGGCCGGTCAGTATCCACCGACCCTTCGTCGGGGGGATAAGCAGCGGGTGGCTATCGCTTCTGCCTTAGCTATGAATCCACAGATATTGATCTTGGATGAACCTACATCAGGTCAGGATGGGCGGGAAAAACGGGAACTCATGGAACTGTTGGAAGCCCTTAACAAGGAAGGGGTTACCATTCTCCTCATCACACATGACATGGAAATCATGGCGGCCCACTGCAAGCGGGCCATTATTATGGGCAACCAAACCAAGGCCTTTGATGGGACTCCAGAAGAACTCTTTACGAATCATTCCGACCAAGAACTCTTGGCTATGGGCCTCACCCGGCCGGCTTGTGTCAGCCTGTCGGCCTCCATCCCTGGTTTCGGCTATTGTGCCTCCATGGATGAATTCACTGCGTCTATGATTGAAAAATTTGGTAAATAAGGAGGACCTATGGAACGTTTAGTACCGATTACAAAAATCTTCATAACCCTTCTTATTTCCGCTTGGGCAATTTTTTTGAAAGACTGGCATCACTTGCTGATTTTAGCCCTAGTAGAATTGGCTTTCTTGGCCTTTACGACCATCCTCTATAAGCAACGGAAGGCCATTTTAGGCCTGGCCTTTTTTGCGGCTGTTCTGGCGGTTATCCAATGGTTGGTGTCTGGTCAATGGGAATCAGCTATCGTCGTAGGGGGCCGTATGCTCTGCATGACTCTTTTTTTTGTCATGCTTTTGACGACTACTAAGTTGCAGGATTTGACGGCCACATTGGTGCTCCAATGTAAGATGCCTTATACCTATGCCTTCATGTTCACGGCGGCCCTTCGATTTGTACCTGATTTTATCGCTGAAAGTCGGGCCGTACAAGAAGCTCAATCTTGTCGTGGTCTCTCTATGGAGGGTAATATCTTTAAGAAGTGCAAGTCCTATGCGACAGTTATTCAACCACTTCTCTTAAAATCTTTATCCAAATCTGAGAACATGGCTCTCTCCTTGGAATTGAGAGGGTTTGGTCGCAAGGGACACTCCTTTGCTACCTCCGTTAAGCCGGGCAGCTTGGATTATGCCATTATGGCAATTTTAATTGCCCTGACCGCTTATCTCATGCTCTAAGCATCACATATATAAAGCCTAGAAGGTCTAGCTTTCACACGCCTATTTGTTTCTTTGGTAGTGAAAACTATGCCTTCTAGGCTTTTATGCTATAATTAAGGCATTATGATAGAAGGAGAAAAGTCAGTGTCTAAGATTGTAATTCGACGTGGGCAAAAGGCTGATATTCCAGCCCTCTTGGATATTTATAACTATGAAGTCCTCCATGGTGTGGCAACCCTGGATTTGGAACCGCGTACTTTGGATGAGTGGACCCTTTGGTATGAGGCCCACAATGTGGATAATCATCCCCTCTATGTGGCTGAGCTAGATGGACAAGTGGCAGGTTATGCCAGCCTATCTGCCTACCGGACCAAGGAGGCCTACCAGTCTACCGTTGAATTGTCTGTCTATATAGGGCCTGACTACCGCCGTAAGGGTATCGCCTCTAAGTTAATGGAAAGTATTCTTGAAGAGGGGCGCCGAGATGATCGAACGCACCTCATCGTCTCTGTCATCACCGCTGGGAATGAAGCCAGTGAACGATTACACGAAGCCTTCGGCTTTGAATATGTAGGTACTCTTAGGGAAGTGGGTATCAAGCAGGGACACTATAGGGATACTGTTGAGTATGCCCTCTATGTCTAAGTATAGGGAGTTTTGTGTGGGCCTTTGAGCCCAAGGGAGTTTTTATGAAAGGTACTAGGGAAGCAGAAGTCTTTGGCATCAATCGCTACCGCAATCGGCGGGTGGATGGTCATGTCCATACGGAGTTGTGCCCTCATGGGTCAGGGGATAAGACGGCCCTCATGGTGGAAAAAGCCATTGAACTGCATTTAGAAAAAATCTGCTTTACCGAGCACGCACCTTTGCCAGTCGAGTTCAGTAAGGTCTATTTAGGGGACAAGAAGGCGCTAGATACAGCAGCCCTTACCTTGGACCAGGTAGAGACCTATCTGGCCTTGGGTAATGACCTACAAAAGGAATACGGCGAAGCCATTGATATTTCCTTAGGTTTTGAAGTAGATTACCTGCCTGGCTTTGAATCCTACACTAGGTCCTTCCTAGACCAATATGGGCCTGTGACGGGGGATAATATCCTATCCCTTCACTTCATGGAGGGCATGGCTGGTGGTTACTGGTGTCTAGACTATAGCCCTCAGGAATTTGAAAACGCCTTTGGTCCTTGGATCGATCAGCAAGACCTTCTTTACGGTCGCTATTTTGAGACCCTCCTCAAGGGCGTCAGGACGGACTTTGGCCCCTATAGGCCTAAACGTATTGGCCATCTAGATAGTATCAAGAAATTCAATCGCTACTTCCATTGGAAGCCAGCTTTAGATGACAAGTCTAAGGGGCTAGTTTTGGAAATTCTCCGTACTCTTAAGAGTCAAGGACGGGAATTAGACTATAATTTGGCCGGTCTATCCAAGGAATATTGTCGGGAGGTCTACCCAAGCCGCTATATCCAAGGCATGGCCTATGTGCTTGGCCTGCCCTATGTGGTAGGGTCTGATGCCCATAGCATCTTAGATCTCCAGAAAACATGGGGTCCGGGGGCAGCCATTTTGGATGCCCAAGCAGAAGCCCATGAAGAGGGAGACGCATAGATTATTAACTAAAAAAGGACCTAAGAGCCCACACTTGGTGTTGGTTCTTAGGTCCTTTTGTAATTAGCGATAGGCCACCCTTTCTGGTTGCATATCGTGGAAATGAAGGCGTTCTTTTGCCGTCTTCTCCCAGTCTGTACCTGGTTTGCCATAGTTGGCATAAGGGTCGATGGAGAGTCCTCCTCGTGGGGTGAATTTGCCCCACACTTCGATGTACTTAGGGTCCATGAGTTTAATCAAATCTTTCATGATGATATTGATACAGTCCTCGTGGAAGTCCCCATGGTTGCGGAAGGAGAACAGGTAGAGTTTGAGTGATTTGGACTCTACCATCTTTTGATCCGGTACATAGGAAATGTAGATAGTGGCAAAGTCCGGTTGCCCTGTCATAGGGCAGAGGGACGTAAATTCTGGACAGTTGAATTTAACGAAATAGTCGTTTTCTGGGTGTTTATTTTGGAAGGCCTCCAATACTTGGGGGGCGTAATCTGTTGGGTAGTCTGTGGTATGGCCAAGGGCGTGAACGCCGGCTAATTCTTCTGTACTGCGACCGCTGCTCATGATAACCTCGCTTGTCAATTTTATCCTATAGTATAATACTAATATCTACTTAATTATAGACTATTCTCTAGGAAGTGACTAGGCGATGGAAGGAGGGGACGAGGATGTTTGTAATGACCCTATTAGCCTGTGTTTTGGGGCTAGAGGTATCCTTCCAGCCAGAGGTACGGGTCAAGGGAGACCTTTTTAACCGGAGAGGAAGGGGCTATATATTTGCTAGCCTCCTCTTTATGATTCTTTTGGCCCTTTTTATGACCTGGATTTCTATCTTCTTGGCCCAGTCCATTCAGGTCTTGAACTACATGTATGATTGTAGTCAGCTGATCACAGTCGTAGCCATTTCTCTTTTGCTTATAGGGGCCCTTCAACTAGGGGGGGTGATTGCCTTTAGTCATCCTTTGCGCCAGGAGGCAGCTGGTTTAAAGCCGTCCTATAGATGGGCAGAAGGTCGCCTGTGGGCGCCTCTTTTCTTTGTGTTGGACCTCTGGCGGACCCTCTGGCCCTATCTTCTCTGGATTGGGGTCAGCCAAGTTTTGCTTTGGTTAGATCCGGCCTATGCTCGGACTGGCTTCCTGTTTACTAGCTTAGGCGCCTTCTTTTTGGGACTTTGGATGGGCTTGGCCATGCGAGCTGTAGACCTCGCTTGGCGGACAGCCTTAGAAGCCATCTATGATAGGCCATCTTTAGTTACGGGTAACCGCCTAGTGGTGGCCATTATAGGTTTGGAAATCCTCTACCTCTTGGTTTCTCTATAGAGGTGTAACTTAGGGGGCTGTGAGTTGACCTGGGTCTAGTCAACATACTACAATGACAGTATATACATGATAATTGTAGCCATTTGGGCTGAGAGGCAGCTATGAATCAACTGTGGTCCAAAATTAAATACAATATTCAACGGGTAATGGACTCTGATCCAGCGGCTACGTCTGTCCTTATGGTCCTCTGGACCTACCCTCATATGACAGCCCTCTTTTGGCACTTCTTTGCTCACCGCCTCTACAAGGCCGGTTGGAAGCTCTTGGCTCGGCGGATTTCCCTCCATGCGCGAAGGGTGACGGGTATTGAAATCCATCCAGGAGCTACTATAGGTAAAGGCCTTTTCATTGACCATGGGATGGGGGTTGTTATCGGTGAAACGACCATCGTAGGGGATAATGTAACCCTCTTTCACCAAGTGACCCTAGGGGGCATGTCTTCCAAGCGGGAAAAGCGCCATCCTACCATAGAGGATAATGTTCTCATCGGCACGGGGACCAAGATCCTAGGTGATATCACCATAGGCAAGAATACTAAAATTGGCTGTAACCTAGTTATCAAGCATGACATTCCAGCGGATATGGTAGTCTTTGAAACCGACCCTGAAAACATGTACGTTCGCCGGTCCCGAGGGCAAGGTCATCCGAATAAGACGGCAGAGGTAGAAGAGCCCTATATCGAATATTACATCTAGGATGCCTAAGGGCATCCTTTTTGTATCCTATGTTGACAGGCTAGGGGGCTCATGATACTATTATCCAGTAAAGCTTGGAGAATTACTCAAGAGGCTGAAGAGGACGGTTTGCTAAATCGTTAGGTCGGGTTACCGGCGCTAGGGTTCGAATCCCTAATTCTCCGCCATAGTCAAAGAGGTCTGATGGAAATCCATCAGGCCTCTTTTGTTTATAATTTGGTTAGGCCCCTATGATAAAATGGTCTTATCCTACTATAGATTTATTACGAGGTAATAATTATGGTTAACGCTAGATATAAAAAAGTCATTCTCTTAGGTGCTCTGCTGGCTTCCCTATCCTTGGGCTCAGCTATGGCAGCGTCCTATGATGATATCGTGCCAGCAGGCGATTGGACCTATGAGTCTATCAATACCTTGGTCAAGCATGATGCCCTGACTGATACCAAGGGTATCAAGACAGATGGGTCTGTCCAATATACCCGTGGTCAATTGGCTCCTCTCATGGCCTATATCACTAAGGAGCGGGAGCATATGAATGATACTGATAAGGAAATTGCTCTCAAGCTCTACCAAGCCTACAAGGATGAGGTCTTGGCCTACAATGTAGCAGAAACTAAACGAGAAAAGGCTTTGGCTCAGGAAAAGAAAGATCATAAGGATCTGGTTAAAAAATTAGATAAAAAGCGGACAAAGGCGGAAAAGGAAGCGGCTAAGGCCGAGCAAAAAGCTGCTAAAGAAGCTCAAAAGGCGGCTCATAAGTCCAAGAAAAAAGAAGAGACTAGACCAGCTGGTCCTGCCCCAGCGGTTATCAATGATGTCTACTATGGCGCCGTTAACCCACCGGCTCAATTACAACCAATTGCGCCTCCTGACGCGGCCCAAGAGGTGACTTATGACAATGAAAAACCAGAAGAAGTGGCCCTGACACCGGAACAAATCCAAGAAAAGATGAAGCACTTCAAGGTGGATACCTCCCCGTTACAGGTCGGTGGTGATGTCCGTGTTCGTACCCAAGGGACTAAGGGCGGTAAATCCAAGACCGATGGTAAGGCTAATGTAGAAATGGCTATGACCTGGTAAGAGTTGAGGTGTGTGTATGTGGAATTACCTTACAAGACAGCTCTTTACTGTCCATCAGGAGGGGCGGACTCACGTCAATGACTTCCTCAAATTTGTAGGGCCTGGGATATTAGTGACGGTAGGCTTTATCGATCCTGGTAACTGGGCGGCTAATTTGGCTGCCGGTGCCCAGTTTGGGTATGACCTCCTTTGGGTGGTCTCTCTGTCTACCATCATGCTTATTGTGCTCCAGCATAATGTGGCCCATCTGGGCATCGTTCGGGGCCAATGCCTGTCGGAGTGCGCTCATGAATTTTTACCGGCCTGGCTATCCTGGCCAGTTCTATCCACTGCTGGGTTAGCCGCGGCAGCCACGACTTTGGCGGAGTTTATCGGCTCTGCCATAGCCCTCAAGATGCTCTTTTCCATTCCCCTGGTCATAGGGGCTATATTGACTTGTCTTGTTTGTACTATTCTCTTGGTGACTAATTCCTACCGGCGGCTAGAACGGATTATAGCTGGCTTCGTATCACTCATTGCCCTGGCCTATATTGTGGAGCTATGCCTAGTGGATGTCTCTTGGCCGGCAGCTACCATGGCTTGGGTGGACCCGAAGCTACCTAACGAATCCATGCTGGTAGTCCTCTCCATTTTGGGGGCTGTCATCATGCCCCATAATCTCTTCCTCCACTCGGAAATCATCCAGAGTCGACAGTTGAATAAGGCTGATAAGGCTACTATTAAAAAGCACTTACGCTTTGAATTTTTGGATACCCTCCTATCTATGGGAGTGGGCTGGCTTATCAATTCGGCTATGATCATCTTGGCGGCGGCCACTTTCTTTGTGGTGGGACAACCGGTGACGGAGTTAGAACAGGCGGAAGCCCTCCTGAGCCCACTCATTGGCCCTTGGGCAGGAACCCTCTTCGCCTTGGCTCTCCTCTTTGCAGGGATTGCATCATCCGCTACAGCGGGTATGGCAGGGGCCTCCATCTTTGCTGGTATGTGGGGCGAATCCTACGATATGAAAGACTTTCACAGTCGTCTGGGTCTGGCCCTAACCTTTGTGCCGGCCCTAGCCCTCATATTCTTTGTTAGTGATTCCTTTACAGCCCTCCTTTGGTCTCAAATGTTCTTGAGCCTCCAATTGCCTATTACCATTTTCTTGCAGCTCTATATGACGTCTAGCAAGAAAATCATGGGGGATTATGTTAATCACCGCTATACTTCCATTCTCCTTTGGGGGATTGGGATTTTTGTAACCCTCTTAAACTTGTATTTGTTGTTTGAATCATAAGGGATCCTATGACAGTTGATGATATTTTACAGAAGGACCTTCTGGGCGACCAATGGCTCACAGAAGAAGAACTTCGCTTCCTCATGTCCGTTACCAATGAGGACGACTTACAAAAAATATATAAAAAGGCCTACCAGGTGAAAGCCAAGTTTGTAGAGCCTGTAGCTTATTACCGGGGCCTCATCGAGTTCTCCAACCGTTGTATCAAGAATTGTAAGTACTGCGGTATACGCCGTGATAATGACAAGGTAGATCGCTTTGATATGTCCTATGAGGATATCATCAAGATGGCTCAGTGGGCCTACGACCACGAGTACGGGTCTATCACCCTGCAATCAGGGGAGCGGTCCGACCAAGAGTTCGTGGATTATGTAGTAGACCTTATCAAGGATATTAAGAAGATCGGCGATGGGTCCTTGGGCATTACCATGTGCGTTGGGGAGCAATCGGAGGAATCCTACCGCCGTATGGTGGAAGCAGGCGCCTCCCGCTACCTCCTTCGCATTGAGACCACCAATCCTGACCTCTATCATAAAATCCATCCGCGCGATGACTTGCATTCCTTTGAGACGCGGGTAGAATGCCTCAAGCGCTGCCGCAAGGTGGGTTTCCAAGTAGGGACTGGTGTTATGATTGGCCTTCCTGGACAGACAGAAGAAGATCTGGTTAATGATATTCTTTTCTACCGGGATATGGATATCGACATGATTGGCATGGGCCCTTATGTGGTTCACCACGATACGCCGCTGGGGCAGGAAGCACTAGCTATGGGCCTAGATTCCAAGGTAGGTAAAGATCGACGGATTCAGTTGGGACTTAAGATGATTGCCTTGACCCGTCTCTTTTTGAAGGACGTCAATATCGCTGCTACAACAGCCCTACAGGCCTTGGATCCCTTGGGTCGTGAAAAGGGCCTAGAAGCAGGGGCTAATATTCTCATGCCTATCATTACTATTCCGGAACATCGGGCTAAGTATCTTCTGTATGATAATAAGCCTTGTGTGGATGACAATGCAGACAAGTGTAAGGATTGTCTGACTCGCCGAGTTATGTCCATCGGCGATCGGGTAGGTTGGAAGGAGAATGGGGACTCTAAGCACTTCTTCAAGCGACAAAAAAATAATAAGGCATGACCATGCTATAATGGGGCTAGACTATATTCTGTCATTTGTAGAGAAAGAGGCTGCTTATGTTTTTCTCCAATATCAATGTAGATTACAAGCACATTGGCTTGCCGGATGCCCTTGTACGGGCCTTGGATTACCTTAAAAATACAGATCTGAAGGCCATGGAAGCGGGTTCCTATGAACTGGAAGCGGACCGGAAGATGTATGTAAATATCGATGTGGTTGATACGCGCTTATGGAAGGATACCAAGCCTGAATCTCATAAGGATTACATCGATGTGCAGTTCATGATCGACGGGGAAGAGGACCAAGGGGCCTTTTCCTTAACGGGGACAGAAGTTCCTGCGGAATTTCACGCCGACCGGGATCTCTACTTTTATGACAATAGCCGGGAAGATGAAGCAGAAGTGCAATTGACACCAGGTAATTACACGATCTTTTTCCCTACTGATGCCCATCGTCCTTTGATTGCTGTTAACAAACCCATTCAAATTAAGAAGGCCGTTGTGAAAGTCCATATTTCCCTCTTGAAGTAGGTCTCATAATGGTTAGTAGTAGGAGTGAAGGGAAGCTTGGTCCAAAATCTAGGAAGGAAGTCTACCTGGGTATGGGCCTAGCCCTACTAGGAGCTCTCTTATGGGGGTTGTCGGGGACTTGCGTTCAATTTTTAGAGAACCAGCGGCATGTCAACATGGAATGGTTGGTTACAGTTCGGCTCTTTGTTGCAGGCTGTATTAACGTGGGTTGGGTCTTGGCCCGCCACCACTTATCAGATTTGACCAAGATTTTTTTCCAACCTAGGGATTTGGGTAAGTTTATCATCTTTTCCCTCTTGGGTGTATCTCTCTGTCAGTACACCTACTTTAGGGCTATCGCCGTGGCCGGTGTAGGGTTAGCTACGGTCATCCAGTATACGGCGCCAACCCTCATTATTATTTACCTCTTCCTGCGCTACCGGAAGATACCTAATCAGGCAGAGATTTTGGCTGTGATTTTGGCCTTTATAGGGACTCTCTGCATCGTCTTTCAGGGGCAACCAGACTTATCTAACCTCAATGGGCCTGTCCTCTTCTGGGGCTTGGTTTCGGCCGCCTCTATAGGGGTTTATACCTTGCAACCAGTGAGCCTTTTGGCAAAGTATGGTACGGGCCCTATTTTGGGATTGGCCATGGTTCTAGGGGGCTTGGTGGCTAAACTAGTATGGTTTGATGCTCCTTCTAATATGATGTGGGATACCTGGACCTGGGCGGCCCTCTTCGGCATTGTGGTACTAGGGACGGTAGTATCCTTTAATGCCTTTATGGAGGGGATTCGTAGGGTGGGTCCTGTGCGAGGCGTTATATTATCCTCCTTAGAACCTATATCGGCAGCTTTATTCGGTTGGGCCCTCCTGGGGAACCAGTTAACTAGCTGGGACTTGGCGGGCTTTGTCCTCATTGTGACGACCGTCTTGATTCTTGGTTTTGCCAAGCAAAAACAATAAATAATGACCCTAGACCTATAAAGATAAAGAGGGCCTGGAATACATCTTGCTAGTATTCCAGGCCCTTTTTAGTATGGGCTTATAGTTGGGTTGGTTGACTATATCTTGTTTGATTCTGCGGTGTCTGGCACCTTATATTTAATCCAAGCTGCGGCTATGATGAAGAGAGCGGCGGAAATCCAGAAGAGGCTAGTAAAGCCCAAGGTGGCCATGAGGGAGGCACCGCCAAGAGATCCTATGAAATAGCCTAGGAATTGGAAGGATTGGTTGTAGGCAAAGACTTGACCAGTCAGGTTCTTAGGCGTTTTAGAGGATAGGTAGGTATTGAGGGCTGGTAGGAGGCCACCCATGCCTAAGCCTTGCAGGAAGCGGATGAAGCCCAGAGTGTAGACGTCGGATACATAGGCTTGAGGAATGTTGAGGAGACCCACATATAGTAGGGCTATGAGGAGAACCTGACGGGGGCCAACCTTATCTACTAAGCGGCCAAGGTAAGAGGATGACAGAAGTTGGGCGATGCCAGTACAGGAGAAGACCGCCCCTGCTATGAAGGCTAGGTTAGGAGTTCCCGCTGGGAGAATTTCCTTAACGTAGACTGTAATGATAGGTTGCAGCGTTTGCGCACAAATAGCGAAGATAAACATGGCTCCGTAGAGGGCTATAACGGCCTTAAAGTCTGGTATTTGAGCCTTGAGGGCTGATAGGCTTTGCTTGGCTTTAGATAGCTTAGGGACATATTCTTCGTGGACGAAGAAGGTGACGATGACGAAGGCTGTCAACATGAAAGCCCCTACAATGAGGAAGTCATTGTGGATGCCCACTAGGTCAGCTAGGTAGCCACCGATGAGGGGGCCCACTAAGTAGCCCGACATTTGGCCTGTTGTGAGAACGCCTAGGGCCCAGCCGGTGTGTTCTTGTGGGGTTTCTGAGGCCACTAGGGTGACAGAGGCTGAGTAGAAGCCATTAACCAGGCCTTGGATGGCCCGAAGGATGATGACCGTTTCTGGGGTACTAGCAAAGGCGATAGCTATGTTGCAGAGGGCCATGCCTAGGCTGGACCGGACTAGGGTGATCTTGCGGCCCTTTCTATCCGCCAGACGCCCCCAGAAAGGGGCCACCAGGCAGACAACTAGGTAGGTTACACCTGTGGCTAGGCCAGACCATAGGGAGAGGGCTTCCGGTGAGTTAACTCCCATTTGGTGGAAGTAGAGGGGCAGTATTGGGCTCAGTTGACTGATGCCAAAGGACATACAGAAGGTGCAGACTACCAATACGTAGACGCTGCGTTTCCAAAGTTCCATAGGATCTCCTTGTAAAGTACGTTTAGATTCATACAAGAATTAGTGTAACACTAGTTGTAAGCAATATAAAAATTTTCTTAACAGATTGACATTCTGAGTAGACATAGATATACTCAAAACATGAATTGAATAACTCGCCTATAAACCGTAGACGTGGAGATAAGAATAAGAGATGCGCTCACAGAGAGCGGGGGATGCTGAGATTCCCGCAGTAAGCAGCTTATTAAATGGACCACTGAGGGCGTAGGGAACGGACGAGGTTGATGCTGGTGGGGATGACCCTGCTAGAGGACTCTCCTAGTATTCTACGACGCGACACAAGCGTTAACTGTGAGGGGTTTGTTAGAATCCTGCTGAGAGGGGCTTAGGCCAAACCAAGGTGGTACCGCGACATAGAATCATGCAAGATGATAGATCATATGCTCGTCCTTGACGTTACATTGTCATGGGCGAGTTTTTTATTGCTTATTTTTGGAGGTTATCATGATTAAACCTAGTCTTGATTCTGTGAAGGCCCTAGCAAGCGGTTACGATATCGTGCCTGTCTATATGGAAATTCTATCCGATATACGGACGCCAATTAGCGTCCTCAAAGCCTTGAAACAAGTGTCGAGTCATACCTACCTCTTGGAAAGTGCGGATAATTCTAACCACTGGGGCCGTTATTCCTTCTTGGGCTATGATCCTAAGTTGGAAATCTTTTGCAAGAACCACCAAATGACCATTAAAGAAGGGACCTCACGGACCTTTACCTGCCATGATCCAGCTGCTGAAATCCGGCGTATCCTCCAGCAATATAAGAGCCCTCGTCTAGAGGAACTCCCTAGTTTCACGGGTGGCCTTGTAGGTTACTTCGCCTGTGAATACATCCGTTACATTGAACCTAGTTTAGATTTTACGGTCCCTGATGATGATTCAGCTATGGTCAATGATGTGGACCTTATGCTCTTTGATAAGGTTATCGCCTTCGACCATTACAAAAATAAAATCTTCCTCATTGCCAATATTGGAACCGAAGATTTAGAGCGTAACTACCGTAAGGCTGAAATGGAACTCAAGGCCTTGGCTGACCTGGTAGCTCATGGGGCGGAAGCTGACATTCCCAAGGGCCTTCTCAAGTCTGACTTTAGCTCTGAGTTTTCTAAGGAGGACTTTGAAGAGGTGGTTAGAAAGCTACAAGGGCATATCAAAGAAGGAGATATCTTCCAAGCGGTCGTATCCAATCGGCGGGAGGCGGACTTTGAAGGGTCCCTCCTCAACGCCTATCGGGCCCTTAGGACCATCAACCCATCCCCCTATATGTTCTACCTATCCGGTGGTGACCTCGAGCTCACAGGGGCCTCTCCAGAAACCTTAGTAAAGCTGACTGAGGGCACCCTCTATACATACCCTATTGCCGGGACTATGAAGCGGGGTAAGAACGAGGCAGAAGACCTTGCTATCGAGGATAAGCTCATCCACGATGAGAAAGAACTAGCGGAGCACAATATGCTGGTAGACTTAGGACGTAATGATTTAGGTAAAATCTCTAATTTTGGCTCTGTTAAAGTAGAAGCCCTCCATATGCTCCAACGCTTCTCTCATGTCATTCACATCACCTCTACCGTATCAGGCCGTATTAAGGATGGCTGCGATGCCCTAGATGCCATTGGGGCGACCCTTCCTGCAGGGACCTTGTCAGGGGCCCCTAAGATTCGGGCCTTGGATATCCTTCATGGCTTGGAAAAGAGCCCACGGGGTGTTTACGGTGGGGCGGTAGGCTACATCGATTTCGCTGGCAATATGGATGTTTGCATTGGTATTCGCATGGCCATGCACAAGGGAGGCAAGGTCTACGTACGGGCTGGTGCGGGCATCGTGCGAGACTCGGTGCCTGAAAGTGAATACAAAGAAACCCTCATGAAGGGACAATCTATGATTTCCGCTATTATGCAAGGACAGGAGGTAGACTAATGGTACTCCTTATCGATAATTACGATTCCTTTTCCTTCAACCTTTACCAATTGGTTGGGTCTATCGATCCGGACATTAAGGTTATCCGGTCAGATGAACTTACGGTTGACCAAATTCGGGCCCTAAAGCCGGATTATGTCATCTTATCGCCAGGTCCTGGCCGCCCTGCTGATGCGGGTGTTTATGAGGACCTCCTCCGCCAATGTAAGGGGGAATTTCCCATCCTAGGTGTCTGCTTGGGCCACCAAGCCATCGGGGAAGTCTTTGGCGGGATTGTTTCCTATGCCAAGCAGGTCATGCATGGTAAGCAAAGCTTGGCTAAGAAGGTCCATGACTCTAAAATTCTCGCAGGCTTGCCGGAAGAATTTCCTGTAGCTCGCTATCATTCCTTAGCTATTATTGACGAAAGTATGCCGCAGGATTTAATCGTCACCTCCATAACGGCTGACGGTGAAATCATGAGTGTAGAACACAAGGATTACCCTATTTACGGGGTTCAGTTCCATCCGGAATCCATCATGACACCGGATGGGGAACAAATGATTCGCAATTTCTTATCTAACTAAACTACGAACGTATCGAGGAGGACTTATGATACAAGAGGCTTTATATAGTGTGACCCATGGTCAAGACTTATCCTTTGACTTGGCCAAGGATACGATGGATAAAATTATGTCTGGTCAAGTGGATCAAATTCCTATGGCTGGCTTCTTATGTGCCTTAGCAGCCAAGGGGCCTACGGTGGAGGAAATCACCGCTTTTGCACAAGTTATGCGGGATAAGGCAGGCTCTGTTCCCCATGAAGGGACAGTCGTAGAAATTGTGGGTACTGGTGGGGATGAAGCTAATACCTTTAACATTTCTTCTACTTCTGGATTTGTCATCTCTGCAGCGGGTATTCCTGTGGCTAAGCATGGTAACCGCAGCGTCTCTTCTAAGTGTGGGGCAGCAGACCTCATGGAGGCCCTAGGGGCCAAGTTAGAATTAGATGGGAAGCAAAATCAAGAAGTCCTTTCTAAGGCTAATATGTGCTTTATGTTTGCGCCTGTTTATCACCAAGCTATGAAGTATGCTGGTCCTGTGCGCAAGGCTTTAGGTGTTCGGACCGTCTTCAATATCCTAGGCCCTTTGGCTAACCCAGCAGGGGCTACAGTGGAATTGATGGGGGTTTACGACAAGGCTTTAGTAGAACCTTTGGCCCGCGTTTTGGCTAATTTAGGGGTAGAACGGGGGGCCGTAGTTCACGGCTTTGATGGCTTGGATGAAATCACTGCTACCGGTAAAACCTATGTATGTGAAATTGACCATGGTCAATTCAAGTCCTACGAGCTAGACCCTAAAGACTATGGTTTTGACTACGCCAAGAAGGAAGAGCTAGAAGGTGGCGATGCTTCGGTCAATGCGGCCATTACCCGGTCAATTCTAGGTGGCCAAGCAGGGGGCAAACGGACTGCTGTCCTCCTCAACGCAGGTATGGCTATTTATTTGGCTAAGGAAGGCTTGACCCTAGCTGAGGGTATCGAGGAGGCTAAGGCTATGATTGATTCTGGTAAGGCCCTAGCTAAAGTTGACCAATTTGTGAAAGCAACCCAAGAGGTATAGGATGATCTTAGATAGAATCGTAGCCTCCACCCGTCAGCGGGTGGCTAGAGAAAAGGCTGAAATCAGCCTGGAAGAGATTAAGGCGCAAGCCTTGGCTTTGCCAGTCGGCCCAGGATTTCCCTTTGAAGATGCCCTCCGTCAGCAGGACTTTAATTTTATTTGTGAAGTGAAAAAAGCATCTCCTTCCAAGGGAATCATAGCAGAAGACTTTCCCTATTTGGCTATAGCTAAGGAATACGAAGAGGCTGGGGCAGCTGCTATTTCCTGCCTCACAGAACCGGAATTCTTCAAGGGAGACAAGAGATACCTCCAAGAAATCGCTCAGACGGTTTCCATTCCTGTCCTCCGTAAGGACTTTATTATCGATGCCTATCAGATTTACCAGGCTAAGGTTTGGGGGGCTTCGGCAGTCCTCTTGATTTGTGCTTGTCTGGATGAAGACAGCTTGACCCGTTTCCGCCTCTTGGCTGAATCCTTGGGCCTATCGACCTTAGTAGAGGCCCATGATGAAGAAGAGGTCCGCATGGCCGTCCGGTCGGGTGCGCGCATCATAGGGGTCAATAATCGTAATCTTAAGGACTTCACGGTGGATGTGAACAATAGTATCCGCCTTCGTCAATTGGTGGATGACCAGGTGATTTTTGTCTCTGAAAGTGGTCTTACTACCCCCGAGGACATCCAAACCTTACGGGACCATAATATTCGGGTAGCCCTTATGGGGGAAAGCTTTATGCGGGCCCCTAACAAGGTGGAACAGTTAGCCTACCTCTACGGGCCTTTAGGCTACCAACCTAAGGTCAAGATTTGTGGCATCTCCCAAGAGGAGACCCTTCCTGCTCTCCTAGAGGCCAAGCCTGATTATATGGGCTTAGTTTTTGCTCCTAGTAAGCGTCAAGTCAGTCTAGAGAAGGCTAAGTCCCTGGTGATTAAGCTCCGGACTTTGGAAGCGTTTCACCATGGAAAGGGACAAGCTAGCTCGCAGGATGAGGAAGAGACTCTGAGCCTTAGTGGGAGACTAGGAGTGGCCGGTGTTTTCGTCAATGAATCGCTGGAGAACTTGTTAGAAATTGCTAAGGCAGTTCCCTTGGATGTCATTCAACTTCATGGTGATGAGGATGAAACTTTTATCCGAGACCTTAAGGAGGCCTTGCATCAGACCTGTGAAGGAGACTCTACAGGGGCTGCTGTAAGGGGACCTATAGAGATTTGGAAGGCCGTGTCCGTGCAGGGGACTGAAGATACTGAAGCTTGGCTTCATTCAGCGGCGGATATGATCCTCTTTGACACCTACCACCAGGGGGAACGAGGAGGGACAGGGCAAGTCTTTGATTGGCAGGCCCTAGATGCCTTTGATAGACCTTTTATCTTGGCCGGGGGACTCAGCCTAAAGAATATTGCCCGTGCCATTCGGACGGTTCGCCCTCATGGAATTGATATATCCTCTGGCTTAGAAATAGAAGGCCATAAAGATAATGACAAGATAGGAGCTTTCAGCCACTTGCTAAAAGCCATCACTAGATAGGAGACATAGAATGAGTGAAGAAAGACATGGCTATTTTGGTGCCTTTGGGGGCCAATTTATGCCGGAAACATTGATGAATGCAGTCATCGAATTAGAAGAAGCCTACAATAAGTACAAGGATGATCCTGAATTTATCAAGGATGTGGAAGACCTCCACTGGAATTATACAGGTCGCCCGTCCCTTCTCTACTATGCTAAGCGCATGACAGAAGACTTGGGTGGTGCTAAAATCTACCTCAAGCGGGAAGACCTCAACCACACGGGGTCTCATAAGCTTAATAATGTAATCGGCCAGATGCTGTTGGCTAAGCGCATGGGCAAGACTCGAGTTATCGCTGAAACCGGGGCTGGCCAACATGGTGTGGCCACCGCTACCATAGCGGCCCTCATGGGGATGGAGTGTGAAGTCTTCATGGGCCAGGAGGATTGCGAACGGCAAGCCCTTAACGTATATCGTATGGAACTCTTGGGGGCCAAGGTTCATCCTGTTACTTCAGGTACGGGGACCTTGAAGGATGCCGTATCCGAGGCTATGCGGGAGTGGACCAACCGCATGGATGATACCCACTATGTTTTGGGGTCCGTTATGGGCGCTCATCCTTTCCCAACTATCGTACGGGACTTCCAATCCATTATCTCTCGAGAAGCACGTGAGCAAATCCTTGCTGCTGAAGGCAAGTTGCCAAGTGCTGTTATGGCTTGCGTAGGGGGCGGTTCTAACGCCATTGGCATGTTCTATCACTTTATCCCTGACCAAGGGGTTCGACTCATCGGCTGCGAAGCGGCTGGTCGTGGTGTTGATACAGACCAAAATGCGGCTACTATGGCTAATGGTACGGTGGGTATCTTCCACGGTATGAAGTCCTATTTCTGCCAAGATCAAGATGGGCAGATTGCACCGGTGTATTCCATCTCTGCTGGCTTGGACTACCCTGGCATTGGGCCTGAACACGCCAACTTGAGAGATAGTGGCCGGGCTGAGTACGTACCGGTAACGGACGACGAGGCTGTAGATGCCTTTGAATACTTGTCCCGCCTAGAAGGGATTATTCCTGCTATTGAAAGTGCTCATGCGGTAGCTCATGCCCGCAAGATTGCACCGGCTATGAGTAAGGACGACATCATCATCATTTGTTTATCTGGTCGTGGCGATAAGGACGTAGCGGCTATGGCTAAGTATAGAGGGGTAGAAATCCATGAGTAAGATTCAAGATGCATTTAAGGGGGGGAAGGCTTTCATTCCATTTATCTCTGCCGGCGATCACGGTATTGAGACTACGGAACGTTACATCCGGATTATGGCTAAGGCAGGGGCGGATATGATCGAAATCGGTATTCCTTTCTCCGATCCGACGGCGGAAGGCCCTGTTATTCAAGAAGCTAGCAGCCGGGCCCTTTCTACAGGGGTTAAGATTGACGATATTTTCGCCATGGTGGATCGTTTGCGGACTGGCCAAGATGCTTTGACCCTTCCTTTAGTCTTTATGACCTATCTCAATCCTATCTATGTGTATGGGCGGGAAAAGTTCCTTAGCCGCTGCCAAGAGGTCAATATTTCTGGCCTCATCATTCCGGACATGCCTTTTGAAGAAAAGGGCGAACTCCAAGGTTATGCCAAGGAACACGGAGTGGATATCGTATCACTTATTGCACCAACTTCAGAAAACCGTATCGGCATGATTGCTAAAGAGGCGCAAGGCTTTATTTATTGCGTATCTTCTTTGGGCGTAACAGGTGTGCGCAGTGAAATTAAAACCGATATTAAATCTATTGTAGATACTATCCGCAAATATACGGATATCCCTGTAGCTGTAGGCTTTGGCATCTCCACACCAGACCAAGCAGCAGCTATGGCCAAGGTGTCCGATGGGGCTATCGTAGGGTCTGCTATCGTTAAATTGGTAGCCCAGTATGGAGACCAAGCTGACCAAGCCCTCTTCGACTATGTTCAGTCTATGAAAGAAGCAGTCATCAAGGCATGACTGTAGGAAGAGTGCATTATGTCTAATTTTGAAGACCGCAGTCCTAGGCCATAGTCTAACTAGTTGCCTATTAGGCTACTGTTGACAGGGCCTTAAGGACTGCTATAATGGTAGTGTTATAGATAAAAGCGATGATGAAGACGGCAACATTCAACAAACCTTCAGAGAGCGAGCCAGCTGCTGTGAGGCTCGTAGGTGGGGATGGAGCGGATCACTTTTGAGCTCGGGCAACCGCGGCTAGCCCCGTTATAGGCATAAGAGGCTGAGTCCTTATACGATTACTAGAGACTCAGTCAGTAGGGTGGTACCACGGACATAACGTTCGTCCCTTCGGGGACGGGCGCTTTTTTTATGCTTGGCCGCCTTTTTGATAAGGTTAGACCCTCTGCAGACCTCTGTGGAGACCGTCATAGATTTTGAGTGAGGAGACAGATTATGGATTACGGTAAAACATTACACCTGCCAGAAACCGAATTCCCTATGCGAGGCAATTTGCCTAAGCGGGAACCAGAATTTATCAAGTTCTGGGAAGACAATGATATTTATAAGAAACGCTTAGCCTTACGCCAAGGAGGTAAGCAATTTATCTTGCATGATGGCCCTCCTTACGCAAACGGGAACTTGCATATGGGTCATGCCCTTAACAAAACTCTTAAGGACATCATCATGAAGTACAAGACTATGCAAGGTTTCTACACTCGTTACATCCCAGGCTGGGATACCCATGGTCTGCCAATTGAACATGCGGTTATCAAGGAAACAGGCCTCAATCGCCATGAAATGTCTCCTTTAGACCTTCGTAAAAAGTGTCATGATTATGCCCTTCAACAAGTGGATAAGCAAAAGAAAGACTTTATCCGCTTTGGTGTTTTGGGTGAATGGGACCGCCCTTACTTGACCTTGCGTCCTGAATTTGAAGTTAAGCAAATTGGCATTTTCGGAGAAATGGCTAAACGGGGCCATATCTATAAGGGGCTTAAAACCGTTTACTGGTGTACTCACTGTGAAACAGCCTTGGCTGAAGCAGAGATTGAATACGCTGATAAAAAATCCTTCTCCATTTATGTTAAATTCCCTTACGTAGCTGAAAAGAAGGTTACCCTACCAGCTGGTGTAGATCCTAAGAAGGCTTATGCCGTTATTTGGACAACCACCCCTTGGACCATGCCAGCTAACGTGGCTATTTCCGTCAATCCTACATTGGAATACTCTTGGGTACAAGTGGGGGAAGAATACTACCTCATGGCTACTGAACTGGTGGACTCCGCCTTGAAGGATGCCAAGGTAGAAGATTATAAGATCCTCAACACCTTCCCTGGGACAGATTTAGAATTGGCTGAATTCAAACATCCATTTATCGAACGGTCCTCCTTCATCCTTTTGGGCGACCACGTAACCTTAGATGCCGGTACTGGCTGTGTACACACAGCTCCTGCCCACGGCGTAGAAGACTTTGATGTGGTGGCTAAATACAAGAACGAAGGCAAGATTGATTTGCCGATCGTATCCTTGGTAGACCCACAAGGTAAGTACACATCGGAAGTGGACCAAGGGCGTTATGGGGATACAGAAGTTCCATTGACTGGCGTAGAAATTCATGATGCAGAAGTACCCGTTATCAAGATTTTGGCCCATAATGAAAATCTTTTAGCAAAGGGGTCTTTGCATCACCAATACGCTCACTGCTGGCGCTGTAAAAATCCTATTATCAACCGGGCTACAGAACAATGGTTTGCCTCCGTTGATGGCTTCCGCCAAGAAGCCTTGGATGCTATCGATAAGCAAGTTCAATGGATTCCAGCTTGGGGGCATGACCGCATCTACAACATGGTACGAGACCGCGGTGACTGGTGCATCTCCCGGCAACGGGCTTGGGGCGTGCCAATCCCTGTTTACTATTGCGAAAAATGCGGCCACTACGAAATCAATGATGATACAATTCAAGCCCTTCAAGCTTGGGTGGCTAAAGAGGGATCTAATGCATGGTGGGCACACTCTGCAGAGGAACTTCTCCCAGCTGGGTATAAGTGCTCTCAATGTGGGCATGATCATTTCCGCAAGGAAACGGATATCATGGATGTGTGGTTCGATTCTGGTTCTTCTTGGGCTGGTGTTTTGGAAGTCAACGATCTTCCTGTACCAACAGCTATGTACTTGGAAGGGTCTGACCAACATCGTGGTTGGTTTAACTCCTCCTTGCTCACTTGTGTGGCAACCACAGGTAAGGCGCCATACAATTCTGTCTTGACTCATGGCTTCGTAGTGGATGGGGAAGGCCGTAAAATGTCTAAGTCCGTTGGTAATACGGTAGCTCCATCTGATATCATCGATGTTTATGGCGCTGATGTTATGCGGCTTTGGGTATCCTCGGCAGACTATCAAGGTGATGTACGTCTCTCCAAGGACATCATCAAACAATTGTCCGATGTATACCGTAAGATTCGTAATACCTTCCGATTCCTCTTGGGTAACTTGGATGACTTCAATCCAAATACCGATAAGGTGCCTTATAAGGACCTAGAAGAAATTGATAAGTGGGCCCTCCTCCGTCTGGAAGAAGTGCGGACTAAGGTTACAGAAGCTTACGAAAACTATGAATTCCATGTACTCTACCATGCTATTCATAATTTCTGCACGGTAGACTTATCCTCCATCTACTTGGATATCTTGAAGGATACTATGTATGCAGAAATCGCTACAGCTCCTGCTCGTCGATCTGCCCAAACCGCTATCTATGAAATCGTCAAGACCCTTATGGCTATGGTGACACCGGTTCTCTCCTTTACAGCAGAAGAAGTCTACCAATTCTTGCCAAAAGAAGAAGGAATGCCTGAATCTGTTATGCTTCTGGATTGGCCACAAGCTAAACCGGAATATGTGGATAAAGATCTTAAGGATAAGTGGGATGCCCTCTTAGTCCTTCGCAGCGAATTGACTAAGGCTCTTGAATTGGCTCGTCAAAATAAGGTCATCGGCCATCCTTTGGATGCAGCTGTCACCGTATATGCTAATGGCGAGGCTTACAAGACCTTATCTGCTTTGGGGCAAGACGGCTTGGCTAAACTCCTCATTGTATCGGAAGCGGCTGTAGTAGAAGGTAAGGACAAGGCTCCTGCTGCTGCCTCCTTCTCTGAAGAAGTGGATATCGCTACCCATGTTGTGGCATCGCCATTGGAAAAATGTGAACGCTGCTGGATTCACAAGGCTGATGTAGGTGTTGATGCGGATCATCCAACCCTCTGCGGACGCTGCGCGACTGTTGTAAAAGCAAGTTGCTAATGTGCCTCTTGCGGATTTTTCTGAAAGGCGTATAGTGGAAGTATACTATTTTGAAAGAGGCTATCTTAGATGGCCTCTTTCATCTATAGAGGAGGTTCTCTTATGAAATCTATGAGCATGGCTAATTACTCCTATGGGGAGGATTGTTTTAAGGATATTCCACGGGTTATGAAGACCTATTCCGTATCATCCGCTGTTTTGTTGGGCGGGGAACGGGCCCTAGGGTCCTGTGCTGATGAGTTGACACAGGCTTTAGAAGAGGCTGGCGTCAAGGTGACAGGTCGCTTTGTATATGGTAAGAATTCTACCCAAAGTAATATCGACAAGTGGGCGGCCCATCCTGATGTACAGGCTGCAGATGTCATCTTTGGTATCGGTGGCGGTCGGGCCTTGGATACGGCTAAAATGGTTTCTTTGGCCTTGGGTAAACCTTGCTTCACGGTGCCAACCATCTGTTCTAACTGTTCCTCTGGCACAGCCATCACTGTAGTTTATAATGATGACGGATCCTTACTTCGCTATGGCTACCCGGAAGCACCTCTTCATATCTTTATCAACACCAAGGTCATTGCTAATGCACCGGTTGAGTATTTCTGGGCCGGCATCGGGGATGGTATCTCCAAAGCTCCTGAAGTAGACCATGCCAAGGATGCCTACTTGGCGGCAGGCCATAGTTTATCCCATACGGCTGCCTTGGGTATAGCTATTTCGGAATCCTCTAAGGAGGCCTTCTATACTTATGGCAAGCAAGGTTTGGAAGATGTGAAAAACCACATTCCTTCCAAGGCGGTAGAGGAAATTGCCCTAGATATTGTGGTCACTACTGGTTATGCGTCTAATTTGACTAACCAAAAGGACTTTTACTTTAACTCCTGCCATGCGCATGCCTTCTACAACGCTACCACTCGTTTGCCAAGGGAGGGGGTCTTCCTCCACGGTCAAGTGGTCTCCTTCGGTGTCTTGGTCCTCCATGCCTACTTTGAAGAAATGGATGAATTGAAACGGGTTATGGAATTCAACCATTCTATAGGTCTTCCTGTGACACTTGCTGAGATGAATTTGAAAGCTGATCAAGTGCCGCAATTGGTAAAATGGGCTATGGATACTAATGAGTACCGCACGACCCCATTTGATCCTGACAAGTATGCGGCAGCTATATTGACCGTTGACCGTTTAGGCCGGGCCCTATAAGAAACTGTATAAGGAGTTATAAGCAAGGACGCCCCTGTCATTCAAGGGGCGTCCTTGTGGTATAATGGGCAGGAGTATGAATCGTGAAAAGGGCTTGTAAGATTTATATCAAGGGAGGATATACCATGAAAGCAGTGTACAAAATTACATCCTTAGCTGTGGCGGCTCTTATAGCTGTAGGCCTTGGCACCAGTGCTGTACAAGCGGCGGGGGGCAAGCACATGGTCATGCAGGTAAGCCAAGTCAATGTAGACCCAACTAAGGAAGCGGTATACAACTATTACGGCCAAAAGGTAGCCAAGAAGTCCGTGAAAAACTTAGAGGGCACATTGGCCGTCTATAAGTCTGTTAATGAAATGACTCCTACTGAGAACACGACTGTGGAAGTTTTTCAAGATCCAGGGGCTATCAAGGCCTACAATAAGTCCAAGGACATGCGCGATTTCCAAAAGGCTATGACCATTGGCGTTACCACTGAGTCCAGCCAAGGAGGGACTCCTTTCTATGCTAAGGAAATTCAGGTGCCCCTCTATACCATGGGGATTGCTGACACTAAAATCCTATCCTTGGAAACCTATGTAGTAGGACAAGGACAAGTGGCTAAGGTTAAGGGAAGCCTCTTGCAAGCAGAAGTTAAGGGGCTGTCTAGTAATGGGCAAGCTACACAGACTATTGCTAGCCAGGCTGGTCTCTATGCCACCTATATGGCCACTATGAATGAGGCCCCTAATACCATTACGGTAGCCCGGGTCTTCGTCAATCAATCCGCCTATAATGCCTACGTAAATAGCCCTGCTCGAGCAGCCTTACAAGAGCTTATTAATCCTCTAATCATCAGTCAAAGGGGGCAGGCTAGTCGCTTGCGAGTTTCCTATGATAAGGGTGGATTGGACTACCAAGAGTCGCTTAAAAAATAGGAATATATTCTTTGGAGCTTTATGAAACTATCTATAAGAAGACCTATACAGTTTGTAGCCACTGATGTGGATGGTACCTTAGTGGGTCCTGATAAAACTGTCAGTCCCGCTGCTAAAGGAGCTATTAATAGGGCCATCGATAGGGGGATTAAGGTGGCTATTGCTTCTGGCCGGGCCTATGATGAGATGTTTGAAATCTTTGAAAAACTCCCTCGGGTTCGATACTTTATCTGTACTAATGGGGCGGTGGTGATGGACCGGAAAACCGGGGAATGCCTTTATCATGAGTGCTTTGATAAGGACTTGGCACTAGAAATTCTTACTCGCCTCATGGCCTATGATGTGTATGTAGAGGCCTATATGGGCCACCAAGTCTTTGGCCAAATACAGCCAGAAGATCGCCTACCTTACTTCTTTAACGATCAGGTAAGAGGCCTTATTTTGGCCTCTCGGACTATGATCGGGGACCTTTATTCCCATGTGAAAGCCGCCCCTCAAGGGCCAGAGAAAATTCAGATTTTCTATGGAGACCCAGCCATGGAAACTCGGATTTTGGCTGATTTTAAAGACCATCCGGGCTTTGATGTCCTCCAGTCTAGTGAGGGAAACTTGGAGTTCGTCATGTTGCAAAATACCAAGGGAACAGCTGTTAAGGCTCTAGCCGATCGATGGGGACTTTCACCCGATCAGGTTATGACCATAGGTGACAGCCACAATGATATGTCCATGCTATCCTATGCAGGTGTTTCCGTGGCTATGGGTAATGCAGACCAGGTCGTTAAAGATCTGGCCAAGTACCAAACTGATAGCAATGAAGAAGATGGATTTGCCAGGGCCTTAGAGGCTGTACTTGCGGCTAATGAAAAATGGTAATCATGAAGGCGGTCTTTTTTGACCGATGGAATAGTATGCTATAATAAATAGTAAACTCTCTAGAGTAATCCTAAGAACCTATATTCCGATTCTGTGGAGGATATGCGCGAATGGAAGCAAAAGAACTCGTTATCGTCGTTGACTTTGGTGGCCAATATAACCAATTGATCGCCCGTCGCGTCCGCGAAAACCATGTATACTGCGAAGTATACCCTTACAACAAAGCCCTTGAGAAAATTAAAGAATTGAAGCCACAAGGGATTATTTTCACAGGCGGTCCAAACTCCGTATACGAAGAAGGGGCACCAACTATCGATAAGGAAATTTTCGAATTGGGTATCCCTATCTTGGGTATGTGCTACGGGATGCAATTCATGGCCCAATCCTTGGGTGGTCAAGTTAAGTCTGCTGACCAACGGGAGTTCGGTAAAACACCTATGGTTACCGACACCACATCCCCTCTCTACAAGGGCCTTAATAAGGAAGAAATCGTGTGGATGTCCCACGTGGACTATGTAGCGGAAGCCCCACAAGGATTTAAGGTTATCGCGCATACTGATAATTGCCCAATTGCATCCATGCAAAACGAAGAGAAGAAACTGTATGCAATGCAATTCCATGCAGAAGTATTGCACACAGAACATGGCAAGGAAATGCTTCACAACTTCTTGTACGAAGTGTGTGGCTTCACCGGCACTTGGACCATGGCTAACTACGCTAAGACAGCTATTCAAGAGATTCGCGATACCGTAGGGGATGGCAAGGTCCTCTTGGCCTTGTCAGGCGGCGTTGACTCCTCCGTAGCGGCAGCCTTGATTTCCAAGGCTATTGGTTCTCAATTGACTTGTATTTTCGTCGATCATGGCCTCATGCGTAAAAATGAAGGTGACGAAGTAGAAGCGGCCTTTAAGGATTCCGGCATGCACTTTATCCGCGTGGATGCAGAAGAACGCTTCCTCACTAAATTAGCTGGCTTGGAAGAACCAGAAGCTAAACGTAAAACCATCGGTGAAGAATTTATTCGCGTTTTCGAAGATGAAGGTCGTAAGATTGGGTCCGTTGACTTCTTGGCACAAGGGACCATCTACCCTGATGTTATTGAATCGGGTGCAGGTGATGCGGCGGTTATTAAGTCCCATCACAACGTAGGTGGCTTACCTGCAGTAGTTGACTTTAAGGGCCTTATCGAACCACTTCGCAACCTCTTCAAGGACGAAGTTCGTGAATTAGGGGCAGAGCTCGGCTTGGCAGACTACCTCGTATGGCGTCAACCATTCCCAGGTCCAGGGCTAGCCATTCGCGTAATGGGTGATTTGACCAAAGAAAAATTGGACATCTTACGTGACGCTGACTGGATTTTCCGGGAAGAAATTGCCAAGGCTGGCCTTGACCGGTCTATCAACCAATACTTTGCGGTTCTCACCAATACCCGTACAGTGGGTGTAATGGGCGACTTCCGCACCTATGATTACACCTTGGCTCTCCGCGGTGTAACGACTACAGATTTCATGACTGCTGATTGGGCTCGCATTCCTTACGAGGTTTTGGATACAATTTCCAGCCGTATCGTAAATGAAGTAAATCATATTAACCGTATCGTTTATGATATTACATCTAAGCCACCAGCAACCATTGAATGGGAATAAACCCTAGGATTCTTTCCTCATTTATATAGAGCAGCCTCTGCTTGCCGTTTATCGGCCAGGGGCTGCTCTTTTTGGTAGGTGGGTCACGATTATTTCTATTTGTTTCTGTCAGCCTTTGTAGTAAAATAATTGTGAAAGTTCTATTAAGATATATGAGATCTGGTTTTATCCTTTGTAGGGCCCGATTAGCTTATATATCATAAAGGAGTAAGACTATGAAAAAATCCATTATTGCTTGCTTGGCGGTCGCTACATGCAGCTTGGGATTGGGTGCTCAAACACCAGCTTTGGCTGCTGATTATGGGCGCATTACCGTGGAGGGTCATGCGGAGACTACCTATGTAGCCAATCAATCCATGGTGGTTGCCACAGTAGAAACTAAGGGGACTAGTATACAAGCGGCTAAGGCTAGTAATGACAGCCAATTTATGGCCTTTCGTCAGTCCTTAAGAGACCTGGCTATTCCTGATAAGGACCTTCGCACTAGCGATTACCAAAGCTATGATGAAGACTATTATCCAACTAAGGATAGTGATGTGAAGGCAACCCGCTATGTAGTGTCTAACACCCTCAAGGTGACTCTCAATGATACCAGTAAGATAGCCGCTGTTTTGGATGCTGCAGCTAAGGCTGGTATTACGGATGTACGCTTGACCAAGTTGGACCTCAACCCAGCAGATAAGGAAGCCCAAAAGAATGACCTCATGGTCAAGGCAGCCAAGGATGCCCGTAAAAAAGCGGATGCCCTAGCAGCTGCTTTGGGGACTCGCGTTGTAGGCGTAGCCTCTTTAGATGTGGATGGTGATGGCTATCGCCCTTATTACGGGGCCCGTCTCATGATGGCTAAGGAAGCTAACAGTGTAGCGCCTGTTATTGAAAACGGTGAAGATACGGCTACTATGAATGTGAGTGTCGTCTTCAAGGTTAAGTAGGCTTTCAATCGAAGTTAGCTGGGACCTTTTAGGGAGGCTTTCCGTTAGACTCTTAGGGCGATACCTATCTGCTTACCGGCTATACTTATCTGTTTACCTATGACTTATTAAATATAAGGAGATCCTATGTTATTTGTAGAATATCCTAAGTGTACGACCTGTAAGAAGGCCAAGAAATTCCTTGACGATCACGGTATTTCCTATACGGACCGAGATATTAAGAGTGAAAATCCCACAGCCGAGGAAATTGCAGCTTGGTACCCTCAATCGGGTAAGAAGCTAGAACGCTTCTTCAACACCTCAGGGTTGGTGTACCGGAATAATAATTATAAAGACCTATTGCCAACCCTGTCCGATGATGAAAAATTGGCTCTCTTGGCGACAGACGGTATGTTGGTAAAGCGACCTATCCTGGTGACCGATACAGTGGTCCTGGTAGGCTTTAAAGAGGATGAATGGAGAGCGGCTTTAGGCTTGTAAGTCTAAGGTTAGAGGCTGCTACTAAGGGTGGCTGTGGTATAATAAACAGGCTTGGGAGCATGTGTGATGAAAGAAGTACTAGGGCAGTCATCCCTTTTAGGGGATGAAGACCAGCTACAATTGGATAAGCACTTGAGTTTCTCTCTCTATGTGACAGCCAAGCGCATGATTGCTGCCTATCGACCCTTCTTGGACAAGCTGGACTTAACCTATACTCAGTATTTGGTCATGACGGTCCTGTGGGACCATTCAGAAGGATTGTCGGTCAGTCAATTGGGTCAGCTCTTACACCTGGATTCAGGGACCTTAACCCCTCTCTTAAAGAAGCTGGAGTACAAGTATTTCATCGAAAGAGAAAAAAATTATTTGGATGAACGCTTGGTTTTGATTCGCCCTACTGAAGAAGGTTGGGCCATCAAGGAAGAGGCTGCTGCCGCGCCGATGACCATCCTGGCCGGGATTGAGTCCTTTCCTCCCCAAGAACAGGCGGACCTTAAACGCCTGCTCCATAAGTTACATACGTGTTTAGAAACATTTGATAAGAAATCATAAGATCTATTTGAGATCTCTAGGAGGATGTATGAAAAAGTTAGTCTTGGCACTCGCTATTGCTAGTATGATGTCCCTTCCTGTGGTAGGTGCTACCAACTATTGGAATGGAGATGCTAATTATCCTGAAATCACTAATACAGAAGCTTACTTACCTCATAATGCAGGACAAAGCTACTACTTTGACCAAGGATCCCTCTTCAAGGGCATCGACAGCAGTCGCAACTTTGTCTTTGGCTTGAATGTGGTAACTATGTATAACAACCAATACGGTAGCCCTAGCCTTTATAAATACGTTGTTATTCCAGGGATGAACATCGTATGCCGTTATGACGCTGCTGATAAGCCTCATCAAATCGATGTGTCTAGCCCAGAATGGCCTATTTTCTTGCAAGCATGGAAATTGGCTTACGGTGTAGACTTCCATTAATATGTACCCACTTATATGATACCTAGGGAGGATAGCCATGAAGAAAACTGAGTTTGCCGCAGCCTATCGGGATAAGATGTTCCCGGACTTCGTTTCTCCTTCTTCCCGCAAGGACCCAGAGTTAGATGATATTTTCGTTAACTTTGCCTTTGATGAGGTCATTCGAGAAGAGGGTAAGAACATTTCTGCCCATGACCGACTCTTAGCTATTTTAGCTTCCTTGGTAGGGGCTAAGGGCTTGGAGGAGTTTGAACTCCTTCTGCCAGGAGCCCTCAACATAGGTATCGAACCGCATGAAATCAGAGAGCTAGTCTACCAGGCTGTCCCTTATGTGGGTATCGGTGTTGTACGGGGTTACTTGCGGGTTATGAACCGGGCCTTTGATATTAAGGGGATCCGCCTCATTGATGATAGGATGGGGACAGTCACCACAGATAATCGGTTAGAAAAAGGTCGGGAGGTTCAAGTAGCCATCTTTGGCCCTCAGATGGAGGATTTTTACAAGTCTGGCCCTGAGGAAACCCGCCATATTAGGCGGTGGTTGGCTTCTAATTGTTTTGGGGACTACTATACCCGCAAGGGCCTTAGTCTACGTAATCGGGAGCTGATCACCTTCTGTTTCCTCATGGGACTTGGTTGGGCTAGTAAGCAGTTAGTAGCCCATGTGAAGGGTAATTTACATATGGGCATGGATAAGACCTATCTCATTAGCGTGGTCACTCAGTGCCTGCCTTATATCGGCTATCCTCGAGCCCTGCAGGCCTTGGATGCCATTGATATAGGAGTGAAAGAATTTGAAGGGGATACTAAATAAGAGGGCAAGTAAAGCCTATCTAGTAGTATTAGTCTATAAATAGTTTATAATACATCCTTTGTTGTATGGATAAGGAAAGCCCTAGGGGCTTTCCTTATTTTATTAGTCCATAGCTTGTCTTGTATGAGGGCCTATAGTATAATTAAATCGCTAGCCTAGTATTGGATTAAGGCAGTTCCTTGGGCCCGTGCAATGGGAGCCTGTGAACCGTGTCAGGACCGAGAGGTAGCAGCACTAAGCGGTAACTTTCATGTGCCATGGGGAACCCGGGGGGCTGTCTTAATCGAGTGCTAGGTGCAAAAGCAGCGAGGGCTGCTTTTTTTTATAGGTAAATTTCTTGGAAGGGAGGGTTGACTATGGCCTATTTAGCCTTATACCGCAAATATAGACCTAAAGTTTTTGCTGATGTGGTGGGGCAAAAGCAGGTGTCAGAAACCCTAGTGAGGGCTATTGAGAGTGATAAGGTTGCCCATGCCTATCTCTTTGCTGGTCCTCGAGGAACGGGTAAGACCTCCATGGCTAAGATTTTTGCCCGATCTATCAACTGTGCGGAGGGGCCGACGGCGACCCCTTGTGGACAGTGTACGGCCTGTAAGCAGATTCTTGCGGGTCAGTCTATGGATGTTTTGGAAATCGATGCGGCATCCAATCGAGGGATTGATGAGATTCGTGCCCTTCGGGAAAATGTTAAATTCATGCCTGTAGAAGGGCGGAAAAAGATCTTCATTATCGACGAAGCCCACATGTTGACTACTGAAGCTTGGAATGCCCTACTCAAGACCATTGAGGAGCCACCAGCTCATGTCATGTTTATATTTGCTACGACAGAGGCAGAAAAGCTGCCCGTTACCATCCTGTCTCGTTGCCAACGCTATACATTTCGTCGAATTACGGCCGATGATATTGTGGGACGCCTCCAATACGTAGCGAGCCAAGAAGGGTTTGAGTTGGATCCTAAGGCCGCTCGTCTTATCGCCATCCATGCAGATGGTGGGATGCGGGATGCCCTGTCTATTTTAGACCAGTGTGCAGGTATGGCCGGAGGACTTATAGATACGGAGCTTGTAGAAAACCTTATAGGCTTGGTCTCTAAGGAATGGGTCATGGACCTCTTAGATCGCATTCATAAGGGAGATGGAGCTGGCATTTTAAGTGCTATTTCTCAAGCTTTAGTAGAAGGCCGTGATCCCCTTCAGATTCTAGATGCCCTCATACGACATGTTAGAGCCCTCCTCATTGGCAAGGTTGCCCCTGAAGAAGAGGAACTGGCCCTCTACGATACGGTTAAGGAGGCTTTCTTAGCGCAAAGCCAGGCCTTTTCCGTGGCGGATATTAACCGCTATGTTCACCAATTCCAAAGTATCCAGGGGGATGCTAAGGGGGTAGATAACCCGCGGACCATTGTAGAGATGGGCCTCTTAGTTATGTGTGCAGAAAGCGGATCTGTTGAACGTGATTTGGAAAGCCGTATAGCTAGCTTGGAGGCTCGTGAGAGCCGTCAAGAGGAAGCTATCTTGAATCGCTTGACCAAGTTGGAGGCTGGAGGAGGTCGGGAATCAGCAAGGCCTAGTCAGGCTCCTTCTTATGGAGACCAGATTTCCTATTCTATGCCGGATGAAGAGTTTCCTGAGCCCTCTATGCCAGAGCCTAGTCAGCAGGAGGAAAGAGGGTCTAGCTCACTGGGTCAGAGCCCTCTTCCTAAGGTTAGCCCCCTCCCTAAGGTTAAACCTCTTCCTAAGCCAGGCGCTAGTCAAGGGTCTTCTCCTCAAAGCACACCATCTATACCAGCTGGTGCCCCTGTGACCATTGGTCAGGGCATAGTAGATGCTGCTCAATACAGGACCATTCAGGGGAATGTGATAAACTATTTAAAGAGCCATCAGCGTTCCCTCTTGGCAACGGTCCTTAACCAGTCCCAACTAATCTATGTGGACGCCTCTAAGGTGGTCTTTGTGGTTAAGTCTGCCCTTAATTACAGCATGCTAACCAATGCGGCTCACGCCAAGGATATTGGAGAGGCTTGCTATGCCTTTTTAGGTCACGCAGTAGCGGTTGAAGCGGTCAAGGCCAACTCTCCGCAAGCCGCTGAATACAAGGCAGCAGTCCAGAAGGGGGCCGTGCCTAGTCAGGAAGCTTCAGGGAATGCCATCAAGGGGGATCCTGAAGCCGGGGAGACCGGTGGGCATAAGTGGGATCCAGCTAATATGAGTCCCCAAGAGGCCGGCAATCCTATGATTAAGGAAACCCTGTCCAAACTTTCAGAAGAGTATGATATTTACGTTGAAGATAAATAAGGAGAAAGAATATGTTCGGTAAAATGGGTCAAATGCAAGGCATGATGAAGAAAGTTCAAAAGATGCAAGCAGACATGAAAAAGATGCAAGAAGAGTTGAAAACACGAACTGTAGAAGCTTCTGTGGGAGGCGGTGCCGTAACGGTTGTCATGAATGGTGAAAAGTTCATCGAATCTATCAAGATTAACCCTTCTGCTGTAGATCCTGAAGAAGTGGATATGTTGGAAGATTTGGTAAAGGCTGCTGTTAACGAAGCAGGCGCTAAGGTAGATGACCTTCTCTCCCAAGAAATGGGCAAGGTAACAGGTGGTCTTAACTTGCCAACAGGTTTGTTCTAAGATGTCTGCCAATGCTTTAGAACGGCTGGTTGAACAACTACGGCGCCTACCGGGTATCGGGTCCAAGTCGGCTCGTCGACTGGCCTATCACCTGGTGGAAATGGACCAAGAAAATGTAGATCAACTGGTCAATACTATCGTAGAAGCTAAGGGAGCTACCCACCATTGTTCCATTTGCTTTAATCTATCTAGCCAAGACCCTTGTGAATTTTGCTCTAATCCTCAACGGGATCAAAAGACCATTATGGTGGTAGAATCCTCCCGGGATGTCATGGCCATTGAACGATCTGGCGACTATCGGGGCCTGTATCACGTCCTAGAAGGGGCTCTTTCCCCTATGGAAGGGATTGGGGTAGAAGATATTCGCATCAAGGAATTGGTAGCTCGCTTGCATGACGGGGTGGTACAAGAGGTCATTTTGGCTACGGATCCGGATGTGGAAGGAGAGGCAACAGCCCTTTATATTTCTCGTCTCTTACAAGGATCTGGTATCAAGGTAACCCGCATTGCTCGAGGCGTACCTGTCGGCGGTGATATTGAATACGCCGATGAATTAACTCTTGGCGGTGCTGTTAATAACCGTCAAGAGATGAAAGGTTAGTATGGAACAAGTAGTCTCTCAAATCATGGCCCATCCAGTAGCTTCTGTGGCTATTACAGTGGTAGCTATTGTCATTGCTTTTAAGATGGCCTTTTATACCATAAAAAGAGTCGTTCTTAATGCCCTTATGGGGGCAGCTGTTTACTTAGCAGCCACACAGGTCCTCCATGTCCAATTGGATCCTGGCCTTTGGGTATGGGGGCTAACCATTCTCTTTGGCCCTATTCCTATGGCCATCCTGACAGGTTGGCATATTCTCTAATGAAAGCTGGAGGCGATACTATGGCACTCAATGCCCAACAAGAATTGGTGGTTCATGAATTGGACCGCAATCTTCTCTTAGTCGCTTCTGCAGGAACTGGAAAAACGAATACGCTGGCTTATCGAGTGGCCCATATTCTAGATACAGAAATGGCTCACGCGGACCAAATCCTCTGCATGACCTTTACCAATAAGGCTTGTCGCGAGATGAAGGACCGTATCCTATCCTTGGTAGGTCAGGCCGCAAAAGCTGTGGAGGTTTCAACCTTCCACAGCTTTTGTTTTAAGGTTCTTACAGAAGAGGCAAAGCGTAACGAAGAATTATATACAGACCTAACCATCTTCGATGAAGAAGATTGCCAGGAGCTTTTTTTGCCCTACAAGCCGGCCTCTATTAAGGCGGCTCGCTTTGGTAACCTCTTGGGGGCCATCAAGGAAGGCCGGTCACTATACGGTTTCTATACGGAGGATCCTCGAGCTGACTATGAAAAGACCATCCAGGTCATGGACCAAGACCCTAAGGGGCCTTTGAAAGCTTACTTCACAGGTTTTGACGGTCAGCTATACTTGGGAGACTACCAAGACTTCTTAGCCCATGGGGCTGATTGGTTGGCTCTCTATGACCAAGCTTTGCGGAATGTGCACGGTCTGGACTTTATGGATCTCATTACAGGTGTTCATCGCCTCTTCCAAGATCCATCTGTCTGCCAGCGTTGGCGAGACCGCTATCGCTATATAGCGGTGGATGAAATGCAAGATACGGGCACCTTGGAATATAAGGTTATGAAGGTTCTCTGGGAGGGGAATCGGGTTCTCCTCTGTGGTGACTACTTCCAAACCATCTACGAGTGGCGAGGGTCTGATCCCTTTCATATCTTAGAGGATTATGTAGAGCACTTTGACCCTGTGAAAGTGACCTTTTATGATAACTACCGAGCCAATAAGACTCTCTTCTTAGCGGCTTTTAAGACCCTAGAAGCCATGTTCCCACAAGAGGTAGCTGCTATTTATGACAAGATGCCGCAATCAGCCTCCCCTAAAGGAGGCAAGCCAATCCTAGTAGAGGCCTGCCGCAATGAATATGAAGAGGCTAAGTTTATTTACGACGCCATCCGGGCCCTTCCGCGGGAGGATACCATAGGGGTTTTGGTGCGGGATAATAAAAAGGCGATTCGTCTATCTAACCTCTTTGAACGCTTTAATAGGGATTACCCCGAGGCGGACCAACGGCCCTTTATGATTATCGATGAGTTCAAGTTCTACCGGCGCCAGGAAATCAAGGACGTCATGGCCTATTTCAAGCTCATCATGAATCCCAATGACGCTGTATCAGCCCGTCGGATTATTAAACGGTATGTGGCGGGGATCGGTCAGGCCCGCCTCAAGGAACTGGAATCGCCAAAGGTCCGTCAGGCCGGCTTAAAGCTGACGGACTTTATGGATTTAGCCATCTTTGAAGGGGAGCCTTATGCAGGCCTCTTGCAGGGCTTACAGGACCATACCGTGGTCGTCTATGACGTAGAGTCCACAGGAACGGATACGACCTCTGATAATATCATTCAAATTGCAGCTATACGCATCGACCAGGATGGAAAGATTCTAGAGTCTTTTGAACGCTTTATTAAGCCCGCAAAATCGGTCGGACAGTCCGCTGAAGTTCATGGTTTTACCGATGAATTTTTAGCAGAACATGGGGAAGAGCCGGCTAAGGTACTCCAGGACTTTAAGAATTTCTCCAAGGGGGCAGTCATCGTAGGTCATAATGTTAACTACGATGTATCTATCTTTACCTCGGAACTCCATCGGCATGGCCTAGGGGAACCAGACTTCAAGGCCATTTACGATACCTTGGACATATTCCGCCGTTTCTATCCTAACCTGCCTAACCACAAGCTAGGCTTCTTATCTGACTACTTCCCGATTGACCATAAACCTAGCCATGATGCTATGGATGACATCCTGGCTACGGCCCTCCTCCTCGTCTATGCAGTGGAGCATAATATTCGCCCTACGGAGGATACCCGTATGGCCCTCATCAATTCCTATAAGGGGGCCTTCGCAGGATTGGCCTCTCAAATGACGACCCTCCGGCGCAAGGCCCAGGTTGAAAAACCATCGGATCTATTGGCTTATATCATGAAGGATATGGGCATTTTAGATTATTACCAGGAACGGCATGAGGGACCGCGGGTCGAGCGTATCCGTGACCTCTACCGAATTTTAGTAGACCTAGATCAAGACTATGCCTCTGTAGGCAGTCGGGACCGATTATCCCTTATCGTACAATTAGCAGCTTTGACCGCAGGGGAACCGGTTAATCAAGGAAAGCGTAAACATGCGATCCCTATCATTACGGTCCACCAAGCTAAAGGATCTGAATTTGCCCACCTCTTCTTGGCAGGCCTTAATGAGGGAACGTTCCCATCCTTCTTAGCAGAAAAAGAGGGCCGTCTAGAGGAAGAAAAGCGCCTCTTCTATGTGGCCATTACCCGGCCTAAGGAAGATTTGACCATCACCTATATACGAGAGAATGAACGGGGCCGGTCTAGTAAGCCCTCTTCTTTCTTAGGTTACTTGCCTCAGGATAGGGACCTAGTTAAGATCGTTCAATAAGGAAAATTAGGGGCTAGCAGCCTTATGGATTTACTATATCAATATATTTTGATATACTTTTCCTATTAGATTGCACTATGAAAGGGGGCCCAATGGCACGTAAAAGCTACCGTGAAGACGACATTGTAATCGATGTTGCCGCTGATCAAGCCTCTATGACCCTAGGGTCCCTATTAGACCATAAGGGGTATCCACGTAAGTCCATGAAGGGCCTATTCGATGATAAGCTAGTCCTCCTCAATGGTCATAAGACCAACCCTAAGGCGGTCTTAGCTAGCGGAGATCAGATCCGCCTACAGATGCCTAAGGAAAAGTTAGACTACGACCCAATTTCTATGGATTTGACCATAGTCTATGAAGATCATGATATCTTGGTACTAGATAAACCAGTGGGCATTACCGTCAATTCTCAAGGACAGGTTTCGCTAGCTAATGGCATTGCTTCTTACTTTAAGGACCAGGGGATCAAGCGGAAAGTTCGTTTTCTGAATCGCCTAGACAGGGATACATCAGGTTGTGTCGTCATTGCTAAGTCTGGCCTGGCTCAATCCATTTACCAAGGGCAGATGGATCACCATAGTTTTAGAAAGTTCTATCGGGCACAAGTACAAGGAGACTTGCAGAAGGCCGACCTATCTTCTGATCAGGAGGGCATAGAGGCCACTGATATTTGCAATGTATTGACCCAAATCTGTAAGACCGTCTATTCTTTGACCTTCCCCATGGGGCGAGCCGCTGATGGCATTCATCAAGAAGTGAGAGCCGATGGAAAGAAGACCCGGACAGATTTTGAAATCCTGGACTATGATCAAGTTAAGGACCAAACCCAGGTGGAGGTAGAACTTTTTACAGGCCGAACCCACCAAATCCGTCTGGCCTTTGCCCACTTAGGTTATCCTCTGGTAGGGGACATCCTTTATGGGGCCAAACCAACAGGTAAGCCCTTCTCCCTTCGCGCGCATAAGATTATCTTTAAGCATATGCGTGATGGGCACAAGGTGACTTTGGACGTATAGAAGCTTTACTTAAAAAGGAGTCCCTCCTAGACAAGTCTAGGAGGGACTCCTTTTGGATTTATTAGCTATACTAGTTTTTCTATAGGCTTCTAGCTTTCATAGGAAAGAGGTCACTCTTTCTTCTTAGATTCGGCATCGCTTAGGTCTATGATTTCTTCTTCTAGAGGGTCTGGTACGTCCGAATGGAGCATGGAATAAAAGGCCCAGAGGATGATAAACCAAACCGGCGTAAATATAAGGGCAATCCGGGTGTCTGGGGAATAGGCTAACATAATCAAGATGAAGGCGAAGAAGGCCAAGATTAGGTAATTAGAAATAGGGTAGAGAGGCATCTTAAAGGAAGAAGCCTTAGCCAGTTCTGCCTTTTGTTTGCGGTACTTGAGATGGCAGATGACCATCATTGCCCAGATAAAGATGAAACAGAAGGTAGAAATCGAAGTAATCATGACGAATACTGCTTCTGGCATGACATAGTTGAGGACAACGGTGATGAGCAGGACTGCTGCAGAGAAGATGGTCGCTTGGTAAGGGACGCGGGAGCCTGTGAGGTGACGCATGGTCCGAGGGGCATGACCTCGTTGGGAAAGGGCGTAGATCATACGGCCTGTGGAGAAAATTCCTGAATTGGTAGCAGAGGCAGCGGAGGTCAAGACAACAAAGTTGATGATGGAAGCCGCTGCAGCAATCCCTATAGCAGAGAAAACGGCTACAAATGGACTCTTAGCAGGGTTTACCGCAGTCCAAGGGTAAATGGACATGATGATGGCCAAAGCGCCCACATAGAAGATAATAATGCGAATAGGGATATTATTAATGGCCATAGGAATGACCTTTTTAGGATTTTCTGTTTCCCCAGCGGTGAGGCCCACCAGTTCGATACCGGTAAAGGCGAATACAACCATTTGGAAGGAGAGGATAAAGCCCCCTATGCCATTAGGGAACCAGCCCCCGTAATTCCAAAGATTGGTGAATGAGGAAGGACCTGCATCGGTAGAGAAGCCTGTCATAATCATGACGCCGCCTATGATGATGAGGGAGAGGATGGCGATGACCTTAATGAGGGCAAACCAGAATTCTAGTTCTCCGAAGTGTTTGACCGCCGTTAAATTCATGAATAAGAGAATTAGTAAAACTACTAGGGCTGGAATCCATTGGGGTAACCAGGGTATCCAAAACTGCATGTATTGGCCTACGGCCGTCAAGTCCGCCATGGCTAAGGATAACCAGCAGAACCAATAGGTCCAACCGGTGATGAAGGCAGCCCTATCGCCCAGATACTCTTCTACGAAGTCCACGAAGGAATGGTAGCCTGTATTGGACAATAGTAATTCGCCCAAGGCCCGCATAATGAAGAAACAGATGGTGCCCGTAATTAAATAGGCTAGAAGGATGGAAGGGCCTGCTAAGTGGATGGCCCGGCCGGAACCCAAGAAGAGACCCGTACCGATGGCGCCACCAATGGCAAGGAGTTGTACGTGCCGATTCTTGAGGCCCCGGCTCAATTGACGATGTCGAGTCATGGATAACCTCTTTCATAGTAAACAATAAAACATAGTATATATCATAGTATGTCCACTCTAAAAAAGCAAGTGTACTTTATATATAGACATATAACGAATGGATTCATTACGAAGCCTTATAGGGCTCGCTAGGCATAATAAAAGGAGGGGCTAGTTAATCGATTCTGATTAACTAGCCCCTCCTGGGTATTGTTCGTATATTATTAGGAACCCCTAGAACCATACATAGCGGATAATTACTAAGATGGCTAGGATATACATGATCTTAGAGACTTCCTTGGCCCGACCAGCGATGATCTTGACCAAAGGATAGGCTACGAGGCCAGCGGAGATGCCTTCTGCGATGGAGTAGGCAAAGGGCATAACCGTGATAACCAAGAAGGCAGGGAAGCCTTCTGTCCAGTCATCAAAGTCGATGTCGCGAATGGCACCGATCATGAAGGCGCCAACCATAACTAAAACCGGTGCAGTAGCACAGTTTGGTACCAAGACGAGAATCGGTGCGAAGAGGAGGGCGATGAGGAAGAGAATCCCTGTAGCGATGGCTGTGAGACCTGTTTTACCACCGGCTGCAACACCAGAGGCGGATTCGATAAAGGCCGTTACAGTGGATACCCCCAAGAGGCCGCCTAAGGATACACCGACTGCATCTACGGTCATAGCCTTACCGAGACCAGGGAATTCATTGGTCTTAGGGTTGGCGATGCCCGCTTTGGTCGCTGTACCAATCAAGGTCCCCATGGTATCGAAGAGTTCTACAAAGGTAAAGGAGAAGATGATGGTGATGAGGCCCATATGGAAGGCACCAGGAATATCTAAGGCGAAGATGGCTGCTTGGCTAAAGTCAGGAATCGCCATCAAGGAAAGGTGGTCAGGTAATTGGGCCACGCCTGTAGCATAGGCTAGGATGGAGGTGACGATAACACCGATGAGGAGGGCACCCCCTACTTTGCGAGCCACTAAGATTGCCGTAAAAGCTAAAGAGAAGAGGGCTAGAAGGGTTTCTGGATTTTTGAGGTCGCCGAGGGCCAAGAAGGCTTGGGAAGCCGGTGGTGTGATGTTACCACCATGGGCCGCCGCAGCGGCCAAGATGTCTGGAGCCAGGGAGAGGTTGATGACTACGAGACCAGAGAGTTTAAGGCCGATAAAGGTAATGAAGAGGCCAATACCGGTGGTGATGGCAATCTTCATAGAGGCAGGAATACCTTCTACGATCATTTGACGGATTCGGGTAGCCGTGAGAATGAGGAAGACGATACCGGAGATGAAGACTGCGCCTAGAGCTGTCTGCCAGGAGATGCCCATACCCAATACAACCGTAAAGGAGTAGAAGGAGAGAAGGCCAACCCCTGGTGCTAGGGCGATAGGATAGTTGGCAATGAGGCCCATGAGGATAGATGTAATGCCCGCAGCCAAGCAAGTACCGATGAGGACAGCATCCTTGGACATACCTGCTATAGATAGAATATTAGGGGCTAAGAAGAGGATGTAGGCCATGGTGATAAAGGTGGTCAAGCCGGCGATAATCTCGGTCTTAACCGTGGTGCCTCGTTGGGTGAGGCCGAAAAGTTTCTCTAACATGAGAAGCTCCTTTCTCATACAATACACGAAGTATATGCTTAGGTAGTAAAGCACTATTTATAAGATTAACTAATAAGCATATCGATAATTATTATGTATATATCTATAAATATAGTTTATCATGGGCAAAGTATTTTGAAAATGAATAAATTCGACTATAATAAAGGGGTATTAGAAATTGAGAGGAGTCTGTCATGCGAATTTCCACAAAGGGTCGCTACGCCTTGCGTGTCTTGGCTGATATAGCGACAAATGGAACCACTAAGAATGTATCAATCCGAGAAATCGCACAACGACAAGGTATTTCCGATAAATACTTGGAAGGAATTGTAGCTCGACTTACCACGGCAGGCCTCTTAAAGTCCGTCCGTGGCAAGTATGGTGGCTATCAATTGGTTAAGGCCCCTGAGGATTATAACGTGTATGAGATTCTCTATGCTGCGGAGGATTCCATTGCCCTGGTGTCATGTTTAGATGATGATGCGGAAGCTTGTCCGGTTATGAAGGAGTGTCTGACAGCACCCTTATGGGCCCATTTGCAACATGAATTCAGATTGTCCATGGAGCGTGTATCCCTTCGGGATGTGATGAATCAGTCTTTCCACTCCTTTGAGGAAGACTAGATGGGTATGAATAAAAAGGCACATGATGAGCGAGATAGAGAGCTAGGGGGCATGCGCAATGTGTGGATCATCACGCTAGCCATGATGACCCTGGCAATTTGTTACACTATGTTAGTCCCATTCCTACCTGTCTACCTGTTAGAGTTAGGCGTGGATAAGGATTTAGTAGCTCTCTGGTCTGGCGCTATTTTTTCCATTACTTTCTTTATCGCTGGTCTTATGGCCCCTATATGGGGAAAAATTGCCGATAAGCATGGCAAGAAGATGATGGCCGTACGGGCTGGCTTTGCTATCGGTATTTCCTATATTTTCTTAGGCCTGGCTCAGGGGCCTTGGCAACTCTTGGCAGCCCGTGCCTTTCAGGGATTTGCCAATGGGTTTATGCCAGCGGCCATGACCATGGTCTCCCTATCCGTTGTAGATAGTCAGGTAGGGGCAGCCTTGGGCATCTTCCAAACAGGTCTCATCTTAGGCAATGTGGTAGGGCCTTTTATGGGTGGATTGGTAGAATCTATCGTTGGAATGCGACCTGTCTTCATCGTGTCAGGACTTATCGTAGCCCTTGCAACGGCAGCTGTTCTTTTCTTGGTAAAGGAACCAAATATGAAAGCGGCCTCTGCTGAGCGTCAAACAGCGTCATCTAAAGAGGTGGACACCTCTGATCAGCTAGATGTGGCATCCTCTGACCTAAAGACTGATCAGCCTAAGGCAAAGAAGGCGGCTAGGTCTTCCTCTATCATTAGCGATTTTAAGTTTGTGGCTAAGAATGGTATTTTGGTTCAACTCCTTTGGCTCTATTTTTTTGTTCAATGCGCCATTATGATGTTGCAACCAATCCTAGCCCTTTATGTGGGCGAAATGAAGGGGACTATGGAAGGGGCAGCTATGCTGTCCGGTATCATCCTCTCCATCGGAGGTATGGCTGGCACTATTACTACTAACCTCTGGGTTCGTTATGGGCAAAAGAAGGGTTACTTTAGAGTTATTTTCCTTTGCTTTGTAGGGGGTGGCACGGTTCTCCTTTTGCAGAGTCTTCCCTTTGGTGTCCTTTGGTTTGGGGCCCTCCAGATTCTGGTCGGTTCCTTCCTAGTAGGGGTTAATCCTTCTTTATCAGCTGCTATAACTCTTAATACGGATCCTAGCTTCCGGGGCCGCATATTCGGTATGACTACAACGGCCCAACAATTTGGGTCTATGGTGGGTCCTCTCTTCGCCTCTGTCGTATCTACTTACTTGGGTATGCACTGGGTCTTTACACTGACGGGGATCCTCCTCTTCTACTTAGCTTATAAAGCTTGGCATTTGGATAAGAAGCCTAATCAAAAGGTATAAGCATAGTCTTGCCTAGGTCTCTTTTTCTTTGATAAGGTGAGACCTACTTATGTAGCACAGTTATTAGCGTCTATAGTGTTGAGCCCGCCTCTTTAGGGGCTCTTTTTGAAAGCCCTAGAGGCTTATGAGGAGCTAGAAATGACAAAGATTGGCCCTGTCAGTTTAGGCGGTCGGACTAAGGTCTGCCTACCTATCGTGGCTAAGACCCTTGAAGAGGTCTTAGACCAATGTAAGTCTTTGGCCACAAAAACCTATGATGTAACAGAGTTACGATTAGATTTTCTAGGTGACGCCTATTGTAAAAAGACTCTTTTGGCGGCAACACAGGCTGTTCGTGAGGCCCTACCTGATAGGGGCCTTATCGCTACCTGGCGGACTCGAGGCGAGGGGGGCGAGAAGGATTTAGATAGGGATGACTACGTTGATCTCCTAAGGAGTTTGATTGAATCTGGCTCAGCCGATGCGATAGATTTAGAATACTTCTTCGTGCCTCAAGTTATGAAATCGCTTGTAGATCTGGCCAAGGCCAGGGGCCTTACGGTGATTATGAGTAATCATGACTTCCACAAGACACCCAGTCGTGAAGAAATCGTAGATCGTTTACTTGGCATGAGGAAGGCTGGGGCTCAGGTGGCTAAGTTAGCCTGCATGCCTCAGGGACCAGAGGACCTTTTGACACTGTTAGCAGCAACTTATGAGGTCCATAAGGCTTACCCGGACCAAGCTCTTATTACCATGTCCATGGGGCATCTAGGTATGTTGAGCCGGGTTTGTGGATCTATTTTCGGCAATTGTCTTAGCTTTGGCACAGTTGGTCAGGCCTCAGCGCCAGGACAGGTCCCTCTAGACCAGTTACAATCCATCCTAAAGCTCCTAGACCAAGAATAGGGATGACTCATAAAGATGTATATAAAAGGCGGTAGTCCATGATTGGTCATGGGCTACCGCCTGTTTACGTCTATTTGATTATTAGTCTCTTAATTGGGTGTGGTCTACAGGCCCAACAAATTGGTTGAGGGCAAAGGAATGTTCTAAGGCTCTGGTAATGAGTGCTTTAGCTGTCATGACTGCTTCCTTGACGGAATGGCCCTTGGCCAACTCAGCCGTGATACAGGCCGAATAGGTGCAACCTGCACCATGGGTCCACTTAGTAGGTACCTTAGGAGCCCCCATAGGGGTAAAGTTTTGGCCATCGTAGAGGAGGTCAATGGCGATATCTCCGCCGAAACCTTCCCGTCGTTTGATGACAACGTTTTTAGCACCTAGTGCATGGATATGCTTAGCTGCTTCCTTAGCATCATCTAAGCTTTGGATCAGGTCCATACCGGCTAATTGGGCCGCTTCAAAGTCGTTGGGGGTGACTAGACTAGCGTGAGGTAGGAGGTATTTGCGCATGGCTTCCACATTTTCTGGGAAGAGGTTGTGTGGCACGCCATCATTAACCTTGCAGGCCAAGACAGGATCGATGACAAGAGGTATATCCATATCCTTAAGTAGGGAACCTACGTATTCAATAATCTCAACGGTTGGTAGCATACCTGTTTTGAGCGCATCTGGACCAACTCCTTGAAGGGCTGTTTTAATTTGCGCTTTGATGGTGTCCATAGGGATAGGGAATATTTGATGGCTCCAAGCCTGGTCTGGGTCCATGGCGACGATAACAGTGATGGCACTCATGCCATAGGTATTTCTTTCTTCAAAGGTCTTAAGGTCTGCTTGGATACCAGCACCGCCACTCGTATCTGAACCAGCTATAGTCAATACTTTTTTCATAAGGAGATCTCCTCTAATACTGTGTCAAAAGGGATAGCCAGCCTATCATAGGATGGCCCTCCTGGGATTATAAGTTAGATATATTTAGTATATCACTTTAGCAGAGATTGCAAGCCTTTTTTAGACTTCCCCTAAGTGGTCCTTAAAGTCTTGTAGGATGGCATCAACCGTTTTCTGAGCCTGGCGATGGTGGGCAATGGTGCATTGGGAAAAGGCTTGGTACATAGGTGTTCGGACAGCTTCTAGTTCTTTGAGCTTGTCCAAGCCACCTGCAGAGAGGGGCCGACCTGCCGTTGCCAATTTGTCTAGGGGTTGCGTTAACTGATAGATACGGCCATTTTGGCGGAGGGGAAGGAAGTTGTCCTCTATGGTAACAGCGCCACCACCGGTAGCGATTACTAGCCCCCCGCGCTTACCGATGTCTTGGATAGCCTTGGATTCCACCTGGCGGAAGGCAGCTTCTCCTTGGGTTTGGATGTAGTTGGAGATGGCCCCAATTTCTTTGCTTATCTCTTGATCTATGTCTATGAAAGTCCGTCCCGTTCTTTGGGCTAAAGCCTTACCTACAGTGGTTTTGCCCACTCCTGGCATACCTACGAGGATGATGTTTTCTTGGTCTCCTTGGAGACTCTTAATTAGCTCTTCTGTTTTGATGAGACTTTCACTTTCCAAGAAGAGTTCAGAGGCTGCTACTGCCTGGGCAACGAGGAAGGGGAGGCCGTTGACGGCCTTGAGGCCTAATTGTCTCGCCTGTAATAGAAGGCTGGTCCGGAGGGGATTATAGATGAGGTCTACCACCCCCTCAAGCAGGCTGAAAGGGGCTAGGTCGATGAGTGCTTGAGGGCACTTAGGGTACATACCTACAGGAGTGGCGTTAATAATAATTTGAGCCTTGTGGTAGAAGTGGTGGACATCTTGGTAGAAGGGGGCTGTCTTACGGGAGAGGTGGATAATCTCCTTGGCGCCCAAGTCTTCTAAAGCTATGTGTAGGGTGTGGGAAGAAGCTCCATCCCCTAAGATGAGGCAGACCTTACCAGCTACCTCCATATGGCCGTAGTCTAGGCTATAAAGGAAGCCCAGGTAGTCCGTGTTATCCCCGTGCCAAGCTCCGTCTCGGCGGACCATGGTGTTGACTACACCGGTCTTTTGGGCTCGGTCGGATAGGGTTTGACAGGCCTCGTAGGCGGCAATTTTGTAGGGAATCGTCACATTGAGCCCCTGCAGGGATGGATCGGCGAAGAAGTCCGCCAACTGGTCTGGCTCCTTTTCAAAAAGGGTATAGCTTTCATTACCTAGGGCATGATGGATAGCCGGTGAATAAGAGTGACCTAGGGTTCGCCCCAGTAGTCCAAATTTCATAGAACCTCCTAGTTTTCAGGGTAGTTGCCGAGTAAGCGGAATTTATCTTGGGATTCGTGGAGTTCCGCTAAGAGAGACCGGACCCGAGGGTCTACGAGGGACGCCTCAAGGTCTAGGTAGAATAGGAACTCGAAGTTATGCCCCTGGATAGGGCGGGATTCGATCTTGGTCAGGTTGATTCCCATATTGCCGAATTTAGTCAGTAGGGATCCGAGGCCACCTGGTGTATGACTAGCGGTGGTAACGATGGAAATTTTGTTAGCCCCTGGGTAGACGGCTAGGTCCTTAGTGATACAGATGAAACGGGTGTAATTATTGTCGTTGTTTTGAATGGATCGACGAACGGCTTGCAGGCCGTAGAGTTGAGCACATTGAGGGGCCGCTACTGCAGCGATACCAGCATCTTCCGATTGGGCTACCATTTGGGCGGCCATAGCGGTATTGGTGTAAGGTTCTAGTTTGATATGTGGGTATTGGGCAAAGAACTCAGAGCATTGGCCTAAGGCTTGTGGATGGGAGTAGACCGTATGGATGTCTTCTAGTCTTGTCCCTTCCTTGGCTAAGAGGTCATGGGATATCCATTGCTTGGTGCCCCGCACGATATAGCAGTGCTTGCGTTCTAAAAGGTCATAGACTTCCTTGACGGACCCATTAGAGGAATTTTCGATGGGAAGGACGCCGAATTGGGCTAGTCCTTCTTCAACGGCGTCGAAGACAGCTTGGAAGGAGTTGACATAGAGAATTTGGCTCAAGGGTAAGAGCTTATCGCAAGCCATTTGAGCATTAGAACCGAAGATGCCACAGCAGGCCACGGTTCCTCGTTGTGGAGGTAGGTTGGGGGCTGCTGCCACAGCGGCTTCGATTTCTTTGGTGAAAGCGGTCTCTTTAAAGAGTTCCTCCGCTTGGAAGGTTCGACTGAGGGAGAAGAGGTTTTCGAAGAAGCGGCGAGCGTAGATGTCCATGTCTGGTCCCGCTTGCGCTGTGATTTTATCTAGAATATCTCGCTCCCGCTTGGCATCAAAGATGGCCTTGCCCATTTGGGCCTTGGCCTTGGCTACATGAGAAGATAGTTCCATTCGCTCCAAGAAGAGCTTGAGCATTTCATCGTTAATGCCATTAATCTGGCTACGGGCTTTATCTAAGTTCATGGTCAATATCTCCTAGAAAATCTAATATAACGAGCGCTGTTACGGCCTCGATAACGGGAACAGCACGAAGGGCTACACAGGGATCGTGACGGCCCTTGATGACTAGCTTGGTAGCCTCCATTTTAGAAAGGGAGAGGGATTCCTGTTCCTTATAGATGGAAGGGGTTGGTTTAATAGCTACCTGCATGACTAGGGGCATGCCATTGCTGATGCCTCCCTGGATGCCGCCGGAATTGTTGGATTTGGTCTTTACTTGCCCCTCTTGGATGGTAAAAGGGTCGTTCTCCTGGCTCCCTAGGCGGCAGACGCCGTCAAAACCAGAGCCAAAGGAAATGCCTTTCACTGCTGGTACCCCAAATACAGTAGCTGCTAAGCGGTTTTCTAAGCCATCAAAGTTGGGATTGCCTAAGCCCAGAGGGAGCCCTGTAGCGAAAACTTCTACGACGCCCCCTGTTGAGTCCCCTTGGTCGCGGAGTTCTGTCACGATCCGAGTCGCTTCAGCCCGCGCTTGGGGGTTGACCATGGCGATGGGCTCCTTAGCTGCTAAGGCTAGGGCCTTTAGGTCTGGATTGGTGAAATCTATGGGTTGGTCCTTAATGGGACCTACTTGTTTGAGATGGGCCCCTATGTGGATGCCCTTAGTAGCCAAAATCTGAAGAGCTATGCCTCCGGCTACGCAGAGGGGGGCAGTAAGACGGGCCGAAAAGTGCCCGCCTCCTCGCATATCCACCTTGTCGCCGTAGCGCGCACGAGCTGTAAAGTCTGCATGAGAGGGGCGAGGAATATCTCGTAAGTTATTGTAGTCTTTTGAATGTTGGGAGGTATTGCGGATTTGGAAGGCTAGGGGAGATCCACTGAGCATGCCATCTACAATCCCAGCCAAAAATTCTGGTTGGTCCGCTTCCTTCCGTTGGGTAGTGAGGGCATTTTGCCCTGGAGCCCGCCGTTGCAAGAAGGCTTGTAGTTGGTCTAAGTCCACGTTAAAGCCACAAGGAAGACCATCCACTACAGCACCGATTGCGGTACCATGGGAGGCGCCAAAGACAGATACTTGTATATGTTTACCGAAGCTACTAGACATGAGCAGAGCCTCCTAGTTGATTCCAATCGTCGAAAAAGTCTGGGTAGGATTTGGTGATAGCCTGGCTATCCTTGAGCTTGACGGGGCTCTGTGAGATGAGGGCGGCCAAGGTGCCGGCCATGACCAAACGGTGGTCATTTTGGCAGTCTACTAGACCTCCCTTGAGGGTTCCAGTCCCTTGAATGTAGAGATCATCTCCTACTAGGCGGACACAACCACCAAGGTCTCTTACCAAGGCAGCTACCGCTTCAAGGCGGTCTGATTCCTTGATGCGCAAACGAGCCCCGTTAAGGAAGGTTGATTCTCCTTGGATGCCGCAGGCTAAAGCGGCTAGGACGGGGAGTAGGTCCGGACATTGGCCAAGGTCCACCTCAAGGGGCTGACTAGCCTTGCCTGTGATAGTTAGATCAGATCCAGACCAGCTAACTTGGCTGCCCGATTTGGATACGATATCCAAGATGCGACGGTCGGCCTGGATAGAATCTTTGTTTAAACCCTTAATGGTTAGGGTTTGCCCACTAAGGGCGGTGGCTACAAGCCAGATGGCCGCATTGGACCAATCCCCTTCAATGGCATAGTCTTCTTGCCCCTTAAAGGAGACCCCTTGGGGAATGGAGAAGGAGGGATAGCCGTTTACACTTAGTCCTTGCTCTACCGTGACACCAAAGTCCTTCATAGTATTGATGGTGAGTGATACATAGTCTTTAGATTCTAGTTTACCTAGGGACTCTATCTGACAGGTCCCTACTTGAGGGGCTGCCAGGAGGAGGCCTGAGAAGAATTGACTAGATACATTGCCCACCATAGCAAAGTGGCCTCCTCTTAGGTGGCCCTTCATAGTAAAGGGGGGCTTATCCTGTGTAAAGGTCACTCCGTGGTCCTTAAGTTGTCCCAGGAGAGGCTCTAGGGGGCGTTCTGGTAGACGGCCCTTGGCGTCCACTTGGACCTCTTCACAGAGGGAGGCTGCTACAGGCAGGAGGAGGCGAAGGGTAGTGCCTGATTCATGAGGGAGGATTTGTCCCACGCGAGGAGCAGGACCTGGTTGAATATGGATGACTTGGTTTTGATAGTCAACTTGAGTTCCTAAGGATCGCATGGAAGCCATGGTGGCATCGATGTCCTTGGAGGTCCGGCTGAGTTTGATGCTCGAAGGGCCAGTGGCCAAGGCAGCGCAGATGATAGCTCGGTGGGCATGGGCTTTGGCGGGTATGGCGGCTATGGTACCAGTAGGCACCTGGGCAGTAACAGTATGCATAAGTCTTCTCGAATCTCTACAATAGTTTTGAAAATAGGTTAATCTAAGTAGGTAGCTAGTTGCTCAAAGGTGACTTCCTTGAGCTCGCTATGGCCATAGGTCTTTGGCACTACGATGGTAATGCTAGCCCCATGGGATTTCTTGTCGTGTTGAGCCGCCTCTAGGAGGCGGTCCTTAGGGATATTCGTGGATGTGGGTAGGTAATGGGCTTCTAGTAGAGCCTTAAGCTTAGGCAAAACTGCTGGGTCTAAGCCATCGTGCCTTACCGCTCCTTGGGCCATGAGCATGAGGCCGATGGCTACGGCATTGCCATGGGCTACGGTAAATTGACTTTCTTTTTCGATGCCATGAGCAAAGGTATGACCTAGGTTTAGGAGGGCTCGGATAGAGCCTTCCTTTTCGTCGGCCTGTACGATGGATGCTTTGGCATGAACGCAACGTGCAATTACGGCAGTCGCTTGATCAGGGTTATCTACTAGTGGTTTTGTCTCTAAGAGGTCTAAGAGTCCAGGAACATCCAAGAAACCGTACTTGATGATTTCTCCACAACCGTTAATCCATTGGTCTCGTGGTAGTGTCTTGAGCGTTTGTGGATCACAGAGAACTATGATAGGTTGCTTGAAAGCGCCCCAGAGGTTTTTACCGGCAGATAGGTTGACCGCTGTTTTACCACCAACAGAGGAATCTACGGCGGCTAGGAGGGAGGTAGGAATTTGAATGTAGTCAATTCCCCGTAAATAGGTAGCGGCGGCAAAGCCTCCCATATCCCCCACTACACCGCCACCTAAGGCGATTAGTAGGTCTCCACGAGTCATCTTGGCATGGGCCATGTATTCTACTAATTCTAGGAGGGTGTGAGCATTTTTGGAGCTTTCACCAGCGGGAAAGACAAAGTCTAAGACCTTAAAGCCCGCGACCTCCAATTGAGCCTTGACCCGATCTAAGTAGAGGGGGGCTACATGACTATCGGATACGATGATAGCCTGGCAGGGATCCTTGAGGGGCAAAATATAGTCACTTAGGTGACTGAGAAGGTCCTCTTCGATGATGACATCATAAGGGGCACCCGTATTAACGTGAATGCGTTCCATCCTATCTCCTTTGTATCAACTCAGTAACATGCTTAAGCACTTACGAGCCCAGGGCTGTAAGTGCTTAACCTGTATAGTCGTCTTATTTTTGAACCTTTACTACGATATCGCGAAGGGCAAAGATATCCTTAGCTAATTCGTCGAAGGTTTCTGGGCGAAGGGCTTGAGGACCGTCGCAGAGAGCCTTAGCAGGATCGTTGTGAACTTCGATCATGAGGCCGTCGCAGCCTGCTCCTGTGGAAGCCAATGAGAGAGGGCGTACCATACGACTCATACCAGCTGCATGGGATGGATCCATAATGATTGGCAAGTGAGACAATTCTTTCATCATAGGAACTGCAGTTACATCTAAGGTGTTACGGGTTTTTGGTTCGAAGGTGCGGATGCCCCGTTCGCAGAGAACTACATTTTCATTGCCTTCGGACATGATGTATTCTGCAGCCATGAGCCATTCTTCATAGGTAGAGGATAGGCCTCGTTTAAGAAGAACTGGTTTTCTAAGCTTGCCCACTTCTTTTAAGAGGAAGAAGTTTTGCATATTACGAGCACCGATTTGGAGCATGTCCACATCATCAAAGTATTCCAATTGGGAGGCGTCCATGACTTCGGACACGATAGGTAGACCTGTTTCTTTTTTGGCTGCTACCAAGAGGTCTAGGCCAGCAGGCCCCATGCCTTGGAAGGAGTATGGGGATGTACGAGGCTTGAAAGCGCCACCGCGGAGAATGTTGGCGCCAGATGCCTTAACGGCTTTGGCAATACCTACCACTTGTTCTTCCGATTCAACGGAGCAAGGGCCAGCCATGATAGCGAAGTGGCCACCACCGATTTTTACGCCTCCTACATCGACGATGGTGTCGTCTGGATGGAATTTGCGGTTAGCTTTTTTGAAAGGTTCTTGAATACGAGTCACTTTATCTACAATCTCCAATGATTCAATTACACGAGCATCTAGGGAAGAAGTATCGCCGATGAGGCCCAAGATGAGGTAGTTCTCCCCTTGGGTTGGGCTTACGGTTAATCCTTGGTTGGTCAACCAATTGGTAAGTTCTTGTACTTGTTGTTTGTCAGCCTTGTTCTTGAGTGTGATGATCATGATATAACCTCCTGAATGATTGGGCACCTAGCGGTTGGGCATACATAGAAAAAGGACCACCCGCTACTACGGGTGGCCCTTTTAGTATTTAACGCTTGACTGGTAATTTAGCGTACACCAAATAGTCCTTTACCCGTAGACTGGATAAAGAACCAAAAGTAGTATGCGTTTGTGTGCATGTTAGCTACACTTACCATGTCGTGGCTCCTTTTTCTAAAATAACTGCCTCTATTATGCTACTTCTTTTTAGAGCGGTCAAGTGTTTTTTGAGAAAAGACATTAAATAGACTGGAATGTGTATATGTATTTAGACTTGTATTATTATTATTATTATGAAGGTCTTCCGAGTGCTTGTTCATAGGGGGGTTCTGTGGTTTATGGGAAATCCCCCCTAGCTTGCTAGGGGGATTTTTTGTATAGTAAAGATACTAACTATCCTATCTAGAAAGGCATACCTATGAAATTAAAATCCCTTTTAGGCTTATCACTAATGGCCCTTACCCTGCCTCTTGTGACAGCTTGTTCCAACCCCTTTTCGCAAGGGCAAGAGGCCACCTATGCTTCCGTGAGTCAGAATCAGGATACGCCTGAAGCTAAGGCTAAGACCCTAGTTAAGTCCATGTCCAATGAGGAGAAGGTGGGGCAGCTCCTCATCTTTGGCGTCTACGGTACAGAGGCAAATGATGACTCCAAGTATATGATCAACTCCTATCATCCAGCCGGTATTATCCTCTTTGACCGCAATATGAAGGACCCAGACCAGGTGAAAACCTTAATTGGTCAGTTGAAAGATACCTCCAAAGCCAATAGTTCTATCCCCCTCTTCATGGCCATAGATCAAGAGGGTGGAGCCGTTACCCGCATGGCGGATAGCTTGGTACAGGCACCTCCCGCTCAGGTTTTGGGGACGGAATCTGTCGATAAAGCTGTGGATTGGGATCAAAAGTCAGGAAAAGAACTCAAGGATTTGGGCTTTAATCTCAACTTTGCCCCTGATGCGGATATGGGGCTCACATATGGCCGCTCCTATTCTTCGGATGATCCTAGTAAGGTTGTAGAGTATGCTTATGCTGTAGGCCAAGCCTATCATGATCAAGGGCTCTTCTTTGCCTATAAGCACTTCCCGGGCATAGGGAAGACTGATGTAGATCTTCATGCTGATTCTAGTCGGGTGACAGCCTCTAAAGAAGTTCTCATGAATAATGATGCCAAGGTCTTCCAAGATTTGATCGGTAAGACTGAAAGTAACCAATACATGGTTATGGTTTCCCATGCCATCTACCCAGACTTAGATTCTGACAACCCGGCATCCCTCTCTAAGGCTATTATGGTTGACCTCCTACGGAACCAATTTAACTACCAAGGGGTGGTTATTATCGATGACCTAGAAATGGGGGCCCTAGCTAATCACTACTCCTTTGGAGATATGGCCGTTAAATCCGTCAATGCAGGTGGAGATCTTCTCTTGGTTTGCCAAGACTATGGTCATATGCGAGAAGTTTATAAGGGGCTCTTAGAGGCCGTTGCATCTGGTACTATATCCCAAGACCGCCTAGATCAAGCTGTTACTCGGGTTCTAACCATGAAACTATCCCGTGACGACATGTAATGTTTGTAAATAGATATGATAAAGAGGCCCCAGGCCATCAGAGATAACATTCCTGAAAGAGTTATCAATGTGACCTGGGGCCTCTTACTATTGTAAGTTGCTCTAAACAATCAAAGTTTGAGCTTACTTTGGGGCTTTTTTAGAGCTTATTATTCGAGATCATCAAAGTCAAAGGCAGCCGCTTTGGTGTAATTGGTTACCTTAGCTTCGAAGAAGTCTGTTTTTGTGTTGTTAAGGTTAGAGAAACCTTCGATCCAAGCCATAGGGTTTTCCTTGATCTCAGGGTAGAGAATAGGGAGGCCAATAGCTTCAAGGCGGAGGTTAGCCAAGTACTTGATATAGCGTTCAATTAAGACATTGTTGAGTCCTAGAATCTTGTCATCCGTAATGTATTGGCCCCATTCGATTTCGTTTTCAGTCCCTTGGCGGATCATATCCCGCATTTCTTCTTCAAATTCCTTGGAGAAGAGGTCAGGTCGTTCATGGCGCAATTCCTTGATGATATTTTGGAAGAGAACCAGGTGGGTTACCTCATCTCGGTTGATGTACTTGAAGATGGTGGAGGTAGCGGTCATCTTTCCTTGACGAGCCAATGTGTAGAAGAAGGAGAAACCGGAATAGAAGTAAATCCCTTCTAAGATGTAGTTGGCCATGACAGAACGTACGAAGTTTTGCTCTGTAGGATCATCGGAGAAGCGTTGGTAGTTGTCAGCGATGAAGCGGTTACGGGCCAAGAGGGTTTTATCAGTACGCCATTCATCATAGATTCGATCCCGGGTAACAGGATTGGTTACAGTGTCCAAGATATAGGAGTAGGATTGGGCGTGAATTTCTTCTTGGAAGGCTTGGATATTGAGAAGAGATGCCACTTCAGAAGCCGTTACGTAGCGGGATAGGTTAGGCAAGTTTTCGGATTGGATGGAATCCAAGAAGTTCAAGAAGGAAATAATCTTGTCAAAGGCCCGTCGTTCGGAATCTGTAAGGTAGGGGAATTGTTTGATATCTTCGTTGAGAGAAATCTCTTCTGGAATCCAAAAGTTGTTGAGCATGGTCCGATACATTTGGTTGGCCCAGTCGTACTTGATCCGGTTCCATTCGCGTAAATTGGTGGTATTCCCTTCAATCATAGATTGGGTGCCACGGTCGCCTTTTTCGTTGAATATAAGCTTTTTATCCATGAGTAAACCTTTCTTCCTGATCTGAATTTAGTAAAAAGTCCTTATCATTGCCCTAGAGGTTTCCTGATCGAATTCCTAATCAGGAAGTGGTACCACTTAGGATGAACAAGATGTGCATTCATCCATTTCTAGGGATTGGTTCCGGATATAGTAAATGGATTTAACACCTTGCTTGTAGGATTCCATGTATAGGTCTAGGATTTCCTTAGCTTTCATTTGTGGTGTGATATAGAGGTTAAAGGATTGGGATTGGTCGATGTGCCGTTGACGAATGCCACAGGCCTTGATGGACCATTGTTGGTCGATGGTATGTGCCTCTTTGTAGAGCCAGAAGGTTTCCTTGTTGAGGTCTGGCGCTGTCTTAGGTGTGAAGGATCCCTTCTTTTCTTCAATGAAGAACTTCTTGAAAATAGGGTCAATACCAGCGGTAGTATTGGCGATGTTAGAGGTGGACCCAGTTGGGGCTACAGCCATGAGGTAGCCGTTGCGGATGCCGTATTTTTTAACGTCAGCCGCCAGTTTTTGCCATCTTTCAGAGGTGTAACCACGACGGGTGAAGTATTCTCCGCTTTCCCATTCAGACCCTTTAAAGGCAGGGTAGGCGCCTTTTTCCTTGGCCAATTCCATGGAGGCCTTGATAGCGGCGTAGGCGATGTTTTCAAAGAGCTTGTCCGCTACTTGTAAGTGTTCTTCTGTTTCCCATTGAATCTTATGTTTTACTAGGTAGTGGTGATAGCCGGAGGTGCCTAAGCCAATAGCCCGGTACTTGTCCGAGGTGAAACGGGATTCAGGGACTGGGGCCTGGTTAATGGTGATAACGTTATCCAACATGCGGATTTGGAGGGCAATATTTTCCTCCAATTCTTCATCGGAGGTTTGGCCCAAATTGATAGAGTTGAGGTTGCAGGTAACCATATCCCCCATGGAGGTTTTAGTAGTCAAGGTGCCGTCTTCGTTGACCTCTTCTCCAATGAGGTTGGTGAAGCCCACATTTTGAGCAATTTCTTGGCAGAGGTTGGATGCGTAAATCATGCCAGCATGCTTATTAGGGTTAGCTTCGTTGGCTGTGTCGCGGAAGAAGATGAATGGCGTTCCTGTTTCAACAGCGGATTTCATGATTTTCTTCATCATATCTAAGGCAGGTACTTCCAAACCGTGAAGGTTAGGATCTTGTTCGCATTCGATATAGCGCTTGGTGAAAGCCTTGTCCTCTTTGGTATCGTAGAAGTCTTCCAGAGCCCAGCCCTTTACGCGTAAGATTTCATGTGGGTCGAAGAGTGTGAAGTTTTGACGAGCCTCTAAGCGCTCCATAAAGATGTTTGGAATGGAGAGGCCAGGGAAGATATCGTGGGCCTTACGGCGGTCATCGCCATTGTTGGTTCGCAGTTCTACGAATTCATAGAAGTCCTTGTGCCATACGTCCAAGGTGATGGTAGCACCGCCCTTGCGTTTGCCCAATTGGTCAACAGCGACAGCTGTATCATTATAAAGGCGAGCCCAAGGGATAACGCCACCAGAGGAGTTTTTAAAGCCCCGGATGTCGGAGTTGAGGGCCCGTACCTTGCCCAAGTAGATACCTAAGGCACCGCCGTGCTTAGATACGCGGGAGAATTTGGAGTTTACATCGTAAATGGACCAGAGGTTGTCGTCCACGCCGGAGATGAAACAGGAGGATAATTGGTGGAATGGGGTCCCTGCATTAGCCAAGGTTGGAGTTGCGGTAGTCATCTTGAGTTGGGACATGAGATCGTAGAACTTCTTGGCATATTCTACCTTCTTGTCGCCTTCTACAAGGGCTAGGTGCATAGCAATGGCCATGAAGCGTTCTTGTGGGAGCTCGAAGATTTCCTTATTAAAGCCTTTAACCAAGTAGCGGTCAGCCAGGAGCTTAACCCCCTCATAGTTGAAGAGATAGTCTCGTTTAGGTTTGATGTAATCGCCCAATTCTTGCAGTTCTTCTTCTGTGTATTGGTCTACAAAGAAGGAGGCATATTTTTTCTCTTCTACCAACTTGTGGACTAAGTTAGGGAAGTTGCCATAGCCAAAGGCCTTATAACGACGGTTGATAGCAGCTTCTTTATAGAGGTCAAAGATAAAGAGGCGCGCTGCTACAAACTGCCAGTCTTGGTTCATGCGGTTGACTTGGTTGCCGAAACCGTCATCCACCTTTTGGATTACCTTTTCGATGGCCGTTTGAATCAAGGTCTTTTGAATTTGTGCTGTGGTCATGCCGTCTACGAATTGGAGTTTCGCATCCATTTCTAGCTCCATAGGGTCACAGGAATCGAGGCCTAGGCAGGCGAAGGCAATCATACGTTTTGTCTTCTCTACGGATAGTGGCTCCACGTGACCATCACGTTTGGTAATCATAATTTCCATAATTAGCTCCCTTTTTTACATATATGGATTATCTTGAGCAAAAAAAGAGGCGAACTACTATATCTAGTAGCCTTTCGCCGAATTAATTACAATATGTATGTATTATACGATTTTTTTCAATCTGGTTTCAATAGGCAATTTTGAAAAAAATCGACAAGAAACACAATTCACTAAACAATCATAATTTGAGACTGCAATTCTTTTAACGCTGTAGGAGGTATTATAGTTGCTGCAGGCCTTGAGGCTTTAGTAGTCATTTGAGTACATATCGAGAAGTAAAGAAAGTAATTAAAATAAAAAATAGGTAGAAAATAAAATCTACTTAATGAATATGTGATAAAAATCATCTTGACCAATATTAATACCTAGCAGTAAAATAGGTTTTGCAAAAAGTAAGGTATTGATTCTGTTTAGGAGGTTCCTATGTCTCAACAAGATAATCAACAAGTTGAGCAATTAAAGCACCAGGTCATGGAGCAAAGTCGTGGCCAAGGCAAATTGCGTCAATTTATATTATGGTTTGCTGCCCTCATCATTGGTGGCATTTTGGGTTGGCTTAATATCCCATCTTTGAATGAGTTGTTTAATTTTATTGCGTCCGTCTTCACGCGCCTCTTCCAATTCATCGCCGTTCCAACTGTAGCCTTGGCGGTAATTACTACCTTGGCAGCCCTGGGTGCTAAAAGGGATACTAAGCGGATCTTTGGTCACGCTGTAACCTATACTCTTTTAACTACCATTGCAGCAGCAGCGCTTGGTTTGGCTCTTTTCCTCTTGATTGCGCCTGGTAACTTGCCAGCTGACGTAGTGGGGGCAGGCGCCTCCGCTGTGCCTGAAAAATTGGGTCACATGTCCTACTATGACCACTTCTTATCCATTATCCCTAACAATGTGATCAAACCATTTGTGGATGGCAATGTTTTATCCGTTATGCTCATCGCTGCATCCGTAGGGATTGCTTTCGCTTTTATGCCTAAGACGGAAAACCGTGATACCATCTTGAAGGGCTTACATGGCTTGCAAGAATTGCTCTTCCAATTGATCCGTGCCTTGATCTATGTCTTGCCTGTTGGTATCTTGGCCTTCGCTGCGCAATTGTCCGCACAAATTGAAGCAGGTGTTGTAGTAGGGGCCCTTGGTAAATATACCTTGGTTGTATTGGGTGGTAATATTATCCAATTCTTCGTGGTTATTCCAATCTTCCTTCTTTTGCGTGGCCTTAATCCTTTACACGTCTTTCGTAAGATGTCCCCGGCTGTAGCGGTAGCGCTTTTCACTAAGTCCTCCGCTGCAACATTGCCTGTTACCTTGGCTTCCGCAGAAAAGAACTTAAATGCTAAACCTGCCGTATCTCGTTTCGTATTGCCAATTTGTACGACCATCAACATGAACGGTTGTGCAGCCTTTATCTTGGTAACCAGCCTCTTCGTTATGCAAAATGCTGGTATTGAATTGACGTGGGGCACAATGATTTCCTGGCTCTTCATCGCCGTATTAGCAGCGGTTGGTAATGCAGGGGTTCCAATGGGATGCTACTTCCTCACCCTCTCCCTCATGTCCTCCATTGGAGCACCAATCGGTCTCTTGGGCGTCATCCTTCCTATTTACACCATCATCGATATGGTGGAAACAGCAGAAAATGTTTGGTCTGATTCCGCTGTATGTGCTATGGTCGATAAAGACTTGGAAGGTAAGTTGGAAGACGACGGCCGTCACTTTGAAGCCCTTTAATAACTCGTGAGTAGTCTAGGATCTATGAAAGCCCTTAGGTAATCTTAGAGATTCTATGAATAAGAAACTCCCATCTTAGGATGGGAGTTTTTTTGTAGTGGGACCTTGCTATAGGGCTGTAATTAATCTTTATATCGAGAATTTTAGGTGAAATGTGATAGCAGTCATACTAGACGGGCACTTTAGTGATATAATATACAGTGTTAGTCGTGTATCCAAAATTCAAAGAGATTCATGATAGCCATTACTTCCTATTCTGTGTTTGCACGTGTGTGCTGAGAAATGAGGTCTACATGCCGCAATTGTTGCGTATGGGTATCGACGTAGGCTCTACCACGGTTAAGGTAGTCTTGCTCGATGAAACAGACAACTATTTATATAAAAAATACCAACGCCATTTTTCTAATATTTTGGAAACCGTTCACGCCCTTTTAAAAGAGGCCATGGTGGGCCATGAACATGATCATGTTCACGTAGCAGTTACCGGGTCTGGCGGGATGGCTATGGCTGATAAGATTGAAGTTCCTTTTGTTCAGGAAGTTATCGCTGAAACGCGGGCGATTAAAACCCTTTACCCACAAACAGATGTCATCATTGAATTGGGCGGGGAAGATGCCAAGGTAACTTACTTGGGCCAACAGGCAGAACACCGGATGAATGGATCTTGTGCTGGTGGTACGGGAGCCTTTATCGACCAAATGGCTACCCTTCTGCAGACGGATGCATCTGGCCTTAATGAACTGGCTAAACAGGCGGATACCTTGTATCCTATTGCCGCGCGTTGCGGTGTATTTGCCAAGACGGACGTACAGGCTCTCTTGAATCAAGGGGCTTCCCATGAAAATATTGCTAAGTCCGTATTCCAATCTATCGTTAATCAAACCATTGCTGGCTTGGCTTGCGGCCATAAGATTGAAGGGTATGTAGCCTTCTTGGGTGGTCCTTTGACCTTCTTGTCAGAATTGCGTAAGTGCTTTACTGATACCTTGGAATTGGACCAAGAACACCAAATCGTTCCTGAAAATGGGGAGCTTTTCATCGCTTTAGGGGCAGCCCTTATGGAAGAAGCATGTCGAGATTACACGGTGATTGAATTGGTGAATGCCGTAGGCAAGCTGATTGGCATGCCTATGGAAGCTACTGACAGGGTAGCCCCTCTCTTTAAGAACGAAGAGGAATTGGCAGCCTTCCGCGAGCGTCATGCTAAGGCCGTATCTCCTAAGGGCCATATAGAAGAGGCCCAAGGCCCTTGCTATCTAGGCTTAGATGCTGGCTCTACAACTATCAAAGCAGTTCTCATGGATCAGGACCGCCGTATCCTCTACTCCCACTATGGTCCTAACCATGGTAAGCCATTGGAAAAGGCTCAAGAAATTATTGAAGAGATTTATGCTAAGTTGCCTAAGGGGGCTTACATTGCCCATTCAGGTGTTACTGGTTACGGGGAAGCCTTTCTGAAACGGGCCCTTGGCATCGATATTGGAGAAGTTGAAACCATGGCTCATTACCGAGCGGCTCGCTTCTTCTGCCCAGAGGTATCCTTCATCTTGGACATTGGTGGCCAGGATATGAAATGCTGTAAAATCCGAGACGGCTATATTGAAGACATCGTTCTTAATGAAGCTTGTTCTGCAGGGTGTGGGTCCTTCTTGGATACCTTTGCCCAAGGTCTCAAGATTCCTATTGCAGACTTTGCTAAGGAAGGCCTCTTGGCGCCTATGCCAATCGACTTGGGGTCCCGTTGTACGGTATTTATGAACTCCAAGGTAAAACAAGCCCAAAAAGAAGGCGCCACTGTACCTGATATCGCAGCTGGCTTGGCTTACTCCGTTATTAAAAATGCCCTTTATAAGGTGCTCAAGGTGAAGGACCCTAAGGAATTGGGCGATCATATCGTCGTACAGGGGGGGACCTTCTACAATGAGTCCGTTCTTCGGGCCTTTGAACAACTCTTAGGAGTTGAGGTTATTCGCCCTGATACAGCCGGCCTCATGGGGGCTTATGGGATGGCTATCCTAGCCCAAGAAGCGGCAGAGGAAACAAAGGAAAACTATTCCACTCTAGCGGATCTCGAAGCTATCAAATCTTTGGCTGTTACTACAACTATGCGCCATTGTGGCCTCTGTGCTAACAACTGTATGTTGACCATCAATGCTTTCACAGACGGCCGTAAGTACGTAACAGGTAACCGCTGCGACCGCGGGGCGGGCGATATGATTCAAGAAAAGCATAAGCCTGTGCCTAATTTGGTAGACCTCAAATTAAAGCGGATTTTCGATTATTACCTCAAGCAAAACTTGCCTGAATTTACAGGGAAAAAACGAGTGGGGATTCCTCGAGTCCTCAATATGTATGAGGACTTCCCCTTCTGGTTTACCTTCTGGAATACCTTGGGCTACGAAGTGGTTCTTTCTGATTACACGACCAAGGATCAGTTTAACTCTGCCTTAGATACCATTCCATCTGATACAGCTTGCTATCCAGCTAAGTCCGTTCATGGGCATATCAAGCAATTGGCCAACTCTCAGGTGGACTTTATTTGGTACCCTTGTATCCAACACGGTCCTATGGAGTACTCGCGCGACAATAACTACCATTGTCCAATGGTTATTTCCTATCCAGAACTCATCAAGAACAACATGCAGGATGTTCTAGGGGATATCCCATTTGTTGAACCATTTTTACCCTTGGCGGATAAGAAATCCCTAGTGCCTCGATTGAAAGATGCCTTATCCTTCTTGGGCCTGTCCAAGAAAGACGTTCAAACTGCTGTAGATAAGGCTTGGGATGAACAAGAGCAATGGAAGAAGGATTACCAAGAGATTACCAAGAAGACCGTATCTCGTTTGATTGCTGAGAAGATTCCGGCAATCGTTCTCTGTGGTCGCCCTTACCATTTAGATTCTGGTATTAACCACGGTATTCCTGAACTTATCAACTCCTTAGGGATGGCTGTCCTTACAGAAGATGGGGTTGCTCCTTTAGGCCATGCGGTTAAACACCTACGCGTTGTAGACCAATGGACCTATCATTCCCGCCTCTACCGGGCTGCAGAATTCGTATCCCGTACAGAGGGCTTTGAAGTGGTAGAACTTAACTCTTTCGGCTGTGGTCTTGACTCTATCGTAGCAGACCAAGTGAAGGATATTTTGGCAGCTAAGCACAAGATTCACACGGTTCTTAAAATTGACGAAGGGACTAACTTAGGGGCTGTGACAATCCGTATCCGGTCCTTGCAATCCGTTATGGAAAAAGCTATGCGTCAAAAGTCTCTACAAGCACCAGAGGTGGAAACGCTAGTAGAAGAACCAGAATACGCCTATGAACGGGCCATCTTTACGGAAGAAATGGCTAAATCCTATACCATCTTGGTGCCGGAAATGTCGCCGCTTCACTTTGATATCTTGAACCCTGTCCTCAAGGCTCAAGGCTATCATTTTGAACTCCTCAAGGCCCCTAGCCGCGAGGACATCGAAGTAGGTCTTAAATATATCCATAATGATGCTTGTTACCCTGCCATTATGGTGGTAGGTCAGCTCATGTCTGCTCTTTTATCTGGTAAGTATGATGTGAACAAGACGGCTGTTATCATCTCTCAAACAGGGGGTGGTTGTCGGGCGACAAACTACATCGGTTACCTCCGTAAGGCCTTGATTGATGCGGGGATTCCACAAGTGCCAATCCTTTCCCTCAATGCATCTGGTATGGAAAAACAGCCGGGCTTTAGCCTTAATCGTTCCTTCCTCCATCGTATGATTCAGGCGGTTGTTTACGGTGATGCTTTGCAACAGTGTATCCTAGCTACCCGCCCTTATGAAAAGGAAGCAGGTTCTACGGAAGCCTTAGCCAAGTACTGGATTGATCGAATTACCAAGATTATCGCTACCGATAGCCTTCGTCAATACAATAAAAACATTAAAGCTTTGGTTAAGGATTTTGATGATCTTCCTGTAACAGGGGAAAAGAAGCCACGGGTTGGTGTAGTGGGGGAAATTTATGTTAAATTCCATCCTGCTGCCAATAACCACATTTACGAATTAATCGAAAAAGAGGGGGGCGAGGTTGTTACCTCTGGCCTCTTGGACTTCTTCCTCTATTGCGCTATGGACTCCACCTATCGGGCTAAGCACTTGGATGGGACTTGGCTCTCTGGTTTTGCTGGCTCCTTGGCTCGTGAAGCCTTGGAACTATACCGCTTGCCTTATGCTCAAGCGGTCAAGAAGTCAAAACGCTTTGATCATGTAGAGCGAATGACCGATGTGGCTAAGGTTGCCTCTAACTACATCGACTTGGGTAACCAATGCGGTGAAGGTTGGTTCCTCACAGGCGATATGATTGACCTCATCGAAAAAGGGGCTAAACAAATCGTTTGTCTCCAACCATTTGGCTGCCTCCCTAACCATGTATCCGGTAAGGGCATGGTTAAGACTCTATCCGCGGCATACCCAGATGTACGGATTGCCGCTATCGATTATGATCCAGGGTCTTCTGCCGTTAATCAGGCTAATCGCTTGAAACTTCTCTTAGCAACCATGTTTGAATAAGCGCCTTATAGGAATCATCCCTATGAAAGTAGAAAAGCGCCAGCTATGAGCTGGCGCTTTTTTATCGATTCCCTTGGGTTTGTAGAAATCATAAAGAAGACTTTTGGATAGTATA
>URPV01000002.1 GCA_900549805.1 uncultured Veillonella sp.
CATCGGGAAGGAAGTGAGTGGGCTAACCAGATTGTATGAATTTAAAGTTAAAAACCTCCTCCCAGATAACTGGGAGGAGTTTTTTATAGCTTCTTAAAAAAATTACATATTTTTTTCATATGATTTCTTTCATGAAAAATATATGTAATTCGTGATGGACCTCATAGAGGTATAGACTTACAATAGTGCTATAATAAGCCGTATCAGAATATAGAAAGTAGGTTCTTATGGCATTAGCGCAAGGTAAGATATTGGCTATATCCATTTCGGAAAAGAAAGGCCAAAGAAAACATAATATCGCGAAAGCGGAATTGCGGGTGAATCACGGCATGGTGGGGGACGCTCACGCAGGTAATTGGCACCGCCAAATTTCTCTTTTGGGCATTACATCAATCGAGCTCATGCAGGCTAAGGGGGCTCCAGTAAAGCCAGGTGACTTCGCTGAGAATATCACTGTGGAAGGAATTGTCCTCTATGAATTGCCGGTAGGAACTCGACTAAGGTTAGGTAAGGAAGTCGTTATTGAAGTTACGCAAATCGGCAAGGAATGTCACTCTGGTTGTGAAATTCAACAGCAAGTGGGCTCTTGTATCATGCCTACCCAAGGAATTTTCGCCAAAGTTATAAAGAGTGGATGGATTAAAGTTGGAGATGCGGTAGAAGAAATTCAATAGATCCATGTGAGAGTCTAAATAGACTCAAATACACTCATGAGGAGTATGTCATGCAAGATCAATGGGGACGTACAATTGAATATGTGCGGGTATCCCTGACAGATGCCTGTAATTTTGCCTGCCCCTATTGCCGGCCTGAAGAAATTCCGCCTGAGGCTGTGAAAAATCTCCTCACGGTAGAGGAATGGATGACCATACTAGAAGCCTTTCATAGACTGGGCGTTAAGGCTGTACGTCTCACAGGGGGCGAGCCTTTACTCTATCCCTATTTGGATCAATTGTTGGGGGCTATCAAGTCCAAGGATTGGTTCCAAGATATTTCCATGACGACTAACGCATCTCTTCTGGGGCCGCGGGCTAACCATTTGCATGAGCTGGGTTTGGACCGGGTTAATATTAGCCTAGACTCTTTGGATCCGGTTCTTTTTGCTCAGGCTGTAGGTAAGGAAGGACAGATGGAAGCTGTTTTAGATGGCATTGAGACCGCTATGGGGACTGGGTTTAAGTCGGTTAAGATTAATACGGTCTTAGTCCGGTCTTGGTCCGACCAAGAAGTGGCTTCTCTGTTAGCCTATATTGAAAAATGGCCTGTCATTTGGCGATTTATTGAGTATATGCCCTTCCAGGGGGATACGTTTAAAGGCCCCTCCTTTGAGGAATGGATGAATCAATTAGCTCGTGTAGTAGGGGGCCCTTTGGAAGCTGTTCATGGGGTAGGGGGCTTCGGCCCTGCTTCTTACTATCGCTTGCCAAGTGGAAAAATCATAGGCTGTATATTTTCCATGTCACATTCCTATTGTGATTCTTGCAACCGACTGCGGCTGACAGCGGATGGTAAGATGCGGCTTTGTCTCTTACAAGATGGGGAAGTAGATCTCATCAATCGGGTTCGCCGGGGTGATTCTATAGAGGCTCTTATGGCCTTTATTGAAGACTCTTTGGGGGCTAAGAAAGAGAGCCACCAGGGTCCTTCTATGGACCAACCGCAACGACCAATGTGGAAAATTGGTGGATAGGGTATTTACAGATCGACAAGATAGGCGTATAATAACGCTTGTCCATGGAACATTAGCTCAGCTGGCAGAGCAACTGACTCTTAATCAGTGGGTCCGGGGTTCGATCCCCCGATGTTCCACCACTACTAAGGGCACGCCTGAGGCGTGCTCTTTTTCTGTATATAGGAGGAAATCTTTCGTGTTAGATAACAATCGAGCAGGCTTGATTATTTCCGTGGCCTGCTATACTATTTGGGGACTTTTACCCCTCTTCTGGAAGGAACTATCCCACGTGGATCCGTATTCCATCTTGGCCCATCGCATCGTATGGTCTTGCTTGCTCATGTTTATCATTACCTTCTTGCTCAAACGTCGTGAGTTTTTGGCGGACTGTAAGATGCTCTGGAACCATAAAAAGAAGGCCTTAGCCTTGGGATTGGCAGCTATTTTAATCAGCATTAATTGGCTGACCTACATTTGGGCTGTTTCTAATGGTCACGTTATGGATACCAGCCTAGGTTACTATATCAACCCACTCCTCAGCGTTCTCTTGGGGGTATTCGTCTTTAAGGAGTATCTTATCCCAGCTAAGCGCATCTCCATTGCGATTGCCGCTTTTGGTATTCTCATGCTGACTATCCTCTATGGGGCTTTTCCTTGGGTGGCTCTTGTCTTAGCCTTGAGCTTTGGACTCTATGGAGCCCTTAAAAAGAAGCTTAATATCAATCCCTTTACGGCCATTACCTTAGAGACTGCCTTAGTTGCACCGCTTGCCTTGGTTTTTCTCTTCTTCGTAGATGACTTTACCTTGGCTTATTTTAATAGTGGTATGACCTCTACGGCCTGGCTCTTGATGGCTTCCGGTATAGCGACATCCGTTCCTATGGTTCTCTTTTCTTATGGGGCTAATATGTTGCCTCTCAACCTTTTGGGGATCTTGCAATATATTTCTCCATCCATAACCTTTATCCTCTCCATCCTGGCCTTTAATGATTGCCTTTGTCTGCATATGGCTGGCCATTGGAATTTTCCTCATGTCTGAAAAGATGCCTGCAACAAAGATTAGAACTAAATAGGGGGATGTCCACTCATACAAGATATTTGTATTTTTGAAATTCCATTTTAGTTCTTGATAAGGTATAATAAACTCATATTGTTATTGCCTATATCCATGTATTTATAGAGAAGGGACCAGCATGAAATACACATCTACACGTGGCGCAGTAGCCGTCAATGAAACCTATGCCTTGTTACACGGTTTAGCGGAAGATGGAGGCCTCTATGTGCCTGCTTTATTCCCTGAAAACTGCTTGTCCTATGCAGATTTAAAGGATAAGAATTACCAAGAAATAGCCCAAGTAGTCTTGGCCAAACTCTTCCCATGCTTTAGCCAAGAACACTTGCGGGAGATGATTAATAATGCTTATTCTGATGCTAACTTCTCTACTCGCGATATTGCCCCACTTCACTCCCTTTTGGAAAAGGTATCGGTCTTGGAACTCTTCCACGGTCGCACCCAAGCTTTTAAGGACATGGCCTTGTCCCTCTTCCCCTATCTATTGGTAGCCGCTAAGGAAGTGGAAGGGGAAAAGAAAGAGGTCTTAATTCTTACCGCTACATCTGGTGATACGGGTAAAGCTGCCTTGGAAGGCTTTAAGGATGTAAAGGGGACCCATATTCAAGTCTTTTATCCAACCGATGGCGTATCTCCTATGCAGGCTGAGCAAATGCAAAAGCAAGAGGGGGATAATGTCAATGTAACAGCTATTGAAGGTAACTTTGATGATGCCCAACAATTCTTAAAGCGACTCTTCGTCAACAAGGAAGTGGCGAAGAAGGTGGCTGATAAGGGGGTTATGTTCTCTTCGGCTAACTCTATCAATATTGGCCGCTTAGCACCGCAAGTGGTTTACTATGTGAACGCCTATGCTGAATTAGTGGCGCAAGGTGCTATCCATGAGGATGAAGCCTTCAATGTAGTTGTTCCAACAGGTAACTTCGGTAATATTTTAGCTGCTTATTATGCTAAGAAGATGGGGATTCCTATTGGCAAGATGATTTGTGCCTCCAATAAGAACAATGTTTTGACGGACTTCTTCAAGACAGGCACCTACGATATGAATCGTCCTTTCTATGCGACCTTGTCTCCCTCTATGGATATCTTGGAATCCTCCAACTTTGAGCGCTTCCTCTACTACATCACGGGAGAAGACCCAGAACGGACAGCAGGCCTTATGAAAGATCTTAAAAGCACGGGTAAGTTGACTGTTAATGCTGATGAATTCAAACGGGTTCAAGCTAACTTTACAGGGGCCTATGTAGATGATGAAGGGACTAAGGCAGTTATTGAGCAAGTTTATAACTCCTATGGCTACCTCATGGATCCTCATACAGCCGTTGCTATGGGGGCCTATATGGCAAACTTGCAAGAACACCCAGAAGATGGGGCTCGTCATACGGTCATCGCATCTACGGCACATCCATTCAAATTTCCTCCAGCTATTTGTGGGGCCTTGGATATTAAAGAAGGGGATAGTCCTTACGAATCCTTGGATAATATCGCCGCTGTCACAGGGGTTCGCTTCCCTAAGCAATTAGCGGCTCTTAAGAATAAAGAATTGCGCTTTATTCGGTCTATTCCAAAGGAAGACATGGAAGCAGAAATTCTTTCCTTTGTTGATTCTTTTGGTAAGTAATTAGCTAGGACTCATACGTTCGTCTGTTAGACCCTCGTTTTTAGGCGGGGGTCTTTCACTATGCAGCTAGAGGAGATTGATATGGTTAAAAAAGGATTTATTTTCGCGATTTTGTCGGCCTTCTTGTTGAGTGCGATGAACCTCTTCGTTAAACTATTGGGGGCTACAGGGGGGACACCTATTCCCTCTAGTGAGGTGGCCTTCTTCCGAGGGGCTATCGCCTCGGTTATCGTTCTTGCTTACATGTATATACGGGGTATTAAATTTTCTAAGGAAGACCGAAAACTCTTAGTTATGCGTGGCCTTTATGGAGGCTTTGGCATGGTTTGTAACTTCATTGCCATCGTTCACCTCAAGATGTCAGATGCGGCCATACTATTTCAGTTATCCGGTATATTCGTTCTCATTTTTGCAGGTTTGTTTCTCAAGGAACGGATTCCTAGGGGGTCTGGTAAGTGGCTCCTAGTTATCTTCGCTGCGGTTATCGTTATGGTTAATCCCTTCCAGTATTCTTCCTTTAACTGGTATGCTTTAGTGGCTATTTTAGGGGCAGCCCTGTCGGCGGCAGCGTATACGACCATACGATCTATCGCCAAGCACGGCAAGCATTCTTCTTTTGAAATCATGGCCTATTTCTTAATTACAGGCACCATTGCAGGGGCTTTGACGACACCGGAATGGGTTATGCCAGCAGGTATCCAATGGTCCTATGTATTGGCTATTGGTGCTATTACGGTCTTTGCACAATTTTTCTTAACCGGTGCTTTTATCACTACCAATGCGGTGGTGGCTCAGTTCCTCCAATACGTAGGTGTCTTCTTTAACGCTTTCTGGGGGTGGGCTGCCTTTGGCGAATCCATGACGGCGGCTACTATTTGTGCGGGGATTGCCATGTTCTTGTCGTCGGTTATGTTAGCTAAGCTAAAAGAAGAAAATCCGACCATAAAATAAGGGAGGTCGACCACCATGCATTTTCCTGAGGCTAAAGAAATCGTGTATGCTAGGTCAATCCTGAACTTAGGGTAGGAACATTTAGTCTTTTTTGAAATATAATGAGTATAAAATGATATAAATTTTGACTTATTTTAATGTAGTATTTAAAATGAGCCTGTTGCTTTGTATAATGTGAAATAGCTGTGAAAATAAATCGATAAAATTAATAAAACTATATCGAAAAATATTGACTTAACTATCTAACTATGGCATAGTATGTAGTGTAATATTCCTTAGAGTCATAAATGGCCGATTAGGGAAATAGCTATTAATAGGAGGATAGGTATGCTGGATTGTGAACAAAAGCGAGTCGCTGAAGACCAAATTATAGAACACTTTGATACCATACAATTGTCTACCAAGGATAAAATCATTGTAGAAGAGCATGAACGTTTATCTCAACACTTGATTTATGAGATCATTCGTCGCGACGGTATTGAAGAGTTGATGCGACCCTTTAAGTCCCTCTTTCTCTCTGGGGTAGGGGCAGGCATTCTAGTAAGCTTTTCTTTTGTATGTATGGCTGTATTGCAAAGCTTTTTGCCCAATCAACCTTGGGCACCGCTCATTACCAAGTGGGGCTATACGGTGGGGTTTGTCTTGGTTATCCTATGTCGAGCCCAGCTCTTTACAGAGAATACTATTACCACAGTAATCCCTCTTTTTAAGCCTTTTACTTGGGAAAAGTTGGGTGCGGTTTTGCGTTTGTGGCACCTTGTTCTGGCAGGAAACTTGGTGGGGACCAGTTTGGTTGCTGCATTCCTGACTACACCAGGTCTTCTAAACCTTGACTTCATCGTAGAAATGCAGGCTATTGCCCATCATGTGAGCGCCTTTTCCTGGCAAGAAAACCTTTTGCGGGGAATTCCATCAGGTATCTTGATTGCCGCTATCGTATGGATGATGCCGACAGCCCGTCAATTTGCCCTCTTCTTAGTGGCTTTCATTACCTATTTCATCGCCGCTGGTGATTTTACCCATATTGTGGTAGGGTCTTGTGAGATGATGTACGCCGTTTTGAATGGCATGGCTAGTCCTTATGACTATATTTTCCAATTCCTCGTGCCTGTAGGGGCGGGGAATATCATCGGCGGTACTGGCGTCTTTACCATGCTTGGCTATCGTACGATCAACGGGGAATTACAAGAAAAATAAGTATGTATTGTGTGGGAATTATAGCAAGGCCCACGAGTAGGAGTGTAAACAGATGACTGAACTTTTGAAAGAATTTAAAAACTTTGCCTTCAAGGGCAACATGATGGACCTCGCTGTAGGTATGATTATTGGCGCTGCTTTCACAGGCCTCGTTAATTCTGTGGTAGGTAATTTGATTATGCCAATCATTTCTATCTTCACAGGCGGCATTGATTTCAATAATATGTACTTAGCTTTGAACGATAACGCTCGTGCTGTTCAAGCAGCTGGTGGTGATTTAGCTGCAGCTAAGGCAGCTGGTGCGGTATTCGCTTATGGTACATTTATTACCGACTTCATCCAGTTCCTCATCTTGGCTTTCGTAGTATTCATGCTTATTCGTTCCATGAACAAACTCATGCAATTGGGTAAAAAGGAAGAAGAGGCAAATCCTACTACAAAAGCATGCCCATTCTGTAAGTCTGAAATTGCAATTGAAGCAACTCGTTGCCCTCATTGCACATCTGAACTCGACAAGTAAAAATAACATAGCAGAACCCTCGAGGACCTCTAGTCATGACTCGTATACGAATGTCAGCTCTAAAGGCCCACGAGGGTTCTTTTTCTTTTCTTTATTTAGTTTTAGCCTTAACGGATTATTGTATTGGTTAAGGTGCCAATGTCGGAAATACTAATGGAAACTTGATCGTCTTCTTGGAGGAAGCGTGGCGGATTGAAGGACATACCCACGCCAGATGGGGTGCCGGTGGCGATGATATCGCCTGGTTCTAAGGTAATTCCTTGAGACCAGGTGGCGATGAGGTTAGGGATAGAGTGTATAAAATCATCCGTGGTCCCGTGTTGGCGGAGCTCACCGTTGACTTCGGTTTTAATTTCGAAGCGTTTTGGCCCTTTTTCGCTGATGAGAATGTAAGGACCCATGGGAGCAAAGGTATCGAGAGATTTGCTGCGGAACCATTGGGAGGTAGATTTTTGAAGGTCTCTAGCAGATACATCGTTTATGATGGTGTAGCCAAAGATATAGTCATAGACTTCCTCTTCAGTGATGTGAGAGCCCCGTTTGCCGATGATAACCGCTAGTTCGCCCTCATAGTCTACTTGATTTGTGCAGCCTGCGTGGAGGCGGATGTTTTCATTAGGACCAATCACTGAGGTAGGGGCCTTGGAGAAGAAGGTAGGGGCAGGTGTGGATTGGCTATTGTCCAATTTGCCTTGTAGTTCTCCTACATGGTCATCGTAGTTGAGTCCCACGCAGATGATGTTTTTCTTAACCTGTAAAGGTTGGGTAATGAGGACATCTTGTAGGGGATAGGAGGTAACAGATGGAGCTTCCCGGTGCTTTTGCATAGCCGTAGCTAACATGAGAAGGGCTTCGTCGCCACCTTCAATTAGTTCGTCGATGGTTTCTGGTAGGAAGGTAAAGGTAGCCTCTTCTAAATCTTGAGCGGATAGAATGGTGTTTGTTTCGTCGTCAATAACGCCCCAGGTATGGATGCCTGTGAGGGTGGTGAAAGCTGCAATTTTCATGTAAACCTCCTAAGTTTGTTCGAGTCTGAGTACTTCTCTTGTATTATAGCATGGTGTAAGCTAGGAGGCCCTTGGTTGCTACAGTTTTTTTATAAAATATGGTAAAATATATAAACTATTGCACGAGGAGGATTAGACGTGGAAGAGAAAGAATTACAAGCATCTGAAACCGAAACGGTCGAGACCGTTAACTTTATAGAACAAATTATTAACAAAGATAATGAAGAAGGGGTCTATGGTGGCCGCGTTCATACCCGTTTTCCGCCAGAACCAAATGGCTACTTGCACATTGGACATGCGAAGTCCATTTGCCTTAACTTCGGTTTAGGTCAGGAGTATAATGGCTTAACTAACCTTCGTTTTGATGATACTAACCCTGCTAAGGAAGATAGGGAATATGTAGACTCCATTAAGGCTGATGTGGAGTGGTTGGGTTTCTCCTGGGATGGGGAGCCACGCTATGCATCTGACTACTTCCCTAAGATGTATGACTATGCGAAAAAGCTTATCTCTTTGGGCAAGGCCTATGTAGATGATCAAACACCTGATCAAATCCGTCAAAACCGCGGTGATTTCTCTACGCCAGGTACGAATTCACCTTTCAGAAATCGGCCTGTAGAAGAAAACTTGGCCCTCTTTGAAGAGATGAAAGCAGGAAAATACAAGGATGGTGAGAAGGTTCTTCGCGCTAAAATTGATATGGCAGATCCAAACATCGTTATGCGTGACCCTGTCCTTTACCGCATTGTTAATGCTGACCATCATCGGACAGGATCCGAATGGAATATCTATCCTATGTATGACTTTGCCCATCCTATCGAGGATGCTATTGAACGCATTACTCATTCCGTATGTACCTTGGAATTTGAAGTACACCGTCCTCTTTATAACTGGGTTTTGGAAGATTGGGATGACACAGAAAAACCTAAGCAAATCGAGTTTGCCCGCCTTAATATTACTAAGACTGTAATGTCCAAGCGTAAGTTGCGGGCTCTTGTAGAAAATGGCTTGGTGGCTGGTTGGGATGATCCTCGCATGCCTACTATCTCCGGCCTTCGGCGTCGTGGCTATACACCGGAGTCTATCCGCGACTTCTGTGACCGTATTGGTGTGGCCAAGGCAGACTCTACAGTGGAGGTGGCCCTTCTCGAATTCTGTATTCGTGAAGACCTTAAACTCAAGGCCAACCGCCCTATGGTTGTCATCGATCCTGTAAAGGTTATTATTGATAACTACCCTGAGGGGCAATCTGAACTTTGCCACGTTGAAAATAATCCTGAAAATGAGGCTTTAGGTAGCCGAGATATCACGTTCTCTCGAGAAATTTACATCGAACGGAATGACTTCATGGAAGAACCGGTTAAGAAATTCTTCCGCCTGGCACCAGGCAAGGAAGTTCGCCTCAAGGGGGCTTACTTTATTACCTGCCAATCCATTTGTAAGGATGAGAATGGGGTTATTACAGAAATACATTGTACCTATGATCCAGAAACCAAGTCTGGTTCTGGCTGCACTCGTAAGGTCAAGGGTACCTTGCACTGGGTAGACGCTAATAACTGTGTTGATATAGAAGCCCGCCTCTATGATTATCTTCTAGATGAATCCATCGAATCCGATGATTTTTTGGAACAATTCAATACCAATTCCTTGCAAGTTATGCATGCTAAGGGGGAAGCTTACTTGGCCAACACCCAACCTGGGGATCACTACCAATTTTTGCGCCAAGGCTATTATGTGACTGATAAAGATTCTACAAAGGATCATATTATCGTAAACCGTATTGTAGGCCTCCGAGATTCTTGGTCTAAGAAGGCACAAAAGAAGTAGGAGGAAATTGATATGAAGAAGCAACTAGTAAGATCTATTATTGGTGCAGGTCTAGGGCTAGCTGTTTTAGCGGGCTCTTTGACCCAGGCGGCGAGTCCTAGCAAGTCCTATACGGGTGTCAACGCCTTGAGTCAAGCTGAGGTTTTGGGTAATAAGGCCCCACAAGGTGTCACTGTAGGTACTAATGATGTAAAAATGATGACCCTCAATCAAGGCCGTGAAAGTGTAAAACAATCCATCTTGGATGCCGGTGCTATGCATACAGATGTTTACCAACTTATGTATAAGTCTGGGCCTACTGTAAAGTACGCTATCTTGGCAGATATCAAGTTGGGCCTAAACGGAGCACGGCAACTCTTGGGAGCTAATGCATCAGATGCCAAGGTTCTCAATGCTCATTTGGCAGGGGCGATCAATAGTGATAGTCGGTATGGCTATAATTCCATCATGCCTTACCGGGTCATTGAGCCTATGAAAGTTGTTGGTAAAACGTATGTGGGAACTATTCAAACGACTACAACACAGGCCGAAGTTACCTATCGTGAGAATGTGCATCTAGTCATCTATGATGATAAGTATGGCGGTCCATCTGTACGAGCGTTAGCCCTGAATGCAGATGACGAACAAGGCTTGTGGCCTCAATTGGCAACCCTTATGAAAGTAAAATAAGCTTAGACTTAAAACAGTCCACGTATAGTGGGCTGTTTTTTTATGACTAGGACTAGAGAGCCTACTACTATCATTAAAAGTGAAAACCTATATCAAATAGTTTTGATAAATATTTTCAAAAATGTAGCTATAGCTACTTGAAAAATGAGTTTAGTACTGATATTATAACCATAGAAAGTGAGTATGGTTATCAAGTAGTTGAGGTAATGAACTTATGACTGAATCCATTAACTATATGATTGGCTTTCATTGTGGTCCCACCCTAATGGGCTTTAAGGTTTCCAATCTAGTCTGCATCCCCAGTGAGTGCAATCAAGCTTGGGAAGAACTCCTAGCTTCTTATAATGAACAGTTTAATAAGAAAGATCTCTTCTTCTTTGAAGTGTGTCGCTGTAGACGGCGGCGCATGCTCTTGGTCTATCGCAAAAGCCAATTGGAATCATACTTACGGGATCGTAAGAACATGGCCTTTTTGATGGGTCAGGGTTATACCCCTCAAATGACTCTGGAACAACTTTTGGGCCGGTTGCGAGACCGCATGGAAGAAAGCCTTAATTTCCCTCATGAAATTGGGATCTTCCTGGGTTATCCTCTTGCGGATGTAGCCTACTTTATGTTCACCGGTGGTGAAAATTATAAGATCTGCGGTGAGTGGAAGGCTTACACCAATGTTAAGCAAGCGGAATATACTTTCTATCGTTTCGAATTGTGCCGTCAATATTGCCACGGGCAGTTGTTGAATGGCCATTCATTTTCTTCATTAGTGGCGTAGACGCCAGGAGGTAAACCTATGGTAGGTGTATTTTATTGGTCTGGTACAGGCAATACAGAAGCAATGGCGAATGCAGTAGCAGAAGGTGCTAAGGCTGCAGGTCAAGAGGTAACGTTAGAAGCAGTATCCGGTATTTCCGTTGATGATGCTGCCAAGTTTGATAAATTGGCTCTTGGCTGTGCTGACATGGGTGCCGAACAATTAGAAGAAATGGAATTTGAACCTTGGTTCACAGAATTAGAAGATAAATTAGCTGGTAAAAAAGTTGTTATCTTCGGCTCTTGGGGCTGGGGTGGCGAATGGCTTGGCCCATGGGGAGACCGCGTAAAGGCGGCAGGTGCAGAGCTTCTCACAGAAGGGCTCAAAATTAATGGCACACCAGATGATGCTGGCTTGGATGAATGTCGTCAATTGGGCAAAACGTTGGCTGAAGCATAAAATCTAACAAGTAAGTAAGAATCCATACACAAGCAAGAATCTCCTAACAACCTACATGAATAGATCCTGCTCAGGCAGGTCGATGACCGCTCCTCCATGAGGGGCGGTCATTTTTGTATAGGTTAGGTGCTGGCTTTGGTATATAATGGAACAATATAGATCATTTAGGAGGTTTTTATGAGTCGTTTTACAGTGGCCTACACCATCGGTGTTAGCGATCAGGCTGAGGCTAAATCCATTGCAGAAGCTCTTGCAGTAGAGCAGACTATTGAATTTCCTCCAGACTTGGTGAGGGATGATTTTATCAGCAATCAGGTTAAGGGTCGGGTAGAGGACCTTGTAGGAGAGGGCACTCACTTCCTAGCTAAGATTTCCTATGATGAAGCTTGTACCGCCATGGAGGCCACTCAGTTTTTGAATGTTCTGTTTGGTAATTCCTCACTACAGCCCCATATATGGGTGACAGATTTTAGCCTAACACCAGCAATGGAGAAGGTCTTTAAGGGACCGCGCTATGGTCTTAAAGGCTTACGAGAACTCCTTGGGGTACCGACTCGCCCTATGATTCAGGCCGTGGTTAAACCCATGGGGACGGATACAAAGACGCTAGCCAATATGTGTGCTGCCTACACGCGCGGTGGGGTGGATGTTATTAAGGATGATCATGGCATTACTAACCAGTCGTTTTCTGCCTTCAAAGAACGGGTGGCCTCTTGTGCAGCCGCTGTAGCAGAGGCGAATGAAGCGACGGGAAATAGGGCTCTTTATGCGGCTAATGTGTCAGGCGATGGTACTGATGTATGGGAGCGAGCTTTTTATGCTAAAGAGAACGGGGCTACAGCACTTATGATCACACCGGGCTTAGTAGGCTTTGGCTGGATGCATAAGTTGGCTTCTTTTGATCAATTGAATTTGCCAATTATATCCCATCCTGCTATGCTGGGAGGCTTTGCCTTGCCGGGCCTATCTGGTATTGCTGACTACCTATGGCTGGGGCGAATCCCTCGGATGATGGGGGGCGATATGCCAATTTATGTATCTTATGGGGGGCGATTTACCTTTACCCGAGAACAGGTTTTGCGGATTGCTGCCGCCATTCGTGAGCCTTTTGGGTCCATGCCAGCAGCCATTCCTTCTCCAGGTGGTGGGGTCACTGATCCCCGCTTGGCTGAGTTGGTTGACCTCTATGGTAATGACACCATGTTTTTGGTGGGGGGGGACATGTTCCGCCGCGGTCCTAATTTAGAGGATACTATGAAGTACTTTGTTAATCGATTGGAAAGCCTGCAAAAGTAAGGCATACGTAGTTATTATTGGCTGCTAGCAGGATTGAGAGGTTCTTGTGACAGATTCTAAAAAAATGGCTGTTCATGTTATAGCTAGTGGTTCTAAGGGTAACTGTACAGCCATCGAATATGGGGATTCTGTGATCCTCCATGATGCGGGTATATCGTGTCGCCGTATCGTAAATGGTCTTAAGCAATTGGGTATTAGTATGGAGCGGGTGGAAGGCGTTTTTATTTCACATGAACACTCAGATCATGTGAACGGACTGCCTCAATTACTCAAGCAATATGACCTACCGGTTTATACCCGCGAGGCTACTTGGCGGGCCTTGTCTAATAAACTCCTAGTGCCGGATAAGCGTTTGGTGCCTATTACAAAGACTTCCTTTTCGCTAGGTTCTATCGACTTAGAACCCTTCAAGGTTAGCCATGATGCAGCCGACCCTCATGCCATGTGTTATTATGGGGGGGCTTGTAAGGCTACGGTTATGACTGATACGGGTTTGGTGTCCGACTATATGCTTGAGCATATAGATCATACAGACCTTTTGGTCTTGGAAGCCAATTACGATAAAAATATGCTTTTCTTTGGCAAGTATGCTCCTTTCCTAAAACAACGCGTTTCTGGAGATGAAGGCCATTTATCTAATGCCATGGCAGCTCAAGTTTTGACCATGATGAAGCGACCTGATTTTATGAAGGTCGTCTTAGCCCATCGGTCAGAGAATAACAATACTATGGAGAAGGTGACTTATACAGTGGGCCATACTATCGTCGATGCGGGTATAAAGATTGGTCCAGAAATGCGCTTAACTCATGCCCAACCGGATCGAAGGGTCTCCATGTACCAAGGAGAAGAAGGCTTTCATGAAGAGGATAAGAATTAGTTATGAAATATACCATTGTATGCATTGGCAAGCTCAAGGAGCCCTACCTACGTGAAGGGGTAGCGGAGTTCGTCAAGCGGACCCGTCCTTATGGGGGGGTTGTCATCCAAGAGCTGAATGAATCTAAGATAGGTGACAAGCCATCGGATGCGGACCGTCTTCAAGTTGTCGAAGAGGAAGGGGACCGACTTCTTAAGGCCGCCCCTAAGAATTCCTACAAGGTTCTCTTAGATGTTTATGGCAAGCCTATGTCCTCTGAGCAGCTGGCTGAGACCATTTCCAAGCTAGAGGTCGATGGGCGGTCGGATATGACCTTTATCATCGGTGGTGCTTTTGGGGTGTCGGAAAACCTCCGACGAGCTGTAGACTATAAGCTATCCTTTAGCCCCATGACCTTCACCCACCAAATGGTACGTCTCCTCTTGGTAGAACAGATCTACCGGGCTTGTAAGATTAATCGCCATGAACCCTACCATTGGTAAAAAAATCTTGCTAAAAAAAGAGGAAAGATATACACTGACGGTGAAATATATAATTAAGAAGATTGAAATGGAGGTTGTTCACTATGAAAGTACAAGATGTAATGAATAAATACCCTGTTACTGTCGCTAAGGATGCACCTATTGCAGACGTAGCAAAACTCTTGGTTCGCCATAATATTTCTGCCGTATCTGTTGTAGACCCAGAAAATACATTGTTGGGTATTATTACGGAAGGGGATTTGCTCTACAAAAAAATTCGTCCTCATGTACCTCATTATGTAAATGTCTTGGGTGCTTCCATTTATTACAATGGCATTGGCGAATATAATGAACAATTTACTAAATTATTGGCCTCCTCTGTGGCAGAATTAATGACAGAAGAGGTTATTACTGCTAAAGCTGATGAAGATGTAGAAGAAGTGGTTGCCGTGATGTTGGACAAACATTTGAAGACAGTTCCTGTAGTGGATGCAAAGAATCACTTAATCGGTGAAATTGCTCGTCGCGATGTTATCGAATTGATTGCTAAGGAAAACGACTAGTTCTAGAAGTTTTGGAACTAGTTAAGAATGGTAATCATCTATCATCTTGTAGAAGAAAGAAGAGGGTCCTAGGAGGCCCTCTTTTTATGCGTCTTTCAAGGCTTTAGGCGGTTTGCACTAATGAAGGATGTATGGTATTATGAGTAGTGCATAATATACTACAGAAAGTTGGGCTCTAAGCCCTATCTATGGAGGACATATTTTAAATGAAAGCAACTCTTAAAAACGTTGACCAACACGTTGTAGAATTAACTATCGAAGTACCTGCTGCTGATGTTGCGGCTGGTATTAAAGCAGCGGTAAAACGCATTGCTTCCCAAGTGAACGTTCCTGGCTTCCGTAAAGGTAAAGCACCACGCAATGTCATCGAAATGAACTATGGTAAAGAAGCTGTTTTGAACGAAGCTTACGATTTCCTCGTTAACCAAAACTACACAGCTGCTTTGCAAGAAAATAAAATCGTTCCTGTGTCCCAACCTGAAATCGAACAAGTACAATTTGAAGAAGGTAAAGACCTCATCTTCAAAGCAACTGTAACAAAACGCCCTGATGTTAAATTGGGTGAATACAAAGGCTTGGACGCTAAAAAAGAAGAAGCTAAGGTAACTGACGAACAAATTCAAGATCAATTGAAAAATATCGCTGAACAACAAGCGGAAATGGTTGTTGCAGACAAGGATGCTAAGGTGGAACAAGGCGACTTCGCAGTCATCGACTTCAAAGGTACTGTTGACGGCAAAGCTTTCGATGGCGGTGAAGGTAAATCCTACCCATTGCAAATCGGTTCTGGCAACTTCATTCCTGGTTTTGAAGATCAACTTGTTGGTGCCAAAGCTGGTGATGATGTAACTGTAAAAGTTACTTTCCCTGAAGACTACTTTGTAGCTGATTTGGCTGGTAAAGAAGCAGAATTCGCTACACACATTCATGACATTAAACGTAAACAATTGCCTGAATTGAACGATGAATTCGCAAAAGCTAATTCCTCCTATGAAACAATTGCAGAACTTAAAGCAGACCTTCGCAAGAAAATGGAAGAAGATGCTGAACGCCGTGCTGTTGACGCATATAATGGTGAATTGATCAAAACAGCTGTTGAAAATGCAGAAGTTGATATCCCTGAAGTGATGGTCGCAGATCGCGTTGAACAAATGATTCAAGAATTGGCTATGTCTATGGAAGGCCGTGGCCTTAAATTGGAAGATTACCTCAAATTCTCCAATAAAACTGTAGAAGAATTGCGTGAAGAGTACAAGGAAACCGCTGCTGAAAACGTACGCACTGACCTCGTTCTTGATGCTATTGCAGTAGAAGAAAAAATTGAAGTTACACCAGACGATATGAACCGCGAAATTTTCATGATGGCGCAAAACTTTGGTGCTAACCCACAAGAGGTTTGGGATATTATTGCTAAAGAAGGCCGTGTATCCATGTTGGCAGGCTCTGTAGCTCGCAAAAAAGCAGCTCGTTTCATCGTAGATAATGCTAAAGGGGCTGAAGCTGCTAAATAATTAGCGCTACTTCCTAATTACATAAGCAAGTAAAGTGTAGAGAAAGTCAGATTTTCTGGCTTTCTCCCTTTTGCTACTTTGAACAATCTGTCGACTGGCACGGGTATGGTGAAATTATGTACCTACCTATGGTAGTTGAACAAACAGAACGCGGTGAGTGTTCTTATGATATTTATTCCCGCTTGCTCAAAGACCGCATCGTCTTTTTGGGGGGGCCTATTGATGACTCTGTTGCTAATGGTGTCATTGCGCAATTACTCTTTTTAGAGGCAGAAGATCCAGATAAGGATATTCATCTCTATATTAATAGCCCTGGTGGTGTTGTGACAGCAGGGATGGCTATTTTTGATACCATGCAATACATCAAACCCGATGTATCAACTATTTGCGTGGGCTCTGCCGCCTCTATGGGGGCCGTTCTTCTTACGGCTGGTGCCAAGGGTAAGCGCTATGCCTTGCCTCATGCACGGGTGATGATCCACCAACCATTGGGTGGGGTCCAAGGGCAAGCCTCTGAAATTGAAATCCACGCCCGCGAGATCTTGCGAATGCGTGAAGAATTGAATGCTATCTTGGCTGAGCGGTCTGGACAAGACATAGACGTGGTAGCTCGCGATACGGATCGGGACAACTTCATGAGCGCTCAGGATGCTCTTGATTATGGCTTGATTGACCAAATTTTAGAACGTCCTTTGGGGATGAAAAATAGGGGAGGTAAGACGTGAGTTCTGATAACAATAAGACAAAACGTTGTTCTTTCTGCGGCCGCAGTGAGGATGAAGTTAAGAAGCTCATCGCCGGCCCTAATGTGTATATCTGCGACGAATGCGTAGAGGTTTGCGAAGGCATCTTAGCTGATGAATTAGAGCCGGAAGCGGATGATCTGGCAGAAGAATTAAAAGATGTACCAACCCCTAAGGAAATTAAAGCCCATCTAGATGAGTATGTCATTGGTCAGGATGAGGCCAAGAAATCCTTAGCTGTAGCCGTTTATAATCATTACAAGCGCTTACAAACAGAAGTGGGCGATGATGGTGTGGAAATACAAAAATCCAATGTGCTTTTCATTGGCCCTACAGGGTCTGGTAAGACACTCTTGGCTCAGACCCTCGCTAAGATTATGCAGGTGCCTTTTGCCATCGCTGATGCGACCAGCTTGACAGAGGCTGGTTATGTGGGGGAAGATGTGGAAAACATTCTCCTCAAGCTAATTCAGGCAGCCGATGGTGATGTGTCACGGGCTGAACGGGGTATCATCTACGTCGATGAGATTGATAAAATCGCTAAGAAGTCTGAAAATGTATCTATCACCCGCGATGTATCCGGTGAAGGGGTACAACAGGCTCTTCTAAAAATTCTAGAAGGAACGGTTGCATCTGTGCCACCGCAAGGGGGGCGGAAACATCCTAACCAAGAGATGATTCAAATCGATACGACTAACATTCTCTTTATTTGTGGTGGCGCCTTTGATGGTATGGACAAGGTCATCACTAAGCGGACTGCCAAGAAGACGTTGGGCTTTGGTGCAGACATCGAACGGTCCGATGAAAAGGATATTTCTGCTATCCTTAGAGAGGTGGAACCAGAAGATTTGCTTAAATTTGGCCTCATTCCAGAGTTTATTGGCCGTTTACCAGTCATGGTAAGCTTAGAACTCTTGGATCGAGATGCTTTGATTCAAATCCTCACACAACCTAAAAATGCTTTGACTAAGCAATACAAAAAGCTCCTTGAAATGGATGGAGTAACGCTCGAATTCCAACAAGAAGCATTGGAAACAATTGCCGATCTGGCTTTACAACGTAAAACTGGTGCCCGTGGTTTGCGTGCCATTATTGAAAAGGTAATGAAAAATGTAATGTATGAAGTGCCATCCGATCAATCGGTAAAAACTTGTATTATTACCCGTGAATCTGTTACAGGCACAGGCGAACAAATACTCAAAAATGAGTAAGACACTAGTCTATTGATACTTTCAAAGGCACTCATTTCAAGAGGGATGAGTGCCTTTTATATATATAAGGAGGATGTATGAACGTATTAGAACAAGGAATTCCAACAGTACCCCTACGTGGTATGGTGGTTTATCCTGATCTCGTCATTCACCTAGACATTGGAAGAGAAAAATCCATCCGCGCTGTAGAAGCAGCTATGGAACACGACCGCATTTTAGCAGTGGTAGCTCAAAAGGATGATGATATAGAAAACCCTACCATCCACGAAGTGGGAAGGGTGGGTACCCTGGTAAAAATTAAACAAATGTTACGCCTTCCTGGCGGTATTGTACGGATCTTAGTAGAGGGCATTAGCCGTATCATGGTTCTTAATTTTACCTCTACAGACCCTTACTATGTGGGCGATTATGACCGCTTGCACTCTGTCTACGATGATGATGTAGAATTGGAAGCTTACCGTCGTTTGGTGGAAGCTAAATTCAATACCTGGGCAGAGTCTAGTAAGTCTATTACAGAAGAAGGCTTGGGTCGGGTGGCTGATCAAAAAGATCCATCTGCTTTTGCCGACCAAGTGGCTTTCTTGTTGCCTGTTGATAATAATCGTCGACAACAACTGTTGGAAGAACTTAATGTAGCTCACCGCCTTAATATGATTGTGGGCATATTGAATACAGAACTACAAATTGCAGAATTGGAAAATTCTATCAATAATCAGGTTCGCCAATCCATGGAAAAACAACAAAAAGAATATTTCCTTCGTGAAAAAATCCGCGTTATCCATGAAGAATTGGGCGATAAGGGGGATCCAGACCAAGAAGCAGAAGAACTTCGTGCTAAACTCAAAACTTTGGATTTGAGTCCTGAAACCTATGAGAAAATCGATAAGGAAATTTCTCGCTATGCCCGTATGCCTCAAATGATGCCAGAAGCGACTATTTTACGTAATTACTTGGATTGGGTCCTTGAATTGCCTTGGAATATTTCCTCTGATGACACCCTAGATATTAAACAGGCTAAGGATATCTTGGATGCTGATCATTATGGCTTAGAAAAGGTTAAAAAGCGTATCTTAGAATTTTTGGCTGTCCGTAAGTTGACCGGTAATTTGGGTGGATCTATCCTCTGCTTGGTGGGCCCTCCAGGTGTCGGTAAAACATCTATTGCTTCTTCCATTGCCAAAGCTATGAACCGTAAATTTGTACGGGCTGCTCTTGGTGGGGTGCGGGATGAAGCAGAAATCCGTGGCCATCGTCGGACCTATATCGGAGCCTTGCCAGGTCGCATGATTCAAGGTATTAAGAATGCAGGGGTTAAGAATCCTGTATTCCTCCTTGATGAAGTAGATAAGTTGGCTTCTGACTATAAAGGAGATCCTTCTTCCGCTCTCTTAGAAGTCTTGGACCCAGAACAGAACTCAACCTTTAGTGACCACTTTATTGAACTTCCTTTCGACTTCTCTGATGTATTCTGGATTACTACAGCTAATGTGGCATCTAACATTCCGGGCCCTCTTATGGACCGGATGGAAGTCATAGAGTTGTCTTCTTACATGGAGGAGGAAAAACTTCAAATTGCTAAACGCTATTTGGCGCCTAAGCAAATTAAAAAGAACGGTTTGGAAGACCATAAATTCAAGCTCTCTGACGCAGTTTTGAAAAAGATTATTTCCCAATATACTCGTGAAGCCGGCGTTCGTCGACTTGAGAAAACCATCGCCAAGGTCTGCCGTAAGGTGGCCTATAAAATTGTAGAAGATGGAGAGGTAGCACCTAAGATTACTACTAAGAATCTGCCAGACTACCTGGGGGCTCCTATCTTTGTTGAAGAAGTTCGTGAAAAACGGCCACAAGTAGGCCTCGTGTGTGGACTTGCTTGGACTTCTGTAGGGGGCGTTGTCTTGCCTTGTGAAGCGTCCACTATGGATGGTACCGGTAAGTTAGCTCTTACGGGAAGCCTAGGTAAGGTTATGCAGGAATCCGGCCAAGCGGCTATGTCCTATATTCGCCACAACGCTAAGGCTCTTAAGATCCAGTCTGATTTCTACAAGACGATGGATATTCACGTTCATTTGCCAGAGGGAGCCACACCTAAGGACGGCCCATCAGCAGGTATTACCATGACCTTGGCTATGGTATCTGCCTTGACTAACCGTAAAGTTCGATCTGATATCGCTATGACGGGTGAAATTACTTTACGGGGCCGTGTATTGCCAATCGGCGGACTCAAGGAAAAACTCTTGGCTGCCTTAGCTTACGGTGTGAAAGAAGTTCTCATCCCTAAGGGGAATGAAAAGGATATCGAAGAACTTCCTGATTCTGTTAAGGAAGGACTTATTATCACGCCTGTCAAGACAATGGATGAAGTCTTGGCAAAAGCTCTCTTATAATAGTTATCTTGTTAGGGAAGGTCTGGATATGCAAAAGAAAAAACAAGTTAAGGCCAAGGGTCCAAAGCCTCAATATACGAGAAAAGAAGTAGCTGGACCGCGCATCATTGCCTCCCAATATGTAGCATCTGCGGTTAGACCGGATCAATACCCAGAGGGTGATACGGTAGAAGTGGCCTTTTTAGGGCGGTCTAATGTGGGAAAATCATCCCTCATTAACTCTCTTTGCAACCATAGAGGATTAGCTCTCGTATCGGGTACACCGGGGAAAACACGGACCATTAACTTCTTTGCTATCGAATCTAAAGAGGATATTAACGAAGATCAAGAACGACGCTACCATTGGTACCTGGTGGATCTGCCTGGCTATGGTTATGCAAAAACAGACCGCAAGGCCAAGTCCCTATGGTCTGGTTTCATTTCTGACTATATCCTTAATTCAGATCGGCTTATGCTTCTTTGCCTCTTGATTGATAGTCGTCATCCTGATTTGCCTATCGACCAAGAAGCCTTCAACTGGCTTAAAGAAGCGGGGGTTCCCCTGCAAATCGTCATGACAAAGATGGATAAGCTCAATTCCTCGGAACGACAAAAGTCGCTTAGTGCTATTGCCACCCAATTTCCTACGGATAGACCACCTATTCCCTATAGTTCTTTGAAGCATATGGGACGGGATAAATTACAAGCTTGTATTAATGAAATTATTAAAGGAGACGGTCACTAATGGAGTTTACAAAAGACAATATGAAAGCCGTCTTGGCGCAAGACCTCGTGGCTGTGGAAGCTAACTTAAACGAGGAATTCACCTCTGATGCCAGTGACTTTAATGCTCTTGTAGCGCCCTTATCGGCCGCGGGCGGTAAGCGCTTACGGGCTCAATTGGTCCTCCTCATCGCCAACGCAGGTCATGGGTCTAAACTAGAAGATCGGGTTCATATAGCAGCCGCTGTTGAGATGTTACACCTAGCTACCCTCATCCATGATGATGTGTTAGACCAGGCCGATATCCGGCGCGGAGAGTCTACCATTCATACCCATAAAGGTAATAAGGTGGCCATTCTCTCTGGTGATTATCTCTTTGCTAAGGCCTTTCATTATGTATCCCGTATGGATTCTATGGAGTATCTGCGGATTTTCTCCCATGTCATTACCTGCTTGGTAGAAGGGGAGTTCATGCAGATGGAAGATGCCTATCGCATGGACCAAGGGATGGACCGCTATCTAGCTAAAACCCAAAAGAAAACAGCAGACTTTTTGGAAGCCTGTATGGAATTGGGTGGGCTCTTGGGTTCTTGGTCTCCCGACCACATTAGACTGTTAAAGGCCTATGGTCATGCCTTGGGGATGGGCTTCCAAATTACAGATGATATTTTGGATTACCGAGAAACTTCTGAAAGTACGGGTAAACCAGTGGGGAATGATCTCAAGGAAGGCCTCTTGACCTATCCGCTCCTCTCTATTGTGACCGATCAAAATAAGGACCAATTGGAAGCAGATGTAAGAGCCTTAAGGCATGGAGGTAATTCTCAAGGAATTATCGATTATGTAGTGGCTCAAGGAGGTCTTGAAAATACTTTGGCCTTGGAAGCTAAATATCGGCAAGATGCCTTGGAGGCTCTTGATTGTTTGCCTGATTTTGTAGGTAAGGAAATTCTCTATAAGGTTGTGGATGGCTTGGCCAGTAGAAAGGCGTAAGGATGGAAGCGTTTAAAGCGACAGACTATGAGTATCCACCTAAACGGCCATCTCTGGATAGCGTACTTCGACAAAAGAAGCGGCAACAAGAGTTAGCCCGTCAACAGGCGGCTTATAAGGCTGCAGCTCAGGCTGCTAATCAAGATGAATCCTTAGGGACGGTAGCCAATGCTTTAGCGTATATGCCAGATGAAGAGACTCCACTACCTGAGACCCCTATGACTGAGATGGAGCAGAAGATGCTCGATGAGGCCCGGGAAATCTCCTTGGTGGGGCATTTGACCGAGCTTCGTCACCGCATTATCATTATGGTAGCGGCTATCCTAGTGGGCGCCTGTGTCTGTTACTACTTTGTAGATGAGATTATGGCGCTAATTGTGGCACCTGCAGGTAAACTCTATTATATGAGGCCTACAGAAGCCTTCTTTACCTATATGAAGGTGGCCTTGGTGGCTGGCACCATCGTGGCATCGCCTGTGGTTCTCTATCAGGTTTGGTCTTTTGTGGCCCCCGCCTTATCACAGCGAGAGAGGAAGTTAACCAATTGGATTCTACCGACTGCTATCGGTTTATTCGGGGCGGGAATTGTATTCTCCTATGCGTTTGTTCTGCCGGCAGCAGTTAAGTTCTTCATTGGTTTTTCCACAGAGGAATTACAACCGCTCTTTAGCTTTGGCCAATATGTGGATTTTGTCATTTCCTTTATTCTTCCTTTTGGGATTATTTTTGAAACTCCCTTGATCATTACGATTTTGGGCTATTTCAACTTGATTACATCCAAGTTCCTTAAGGCTAAGCGAAAGATTTTTATCCTCTTATCCTTTATTATCGGCGCCGTTGTTTCGCCTACACCTGATGTGTTTTCACAATCCATGATTGCCTTACCGATGATTGTCCTCTATGAATCAGGGGTATTTATTGTCGGTAAGATAATGAAAAAATAAATTTATTTGGGAGGCAGCATGAAAACCTACGAAAATTTGACTACATATAATCCAGGAGAAATTGAAAAAAAATGGTACTCATTCTGGGAAAATGAAGGGTACTTTCACGAAGAAGTAGATCCTAATAAAGAACCTTTCTCCATCGTTTTGCCACCTCCAAATGTTACAGGTATGCTCCATATGGGACATGCTTTGGACAATACTTTACAAGATATTTTGATTCGTTTTAAACGGATGCAAGGCTATAACGTACTTTGGATGCCTGGTACTGACCATGCGGGGATTGCTACCCAAATCAAGGTAGAAGAAATGTTGGCTAAGCAGGAAGGTAAAAGCCGCTATGACTTAGGCCGTGAAGAGTTCGTTAAGCGCGTATGGGACTGGAAAAAAGAATACGGTGATACCATCGTAAAACAAATTCGTTCCTTAGGTGCTTCCTGTGACTGGAGCCGGGAGCGATTTACCCTCGACGAAGGCTACTACCATGCAGTCCGTGAAGTATTCGTATCCCTTTATGAAAAAGGTCTCATTTACCGAGGAGAACGGATTACCAACTGGTGCCCTCGCTGCCAGACCGCCCTCTCTGATGTAGAAGTAGAACATGAAGATGAACATGGTCACTTGTGGTATATCAAGTACCCAGTAGTGGGGGAAGAAGGCCGATTTGTAACTGTAGCGACTACCCGTCCTGAAACTATGTTTGGAGACGTAGCTGTAGCGGTTAATCCTGATGACGAACGCTACCAAGATATCATCGGTAAGCACCTACTCTTGCCATTCGTCAACCGCCAAATTCCAATTATTGCGGATGATTATGTAGATGCCTCTTTCGGTACAGGTTGCGTAAAAATTACGCCAGCCCATGACCCGAATGACTTTGAAATGGGTCAACGCCATCACTTGGAATCTATCTTAGTTATGAACCTAGATGGGACCATGAATGATAAGACAGGGGACTTCTCAGGTATGACACGAGAAGAGGCTCGTAAAGGGGTCGTTAAAGAGTTAGACGAACAAGGCCTCTTGGTAACAATTGAAGATCACGACCATGCAGTAGGTCATTGCTCCCGTTGCCATACTATCGTGGAACCAATCACATCTAAACAATGGTTTGTAGATATGAAACCATTAGCTGAACCAGCCCTTGAGGTGGTTAAGGATGGTGATATAGAGTTCGTTCCAGAACGGTTTACTAAAACCTATACTAATTGGCTTGAATCTATTCGAGACTGGTGTATTTCTCGCCAACTCTGGTGGGGCCATCGAATTCCAGCTTGGTACTGTCAAGAGTGTGGTGAAACTATCGTATCTCGTGAGGATGTAACGGAGTGTCCTAAGTGTCACAGCCACAACTTAAAGCAAGACCCTGACGTACTCGATACCTGGTTCTCTTCTGCCTTGTGGCCATTTGCTACTATGGGCTGGCCTAATAAGACGGAAGAACTCAAACAATGGTATCCTACATCTGTCCTTGTGACCGGCTATGATATCATCTTCTTCTGGGTTGCACGCATGATTTTCCAAGGCTTGGAATTCATGGGCGAAAAACCATTTAAACACGTCTTTATCCATGGTCTCGTACGGGATAGCCAAGGTCGCAAGATGTCGAAGTCCTTGGGCAATGGAATTAATCCATTGGAAGTCATCGATCAATATGGGGCAGATGCCCTCCGCTTTACTCTTGTTACAGGTAATACACCTGGCAACGACATGCGTTTTTACATGGAACGGGTTGAGGCTAATCGTAACTTTGCCAACAAGATTTGGAATGCATCCAAGTTTGTTTTGATGAACCTGGATGGCTTTGATGAAATATTCAAGCCAAGTCATGATGATCTTACATTGGCGGATAAGTGGATTATTGAAAAATACAATGAAACCCTTGCTTCCGTAACCGATAATCTCAATAAATTTGAATTGGGTGAAGCGGCTAGCACTGTTTATGATTTCATTTGGAATACCTACTGCGATTGGTATATCGAATTAGCTAAACCTCGCCTCTATAATAAGGATAATGGTCGAGATCGAGCTGTGGTACAATACCTCTTGGTAACTATCTTGCGCCATATGTTGGAATTGTTACATCCATTTATGCCATTCGTGACAGAACACATTTGGCAACACTTGCCACACCAAGGTGAATCCATCGTCATTGCCCCTTGGCCTCAGGCCATTTCCTTAGGGGATAATAAGGAAGCGGCTCGTCACATGGAAGTAGTTATGGAGGCCATCAAGGGTATTCGCAATATGCGGGCTGAAATGAATGTTCCTTTGGGCAAAAAAGCATCGGTTATTTTGGCCGTAACGGATGAATCCTTACGTACCACCGTACAAGACCATGAAGATTACTTCAAGACTTTGGCTTGGGCTGACCAAGTTCAAGTTTTGGAAGCGGATGCGGCAAAACCTGAAAATGCTACGGTAGCAGTTGTTAATGGTCTGGAAGCTTATCTCCTCCTCAAAGATCTCATCGATGGGGACAAGGAAAGGGAACGGATTGCTAAGGAAAAGGCGACCGTTCAAAAAGAAATTGCTCGCCTAGAAGGCAAGCTCAACAACCAAGGCTTCTTAGCTAAAGCTCCAGAAGCAGTGGTTGCTAAAGAAAAAGAAAAATTAACGGAATATAAGGCAAAACAAGAAGCATTATTAGAACGGGAAGAATTCTTAAAGACGCTCTAGGAGGTTCCATGACATACGAGGAAGCACTGACCTATTTAGAAAGTTTATCATCCTTTGGTATTATGCCAGGACTAGATCGGATTCGTGCTTTAATGGATCGCTTGGGTCATCCAGAGAGATCCTATGCAACCATTCATGTAACAGGGACTAATGGTAAGGGGTCTCTTACGGCTTATTTGGGGTATGCCTTGATTAATAATGGACTCAAGGTGGGGCGATTTACATCGCCTCACCTTGAGTCGTATAGGGAACGATTTGTCATTGGTACAGACCTTATTCCTGAAGACGACTTTTGTCGGGTTATAGGTGCTGTTAGAACAGCCATTGAAAGCTTGACCAGTCAAGGAATGGAAAGCCCAACTCAATTTGAAGCTCTCACGGCAGCAGGCTTTCTCTATTTTGCTCAGGAGAGAGTAGACTACGCAGTCATCGAGGTGGGCTTAGGAGGGCTCTTGGATTCGACTAATGTACTAGAACAACCGGCCCTATCTATCATCACTAATGTTTCCTTAGACCATACAGCCTACTGCGGGTCTACTATCGATTCCATTGCCCTTCATAAGGCTGGGATTATTAAGGAAACGGTTCCTGTAGTTACAGGGGCGAAAGGGGAAGCCTTGTCCATCATTCAAGATACAGCTGTGGAACATGGTTCCCGTTGCTATGCTTTAGGCCGTGATTTTACTGTGGGTAACCGTGAAATAGAAGGTCTTCTTCAAGTGGTTCGTGTAGATACCTCTGCTGTAGAGTTAGTCAGTAATCATATTTGCACCTATCCAGATGTAAGCTTGAGGACACGTATGTTGGGCCCTCACCAAGCAGACAATATAGCTTGCGCCTGGATGGCTTTAGAAATATTGATGGCTGGGGATTCTCGAATTCAAGCAGATAATTGCCGGGCTGGCTTGAGTTTAGCCCAATGGCCAGGCCGCTTTGAAATAATATCCTACCGAGGACGCACCCTCATTTTGGATGGGGCTCACAACGCAGGAGGGGCTCAGTCCTTCCATGATACCTATGAAGAACTCTTTGGATCACGACCTAAGACCTTGATTATGGCTATCCTAAAGGATAAGGATTATGGGACCATTATCGATAAGATTGTCAATCCACAAGATTGTGTCTACACGCTCCTGGCACCGACACCTAGATCTCTGACAGCTCAAGATTTAGCCTCTGCAATTGGTCCGCATGCTAAGCCTATGGAGTCCATGTATCAAGCCTTAACAGCGGCAGTAAATGCAACACAAGAAGGGGATGTGATTGCCGTCTGTGGTTCCCTTTATATATTAGGATGGGCGCGCCAATGGATACGCCAAAACGATGGACACGAGTCCGCATAATTGAATATTTAATCTATGCAGTAGCTTTTCTCATGCCTCTCCAGCCTATGGCGGGGGACGTAGCCCTCTGGTTGGCTATGCTATTGGGGGCTTATGATAGTCTGCGTAGGGGTGATATACATAAGCCGAGTGGCTACTTGTCTTATCTTGTATTAGCCTTTTTGGCTTGGTCGGGACTCTCGTCGATTACTTCTCACTATGCCCTTTGGTCGTTAGGAGGTTGGACTTACCAAGTTCTGCCGGCAGTGGGAATTTACTTCCTCATGTCCACTTATATGGTGGGGGCCGAACAGAGACGACGCTTCTTAGAAGTATTCTTAGGGTCTGCCTTTTTTGTCTGTTTGATTGGTCTTTATCAGTATATATTGGTACCCATTCCTGAAATGCAGGAATGGGTAGATCCACAGGCCTTTCCAGAACTCAAGCGCAGGATGGCATCGACTTTACTTAACCCTAATCTCTTGGGGGCCTATTTGCTCATGGCTTTGGCCGTGGTAGGGTCCTATCTTTTGGTCTATGGGAAAGCTAAGGATTACAGGTCTGTTTTTAAGGTTTTGCCTATAACTATCCTCTTAATTCTCTGTATGCTCTTGACCTATTCTAGGGGAATTTGGATTTCCTTCGCTGCTATGGTCTTCTATTGGGCAGTCGCCGTGGATAGGAGAATCTTCCTGACCTTCTTATTGGTGCCTATCGTTCTCTTCTTCTACCATGGGGAGGTGGCAGTTCGCCTTTGGTCCCTCTTTATGGGGACAGATACATCTTCTGCTATGCGGTGGGCTCTTTGGGATTCTACCTCCTATATTATCAAAGACTATCCTATCCTAGGGACGGGATGGAATACCTTTATCAAGGTCTACCCAGATTATAACTACTTTATTCAGGACCCTGTGATTCGTATGTTCCATGCACATAATATGTACCTGAATTATTTAGCAGAAATCGGTATACCTGGGACCTTAATTCTAATGGCAACTTTTTTGGGTCATGTCCTTAAGGCTAGCCGTCTCAAAGGAACTCGCTTTATGCGAGCTGCCCACTATGGGGTGGCAGCCTTGGTTGTAGCCATGCTTGTGTCTGGTCTATCCGACCACGAGCTCTATAGCCATCAAGTTAATATTATATTCTGGCAACTCTTAGGGTGGGGGGCGGCCTTGATTAAGTCATCTAAGTCTTGGAAGAAAGTTGATTTGGTCAACAAGGACAATAGGCTTACCCAGATAGAGGGATAGACTATTTTCAACTGCACTTTCACTCGGCTTAGACCCTATGGTGGTGCAGTTTTTTCGTCCTAGAGGGCTTTGTATGATTAGTACTAAGTTTTATTACTTGGTACTAGAAAATGCCCTCACTTTGCGGTATGATAGATATGTAATTTAATGTGCACTAGGAGGCATATATGTCATTAGTACAAGAAAAAATTGATGCATTGCGCGCCAAGTTGGACGCTGTCCAAGAAGGCGGCGGTGAGGCCCTTGTAGAAAAACAACATAAGCAAGGGAAGATGACCGCTCGTGAACGCTTGATCGCATTGTTTGATGAAAATAGCTTTGTCGAAATGGATCAATTGGTAAAACATCGTTGTACCAACTTTGGTCAAGAGAAAAAAGAATTACCTGCTGATGGTGTAGTAACAGGTTATGGTACCATTGAAGGTCGGTTAGTTTATGCTTACGCTCAAGATTTTACTGTAGCTGGTGGGTCCTTGGGGGAAATGCACGCTAATAAGATTGTTCGCATTCAAGAAATGGCTTTGAAGATGGGTGCACCTATTATCGGCATCAACGATTCCGGTGGGGCACGTATCCAAGAGGGCATTGATGCCTTGGGTGGCTTTGGCCGTATGTTCTTCCAAAACACTCAAGCCTCTGGTGTAATCCCTCAAATCTCAGTTATTATGGGGCCATGTGCAGGGGGTGCCGTATATTCTCCTGCCATTACAGACTTTATCTTCATGGTGAGAGATACCTCTCAAATGTTCATTACCGGTCCTCAAGTTATCAAAACTGTAACTGGTGAAGAGGTGACGGCAGAAGCCCTCGGTGGGGCTGCTGCGCACAATGCGGTATCCGGCGTAGCCCATTTTGCAGCGCAAGATGAAATGGACTGTATTCAACAAATTCGTCAATTATTGACCTTCTTGCCAAGTAACAATGTAGATCAAGCACCAAGCCTTGAACCTACGGATGATCCTAATCGCATGGATGAGTTCTTAAATGATCTTATGCCTGATAATCCTAATATGCCTTATGATATGAAAGATGTTATCCGGGCTGTTGTTGACGATGGGGACTTCTTTGAAGTACAGGCATCCTACGCACAAAATATTATCATCGGCTTTGCTCGTTTTGATGGTAAACCAGTAGGACTCTTGGCTAACCAACCAAATGTTATGGCTGGTTGCCTCGATATCAATGCTTCTGATAAGGCAGCTCGCTTTATCCGTTTCTGTGATTCTTTTAATATTCCTTTGGTTAACTTTGTAGATGTACCAGGTTTCTTGCCTGGTACTAAGGAAGAGTGGGGGGGAATTATCCGCCATGGTGCTAAGATGCTCTATGCATATTGCGAAGCCACTGTACCTAAAGTAACTATTATCACTCGTAAGGCTTACGGCGGTGCTTATATTGCTATGTGTTCCCAACACTTGGGGGCTGACCAAGTCTTTGCATGGCCAACCGCGGAAATCGCAGTTATGGGGCCACAAGGGGCAGCTAATATCATCTTCCGCAAGGACGCTGATAAGGAAGCTAAAACAGAAGAATATGTACGTGAGTTTGCTACACCATATAAGGCTGCTGAACGAGGCTATGTAAACGGTGTTATTGAACCACAACAAACCCGCCCTTATATCGTCAATGCCTTGGCTATGTTAGCTACTAAACGGGAAAGCCGTCCTGTTAAAAAACATGGCAATATGCCATTGTAGGAGGGGCTTATGGAAGTATTATCACAAATTCCTATGTTCGTGTATGTGGTGGGCATAATTGCCATCATTATCGCTGCTATCATCATCGCCTGGGTTGTCATCAATATGGCCAAGGGCAAGGAAATTATCGTAGCGGCAGTAACACCTGACACGGAGGCACTTGAACAAGAGGTGCCTGAACAAGAAACGAAAAAGGTGCTGGCCCCAGTTCGCGTGGAAGCCCCTGTGGTGATTGCACCACAACCTAAGATTCCTGTAGTGCCGCCTGCACGGCTCGCTAAAACAACGCGCTATGCGCTACATGATTTGGATGAAGAGCTAGTGGCTGTTATTATGGGCGCTGTTTGTGCTATGGGTTACTCTCCTGCACAAGTTGCATCCATTCGTCCATTGGCACAAACTATGAGCAACTGGGCTTTGGAAGGTCGCTTCCAAGCACACAAATCCTTATAAGAATTAACTGGGGGACCAATTATGAAAACTTTTAACGTCACTGTTAATGGTAAATCCTATGAAGTACAAGTCGAAGAAGTAAAGTCTAATAAGCCTGCTAGTAAAGCACCATCTGCGCCTAAGGCGGCAACTACAGCACCAGCTCCAGCTCCTGTAGCCGCACCAACGCCACAAGCGGCACCTACTGTAGCCGCTGGTGCTAATACGGTGAATGCGCCTATGCCAGGTAAGGTTATCGCTGTAGCTGTCACTGTCGGTCAAACCGTTAAGAAGGGGGACTTACTCCTCACCTTGGAAGCTATGAAGATGGAAAACGAAATCTTTGCACAAGCTGATGCTGTAGTATCTGAAGTTCTTGTTGAAGCGGGGCAAACCGTTCCGGCTGGTGGTCCTATGATCGTTTTAGGCTAGTTTTAGGCTAGTTTTAGGCTAGTTTCATAGTTGCTAGAATCTTTATAGAAAAGTTGAATACTGTCTAGGCATATAGGGGCTCCTTAGGGAGCCCTTTTTACATGTATTAGCACTTCGTAAGCTCTTGTTTTACTCTTGTTTTACCCTGGTCTTAAATTGCCTTTACAGTATTTCTCTTAGACGGATCTAACTATAGTATTTTGCATATTGTTATATATTGAGAATAGTATCAAAAATTAATAAGGGCTTAAATGAGAACATCATATTAGTCATGTCGTGGTAAAATCCTTGGTGGTTTACTAGGGAATTAGAAAATGATAAATAATATCAAATACTGTTAAATAGCGGTTTATCATGAATTTAATGCAATGGAAACTTGCAAAAAAATAATAGGAATTTAGCTTTTAAATTGTTTGACAAAGGGAAGGGCCTGTGTGATAATGAGAACGTAGTAAGGCAAGTGCCTAATTTTAAATGATAACAATTAAGCTATATATTTGGAGGTTTATCATGAGAGTTATTTCTGACGCTTGTATCAAATGTGGTTCTTGTGCATCTGTTTGCCCAGTGGCAACAATCACTGAAGGTGAAACTCAATACGTTATTGGCGATGCTTGCATCGATTGCGGTTCTTGCGAAGCTGTTTGCCCAGTATCCGCTATCTCCGCTCAATAATCTTGAGCTCACAAAAAAGCCCCTTATGAGGGGCTTTTTTTATTGCTCCTAAAAAGAGGCTATCGTATAATAAATAAGTAGTGTTACTAGTTGTTGGTAACACTCTTATTGTCTTAGGGGACTGTTAGGACAGACTCGTTTTATTTGAGGTTGCCTGTGTTTTATATTGTTACACTCGCTTGGCTCATAGTAGACCAAGCTTCTAAATATTATGTACAGACCCATATGGCTTTGGGACAGTCCATCGTGGTAGTTCCAGGCCTTTTTCATTGGACTTATATTTTGAACCATGGGGCCGCATTTGGTATTCTTCGGGACCAACGGATCTTTTTCTTGGCTATTGTAGTCATTCTATTTGCTTGCATGATTTCCAAGTATAAGGAAATCGCCAAGGGACCAAGCTATCTTAAGATTGGTACAGGCTTGCTATTGGCGGGTGCCGTAGGCAATGCCATCGATCGTTTTGTTCAAGAGGGGGTTGTAGACTTCTTCGATTTTCTTATCTGGCCCATTTTTAATGTAGCTGATATAGGAATTGTGATAGGGATCCTCTTGGTGGCCTACTATATGATTACAAGTGATAGTGAGGATGAGTAATGAATACACATGATGTACAAGTGCCCCAAGAGGGGCAGGGCTTGCGCTTGGATCTTTTTTTTACTGACCATATAGAAGGGTCTCGGTCTTTTATTCAAACTATTATCAAGGATGGTCATGTAATTCTTAATGGTAAAAAGGCTAAGGCTAATAGCCGTCTTAATGAAGGAGACCATGTAGTTTGGTCCATCCCAAAACCGGAAGCGACCGAAATTGTTCCAGAGGATATCCCTTTGAACATCCTCTATGAGGACCATGATATTATTATCCTTAATAAGGCTCGTGGTATGGTTGTCCATCCAGCTTTGGGAAATTATAGCGGGACTTTGGTTAATGCCTTGCTATTCCATTGTAAGGATTTATCAGGTATCAATGGAGAAATTCGCCCTGGTATTGTCCATCGCTTGGATAAGGATACGTCTGGTGTCATGATGGCAGCAAAAAATGATGCTGCCCATATTGGCTTAGCAGCCCAAGTGAAGGCTCACTCGGCTCGTCGTTCTTACTACGCCTTGGTACAGGGCAATATTACGGAAGAGAAGGGGACTATTAAGGCTCCTATAGGGCGTCATCCCAAAGACCGCATGAAGATGGCCGTAGTCTTTGAAAACTCTAAAGAGGCGGTTACTCATTTTACTGTGGTGGAACGGTATGGCCATCACACCTTAGTGGAATGTGTTTTAGAAACAGGGCGGACTCATCAAATTCGTGTGCACTTTGCCTATATTGGTCACCCTGTGGTTAATGATCCTTTTTATGGCTACCGTAAGATGGACTTCCCTATCATAGGCCAGGCCTTGCATTCTAGGACCTTGGATATAGTTCATCCCATGACAGAGGAAAAGATGCATTTTGAAGCACCATTACCAGATGATTTTAAGGCTTGTATTGCATTTGCTAAAGACTACCATCTTAGAAAGTAGGAGTGACCATGGGTCAAGAGCGAGTATTATTAGACCAAGCGGCGATTATGCGGGGGATTCGTCGCATAAGCCATGAAATATTAGAGCGTAATAAGGGATTAGATAATGCTATTATCATAGGTATTGAGCGTCGAGGCCTTCCCTTAGCTAAACGGTTGCAGGCCGAAATTCAAGCCATTGAAGGGGTGGCGATAGAGTGTCAACCTATGAATGTGGCTCTTTATCGGGATGATCGAGCCCTACGAGTTAAGGAAGGGCATCAGTTCGAAATCGATACAACGGAAAAGTTGGTCATCCTCGTTGATGATGTACTCTATACGGGACGGACTATTCGGTCAGCCCTTAATGCTCTCATGGATGCTGGCCGCCCAAGGGCTATTCAATTGGCGGTTCTTGTAGATAGAGGGCATCGAGAACTTCCTATCCGGGCCGATTATGTAGGGAAGAATTTGCCTACTAGTCATACGGAACAGGTCAAGGTCCATCTCCAGGAAGTGGATGGGGAAGATGCAGTTTTAATTTCACAAGCCTAGAAAAAATAATTTGGTCTCTACCATTAGAGCTTTAAAAAAGCCAGGGGCTGCTAGCTATCGTTAGATAGTTAGCAGCCCCTAGCTTTTTTATGGATAGAAGCATGTGATAGGGTTATTTTTTTATGAAGCGAGGGGATTGGCGGTAGTCCTGACCACCTGATCTAGCTTCTTCGTAGAGAAAACAGAAGCTTTGTAGGTCGCTAGCAAGGGCATCTAGGCGGAGAGATTCTTTGGTGAAAGAGTCTGCCTCTTTGTAGAAGGGAGCCCATTTGTTGATGAGGGGGAGTGAGCGTTTGTATTGACTGAGCCAAGACCGCCCTTTTTGGTCAAAGGCGAGGATGCGGCCATAGCATGGCCCCTTATGTTGGGCTTCTACAATTAGGTCCTTGCTGATTCCAAGAAGGCTATAGGCGCCCATGCGATCTAGGCGGGCATAGGTGTAGCGCTTGCTCTTGATGATCTCTCGCCCTTCTTGCCAACTAGGGGCTTGGGCCCCTTGTATCCACTTATCTTCTAGCCCTTCTGTAAAGTCTTGCAGCCTCTTTAATTCTTCTGGACGCAAGCGGCGAGCTTGGGCTAGTACCATATCGTGGTAACGGTCAGGATTGAGAGAAGCACCCTTGGCTAGGGAATCTTCTAGCAGACTGAAAACCTTGTTGGTAAAGTAAGGCCTTAGGTTAGCGGCCCCGTTTTCATAGATGGCTTCTCTGAGGGCCGTTCCAGAGGGGAGGTGACTACCTAGTTCGCTAGCATGATGGTCACTGTGGCGCTCGATAGGGAGTATATCCATAGTGGAGGCATAGTTTTGGATGGCCTTGATATACTCGAGCCCTAAAAGGGCATTAGGGCTGGCTAGGACGGACTGGGACTCAGGAAGGCTTTCGCCTATAGCCTGGCGGAGGGCGGCCCCATAGGCTTGACCCTCTTTGAGCAACTGGCGGCAAGAGGCTTGGACCTGGTCTTGGCCTGCTATAGAAGCGACCTTTTGCAGGAGCTCCTTATCCGCTACTTCCGAACCGAAAGAAAGGGTCTGAACCCCCAAGGCCTCTAGGAGGCGGATACCTCCTTCCGCGAAGAGTTGGGCGTGGGCCGTGGCGAAGAGGGTGGGTAATTCAATGACCAGATTGGCGCCCCCTTGGACGGCCATGGTTGCTCGATCAAACTTGGAGAGGAGGGCCGGACCGCCTCGTTGGATGAAGGCTCCTGACATGACCACGATACAGATAGCATCAGGATAGTTTTTTTTGATAACCTCTAAATGGTGGGCGTGTCCCTGGTGGAAGGGGTTGTATTCAGCTATGATACCGATGGTTTTCATGGGACCTCCTCATGGCTTATTTTTATGACTTCTTTCATTATAACTTATGTAGAATTTTTTTAGCTAGAATGCTATAATGAACTGTAAAATTTTACATTACAAACGAGGTGAACAGGTGAAAGTTAAAATTAAACGCATCATCATTGCTTGTTTGCTCGGCATCATTGTACTTATTGGTATCTCCGTAGCTATGAGCCGCAACTCGGCCTTAGATACCATTAGCTATGGACACCAGGTTATCCAAGCAGGTCATTCTGAGATTAACATAGCCCTTCCATTTGAAATAGGGGGGCCACAACAGTTAGAATCTGATAATGGCTATGTGGTGGATACGTATCAGGCACCAACGCAACATATCATCATCGATATCGAGGCATGGCAACCTGGTAGAAACCCAACCTTGCCTACGGTAGAGGCGAATGTCAAAGAGTTGACCCATCGCTTTGAACTCAACGGGGTGACGGACCTTGTGACCAAGGATGTACAATTAGAAGGTGCTAGTGCAGTTCGCATGGAAGGTACCTATCGTAGCCGTGGCCTAACATATCGTTTCTATCAATACGCCTTTGAAAGCAATGGCGTTTTGTGGAATATACTCTATCAGTATCCTGTTGATGATACGATAGGGGCTGACATCGTTCAGCAAATTCAAGATCATATTCAAGTGATTCCTAAGAAAGAGGGCTAATAATGAAAGTATTAGTAGTAAACTGCGGTTCTTCTTCCTTGAAGTACCAATTGATTGACATGTCTAATGAAAGCGTGTTGGCACAAGGTTTGGTAGAACGTATCGGTTCTAATGTTGATGCTATTTTCACTCACAAACGTCCAAACGCTGAGAAGTACACCATTTCTCAACCTATGGAAAACCACAAAGTAGCCCTTACACTTGTACTCAACATCCTCGCTGACCCTGAATACGGCGTGGTTAAATCCATGGATGAAATTGCTGCTGTAGGTCACCGTGTATTGCATGGTGGTATGAAATTTGCAAAATCCGTTGTTATCGATGAAGCTGTAATCGAAGCTATCAAAGAATGCATTCCATTGGGTCCACTCCACAACCCAGCTAACTTGCAAGGTATCGAAGCTTGCCAAGCTATCATGCCAAATACACCTCAAGTAGCCGTATTTGACACAGCTTTCCACCAAACAATGCCTGCGGAAAATTATGTATACGCATTGCCTTACGAAATGTACGAGAAACATGGCATCCGTAAATATGGCTTCCATGGTACATCCCATCGTTATGTTGCTCGTCGCGTAGCTGAAATCATGGGTAAGAAACCTGAAGATGTTAATGTTATCATCTGTCACTTGGGCAATGGCTCCTCTATGTCCGCTGTAAAAGCTGGTAAATGCTTCGATACTTCCATGGGCTTCACACCACTGGCTGGCGTTCCAATGGGTACTCGCTGTGGCGATATCGATCCTGCCATCGTTATTTACTTGCAAGATAAACTCGGTATGTCCCCAGCAGAAGTAGATACATTGATGAATAAAAAATCTGGTGTATTGGGCATTTCTGGTGTTTCCAATGACTTCCGTTTGCTTGAGGAAGCAGCTGAAGACGGTAACGAACGCGCTCAATTGGCCCTCGATATGTTCCACACAAAAGTACGTGCCACTATCGGCGCTTACGCTGCTGAGTTAGGTCATGTAGATGCTATTACATTCACAGCAGGTATCGGCGAAAACGGCATTGATAACCGTGCTGCTATCTGCCAAGGCCTTGAAGTGATTGGCGCTGAATTCGACGCTGAACTCAATAAGGTTCGTGGTGAAGAACGCGAATTCTCCAAACCAGGCTCTAAGGTTAAATTGTTCGTTGTTCCAACAAATGAAGAGTTGACTATCGCTCGCGATACTGTTGAATTGACAAAATAGTTTAACTCCATAAAAGACACTCTTCGGAGTGTCTTTTTGTTTATAACTATTTCACTAATAGGAAAGTCCCTAGTCATGATAATTCCTTTTGGCTATAATAGGGCTAAATGGAGATGGTGGAAGTGAAATAGTTTTGAATCGTAGTGGATAAAAAGGAGATTGGCTATGAGTGGCCTCTATTTGGCATCTAATTCCCCGCGTCGTCATGAACTCTTAGATCAAGTTGGGATGATTCACAGTGTCGTAGCCTCTACCTATGAGGAGGCTAATGATATTTCCCAGATGAGCGTGGCAGACTTAGTTGAGTCACAGGCTTTGGGAAAGGCTCGCTGTGCTGTAGGCGTACCTCAAGATGGCATCATTATTGGAGCAGATACCATCGTGGTTAAGGATGGAGAAATCTTGGGTAAACCTAGTTCTCAAGAAGAGGCCAAGGCCATGCTTCGCTCTTTGTCTGGGCGACAACATGCTGTTTTGACTGGTGTAGCAATTAAGCGAGGCTCTAAGGAAGTAGTCTTTCACGTAACTACCCGGGTTATCTTTCGCCGGCTTATGGAGGAGGAAATTCAAGGCTATGTGGCCTCTGGAGAGCCTTTGGATAAGGCGGGAGCCTATGGTATTCAAGGCATAGGTGCCCTCTGGGTGGAAGGTATTGAAGGGTCTTATACTAATGTGGTAGGACTGCCAGTAGAAAGAGTTTACGAAGAATTAAAAAAGTTTTTGTCTGATTAGTTTCTGATTAGTAGGCTAGCGGTATGCGGATTCGTCTGTATACCGCTTTTTTAGTAACAATTTGTTCTTATGGAGGATATAGCTATGGAAAAAGCCATGTTAGACTATACAAGAAAAGTAGCGGGGCCGGTCTTAGTTAAGGACATGCAGCTAGGTGATCGTCCTCGTGAGAAGTTCCTATCCTGTGGTGGACAAGCCTTAGGTGAAGAAGAACTTCTAGCCATCTTGTTGCGAACTGGTATTAAGGGCCAATCAGCCCTAGCTTTGGGACGGCAAATCTTATCTGCCTGTGGAGGCCTCAAGGGCCTTAATAAGTGGACTTGGCAAGATTTGATGCAGGTACGTGGGGTGGGGGAGGATAAGGCGGTTACTATTTGTGCAGCCATAGAACTAGGTCGTCGCCTTAGCCAGGCTAAGGCTAGAGACGTCCATGTAGATTTTAGCCGGTCAGAGGCAGTCGGAACCTATATGATGGAGCGACTCCGCCATGAATGGGAAGAGGTGGTAGCGCTAGTCCTCTTAAATGCTCATAATGAATTGATTGGTGTGGAGATCATCAGTAGAGGAGGATTAACTACCAGTTTGGTGGAACAGAGAACCGTTTTCCGCCAAGCTATTCGCCATAATGCGGCATCTATTATCTTAGTTCATAATCATCCTTCTGGAGTCATTGATCCTAGCCAGAAGGATATTGATATTACCCATCTCTACCAGAAGGCAGGTATATTGATGGGAATCCCTCTCTTGGACCATATCATCATAGGTGATGGCAGCTACTTCAGCTTGGCTGAAGGAGGCTATCTGTCATAAGAAATTTATTGGTTATTTTTGAAGAAAAAGAGGGACCTATGAATAGAGGGTAGCCCTTAAAAAAAGGGGGGAAATATGCTATTATAAAAAGATGAAATTATAAAGGAGAACTGTGTAAATGAGTTCAATTATTTCCTCCTTTGGGAGAAATGTTTGTATAGATATGGGGACGGTAAATAGCCGTGTCTTAGTGGCTGGTAGATCGGTCATTACAGAGCCTTCAGTGGTAGCTACAGACCCTAAGCGAGAGGGTATTGTAGCCTTGGGCCAAGAGGCGGAAAACCTCATCCGTAGAACCCCTGATGAATTGGGTGAGCTCTGGCCCTTGCGGGAGGGTTTTATTGTTGATTATCGAGTGACTCATACCCTGTTGACCTATCTGATGCATAAGGCATCTCGGTCTGTTCGTCGGTCACGAGTTTTTATCGGTGTTCCTTATGGCATGACTGATGTGGAAATTCGTGCTTTAATGGATGCGGTCATCCAAGCAGGTGCTCGTGAAACCTACTTGGTATATATGCCTGTAGCAGCCGCTTTAGGCTGTGATATGCCCATCTTTGATGCGGTGGGTAACATGGTGGTTGATATTGGAGGGGGAACTACAGATATCGCCGTTATGTCTTTGGGTGGCGTGGTAGCCGCTCGTACAGTGCCTATCGGTGGCAACGATTGGAATGGAGCCATCTTTAAGTACTTGAAACAAATCTTTTCCTGTTTGGTCTCAGATATTACGGTAGAGAAGATGAAGTGCCAAAAGGGGACGGCTATAGCTCCTATGGATGCCCATGACGATGAAGAGTTTTCATTCGTGGGCCGGGATACGACCACAGGCCTAGTGGTAACCCCTTCCATCCATCAATCGGAATTGTATTCAATCTTACAAAAACCTTTGCAAAGGTTAGTAGCAGAGATTAAAAACGTCATGCGGCAAACACCGCCTGAACTCTTGTCAGATATTATGGAAAGAGGCATCGTTCTTACGGGTGGGGCTTCTCAATTACAAGGATTAGCTGAGCGCCTTTCAAAAGAACTGACTGTTCCTGTACAGGTGGCGGAAGATCCTGAGAATTGTGTCATTAAAGGCCTGGCCTTAGCCGCTAAGAACCAAGGCCGTATGAACCGCTTTATCGTAGCATCCAGAAATAGAAAGGGGAGAAATTAATGCTTACATCGGACCGCAAGTTGGTCATCGTAGTCATTATTATGTCCATACTTCTCGCTATCTTAGGCTATGCGTGGAAGCAGCGGACTAATATTCCCTTTGTTACGGTTCCCTTAGAACGGGTGACAACGCCTTTCTTTTATGGTGCTTCTGATGGAATAGGCCATGGTAAAACGGGGATTGCAATCATTGATGCAATCTTATTTGGCATGGATAGCAATGACCGAATGGAGGCAGAGATTGCTGCTCTCAAGCAACAAAACCTCAATGCGGATGAAGTTTTGGCTGAGAATGTCCGTCTCCGCCAAATGTTAGGCTATCAGCAAAGCGCCAAGCAATTCGTCATGCAGCCAGCTCGGGTAGTCCTCAAGGATTACGGAACCTGGTCTAATACCTTTATCATCGATAAGGGCGCTAATGATGGTATTGCTGTAAATATGGCTGTCGTAGTACCAGCTGGCGTTGTAGGGGTGGTAACGGATGTTTATGCCGACTCAGCCCGTGTACAAACCATTGTAGATCCACGGTCTGCTATTGGCGTTATAGTACAGCGGCCTGAATCGCGTGTTGCCTCTGTACTCAAGGGCAATGGTGTCAACCCATCTGAGCCAACTATGGTCAATGTGGCTAAGGAAGGGGACGTCTTGGTTGGGGATACCCTCATTACTTCTGGCTATGGTGGGGTATTCCCTAAAGGGCTCCTAGTTGGCCATGTAACAGGTCTTACTAATGATCCGGAAGGGTTCGTTAAGAATGCCTCTGTAGAGACTACTGTAGACTTCCGCAAGTTGGAAGACGTTTTCGTTATCATTCGGTCTACCGCAGGACAAGCGGATAAACCTAAAGTCGAGCCTAAATTGGTGCCGCAAACCAATCGGGACCAAGTGGAAGGGGCGAAAGGTGCGGTTAGCCAATGAGATCAATTGCTTACCTATTAATCGGTCTTATGACCTTAGTCCTGCAGGGAACCTTGGTGCCGGCCCTTGTGTCTGGGCCTTGGCTGCCCAATCTAATCCTCGTGTGGATCATCCTCCTAGCCGCTTTGCGATCTCGGCGGGTGGCCCTGTGGACGGCTATCATTGGGGGAATCCTTCACGATACGGTCATTTCTAACTTCTTTGGCCTTCATCTATTTCCTTATGTGATTGTGGCCTATGCCCTCTCTTCCTGGGCACCTCGCATGTATCAAGAACAATGGTATCTATCCTCCTTGACGGTGGCCCTCGGGACTCTCTTGGATGGTCTATTGAGGATGGTCCTCTTATGGACTATGGATGCGCATTTTGCTTGTATTCCTTATTTTATGAACTTTACCCTTCCTGAAATCATTGCCAATGCCATCATTGCTATCGGTGTTCATTGGATCCTTTGGCGTTTCGCTCCCAAAGTGGAATATCGTTGGTAGCAGAAAGGAGCTTGTCGTATGCTTTCCATGCTGAAAGGCCTCTATAAAAAGAATAAAAAGGATCGCTTTGACAGCTTCTTCTATGTTGTAGCAGGTATTTTTGTGGTCTTGGGCCTCCGGGTATTCTACCTTCAAGTCTTGGATGGCGAATACTATCGCCAACAGGCGGAAGGCAATCGGATCCGTATTGTTAACATGACAGCTACTCGTGGTGTTATGTACGACCGTAATGGGGATATCGTCGTTTCCTCTCGTCCTTCCTATGTAGTCTCCATCATGCCTACAGGTAAGCCCTTAGAAGAGGGCGAACTAAAGCAATTGGCGGGCTATCTTAAGATGGATGTAGGGAGTATTCAAAAGAAAATTAACGACCATAAGGATGGCTATGAACCAATCCGCTTGGCCAATGATGTTCCTATGGATACGGTGACTATTATCGAAGAACATAGTCATGAATTGCCAGGCGTTTCTATCGATGTAGAGCCGATTCGCTACTACCCATATAATGATACAGCCTCTCAATTGTTGGGCTATGTAGGGGAAGTGTCTGAAGAAGAATTGGCAGACATAAAAAAAGAAGATCCTAATACACAAATTGGGCCTGGTACCATCTTGGGACGAGCCGGTCTTGAAAAGATGTATGATGATGTCCTTCGCGGTGTCGATGGAGGTAAGCAGCTAGAGGTTGACGCGGCTGGTCGCCCTGTGGCGGAAGTAGGCCGTAAAAACACGGTACCCGGTCGATCTATCCATCTTACTATCGATGTAAAATTGCAGAAGGCTGCAGAGGATGCGGTGAAACAACAATTGGATTCTCTCCATGCTAGTGGAATACCAGCCACTGGAGCTGCCTTGGTAGCTATGGATCCCAATACAGGTGCTATCTTAGCTATGGTATCTGAACCAGGCTTTAACCCCAATTGGTTCGCCAAAGGGATTACTGCTAAGCAGTGGATCCAATTGAATGAGGACAAGCGTCATCCTTTCGAAAATCGGGCCATTGCTGGTGAATATCCACCAGGATCTCCTTTTAAAATTATTACAGGGACGGCAGCTCTGGACTTAAAAAAGGTAAGTCCAGAAGAACAAATATTTGACTCTGGCCGCCATTGGTTAATCGATAAGCGCAATGCAGAAGGAGAAGCCTTAGGATGGTTGGACTTTAATAAGGCCTTAGCTAAGTCTGATAATGTTTACTTCTATGAAATGGGTAACCGTTTGGGCATTGAAAATATTGACACCTATGCCAAATACTTTGGCCTAGGCCAAAAGACGGGTATAAAGTTGAACGGTGAAGCGGCTGGTAATATAGCTAGTCCTGAATATAAGCGGCAGGTCTTTAATCAAGATTGGTACCTAGGGGAAACCTTTGACGCTGCTATCGGGCAGTCCTTCCACTTAGTGACACCGATTCAAATGGCTATGGTCATGGCTCAGGTGGCCAATGGGGGCATTCGTTATGAACCCTATGTAGTAGCTCGTGAAGATAATGCTGATGGGACACCTGCGGAAGTCTTTGGTCCTAAGAAAATAGGTGTTCTGCCGGTAGCTAAAAATATTATGGATATTGTCCGTAACGGCTTGCGGGACGTAACTGCTGAAGGCGGTACAGCAGGGGAACTCTTTAAGGGCTTCCCCATTCCTATAGCCGGCAAGACTGGAACCGCAGAAAACGCTCACGGCAAGGACCATGGTTGGTTTGTGTCCTATGCACCTTATGACAAGCCACGCATTGTGGTAGTTGCTATTGTTGAGCAAGGTGGTTTTGGAGCTGGATCTGCAGGTCCAATCGTACGATCTGTACTAGAAGCTTACTTTGGCTTGAGTAAGCCTAAGGATGTTGCCAATGGGGTTAATAATGACTCTATGGCTAATAAAGAATCCTCTAAGAAGTCATCTAAAAAGACTTCTGATAGGGGCGATGGTGAAGAAAATCTATCCTATAGCGGCCATTAATAGGCCGCTATAGAGCTTTTATAAAGGAGTTTTATGGGGACTATAGTAACGATTCTATCTGGTAAGGGTGGGGTAGGCAAAACAACTATTACCGCCTTAGTGGGAGCGGCTTTGGCCAAACAGGGCCATAAGGTGTTGATCACTGATGCGGATATGGGCATGCGAGACCTTGATTTAGTTATCGGCCGAGAAAACGATATCCTTTACAATGTAGTAGATGTGCAAAGAGACAAGGAAAACCTAGAACATGCCCTAGTATCCGTATCCTCCAATCTAGATTTTTTGGCTGCTAGCCAGGAAGAGTCTTGGCAGGATGTCAAGCGTAAAAAGTATGCCAAGCTCATGAGAAAACTAGCTAAGACCTATGACTATATCTTGATTGATGGACCGGCAGGCTTGGGACGAGGCGTAGACACACTGGTAGAATTGGCAGATCGGGTTGTAGTTGTAACCCAACCTAAATGGGTTGCTTTACGTAACGCAGGTCGCATTTTCCAACTTCTGCGAGATCAACGTAAATTTGATGCGGTGGTGGTCTTTAATGAAATGAAGGCAGACCTAGGCCAGGACTTTAGCATCCCTGCTATGACCTACCAAGTGGGTGCCGAGTATGTAGGGGCGATTTTGCCTCATTCTGAAGCCTTGGCTAAGGCTTCTCAAGAGGGCCTTTTACCTCTCTTCTATGATGCGTCTGTTAGTGGTCAATTGGAGCCGCTAGTGACCTTTGTGGCCACGGGGCAAGCGGGGGACGAGATGGAAATGGACCAGGCTTTCCATGATAAATTTGGTCCTTCTAAAGGCTTGTGGTCCCGTATAAAAAAGGCCTTTTCTAAGTAGGTAAAGAAAGGAGATTCTTATGTGGCAACGCATTTGGCGCGGTTGGGACTGGACTATTGTCATCTGTACTCTCTTACTAGTGGCCATAGGTATAACGGTGATCGGATCCGCCACGCATGTGAATCAGACGGGCATTACTGCTCAATCTATGGTTCTTCGCCAGTTCCTATTCTTCCTTATCAATGCGGTTTTGGTAATTCTCATGTCCACCTTTGATTACCGACGCTTAAAAGACTACTCCAAGTGGATTTATGGGATTACCATCCTCCTCTTAGTAGCCGTTATGGCTGTAGGGACATCTGCCTTGGGGGCACAACGGTGGATCCAATTGGGGCCAATTACCCTGCAACCGTCAGAATTTACCAAGTTCCTTATGATCGTCTGTATGGCTAAGATGATGGAGGGGAAGATTGGCAAACTAAATTCCTTTAGGGAGGTATTGCCTACCTTTATTTATATTTTGGTGCCTACGGCTCTCGTCTTTTTGCAACCTGACTTGGGAACCTCCTTGGTCTATATGGCTATCTATATGGGTCTCCTCTACATAGCGGGAATTCGCATGAAACTGGTCCGCATCGTACTGGGGATTGGTCTTGTCTTAGCACCATTTGGTTGGTTCGCCCTCAAGGAATACCAAAAACAACGGATTTTGGTGTTCTTGAATCCGAATATAGATCCATACGGGTCGGGTTACCATATCATCCAATCTAAAATTGCGATTGGTTCAGGTCTCCTCTTTGGTAAGGGCCTCTTCCAAGGAACGCAGTCCCAGCTCAACTTTCTACCGGAAAATCATACGGACTTTATCTTCTCTGTAATAGGGGAGGAGTTAGGATTTGTCGGTTGCATGGTGGTTCTTTTCCTCATGTTTATGCTTATCTATCGAGCTATCCGTATAGCTTATACAGCACGTGATAACTTTGGCATGCTCTTGGCAGCAGGGATAGCGACCTATTTTACCTTCCAAATCATGGTTAACGTGGGGATGACCACGGGTATTATGCCAGTAACAGGGATTCCATTACCTTTCATTTCCTATGGGGTATCAGCCCTAACTACTAATATGTTGGCCGTAGGACTCTTGCTCAACATATCTATGCAAAGATCGAAATATATGTTTAATGACTAATAAAGTTACCTTATAGGTTTAGTTTCTGAGGAGAAATTATGATTAAATTAGATACATCTTGGCTACAGCATGTACAAAAGCCAGCCCGTTATACTGGGGGTGAGCTTAATAGCGTAGTTAAGAATCACAAGGATGTGAACGTAACCATCGCCATGAGCCTACCTGACGTATACGAAGTGTCCATGAGTCATCTAGGTATTCGCATCCTCTATGGCCTAATCAATGAACGGGAAGATGCCTATGCGGAACGGGTTTTCGCCCCTTGGACCGACATGGAGGAGGAGATGCGCAAGCGGCATATCCCTCTTTTCTCCTTAGAAACGCGGACTCCTATTAAGGATTTTGATATGTTGGGGGTATCCCTCCAGTATGAGATGTCTTATACCAATATTCTTAACATGTTAGATTTGGCAGGCATGCCTATTTGGGCCAAGGATCGAGACTTGGATATGCCTTTAGTAATTGCTGGCGGTCCTTGTGCCTATAACGTAGAGCCCATCGCTGAATTTTTAGACGTGGTGACCTTGGGTGAATCTGAGGAATGGTTCCATGAGTTTATCGATTGCTATAAGGCGGAAAAGAAAGCTGGCTTCCCAGGAGGCAAGGAGGGACTCCTCCGCAAGTTGTCGCAAATTCCTGGGACCTATTGTCCAGCCCTCTATGATGTTTCTTATACGGAATCAGGGGACTTTGAAAAGATTCTTCCTAGGTTTCCAGAAGTACCTTTGAAGATAGAAAAACGAATTGTTGAAGATGTAGAGACAGTCTACTATCCAACTAAGCCAATTGTGCCCTTTATTGATATCGTTCATGACCGTGCTGTATTGGAACTCTTCCGTGGATGTTCTCGGGGCTGCCGCTTCTGCCAAGCGGGTATGCTCTACCGGCCAGTCCGGGAGAAGACGCCAGAGCGCCTCTATGGTCTAGCCAAGGAAATCATCAAAAATACGGGTTATAATGAGATTTCACTCATGTCCTTATCCTCTGCAGACTATTCCATGTTGCCTGAACTGGTAGATATGTTGATGGGCGAATTCCAAGATAAGAAGGTGTCTGTATCCTTACCATCCCTTCGTATCGATGCTTTTTGTATCGATATAGCCAAGCGGGTCCAACAGGTTCGTAAGTCTGGCTTGACATTTGCCCCTGAAGCAGGGACTCAACGGATGCGGGATGTTATCAATAAGGGCGTATCAGAAGAAGACCTCATGGCGGCATGTACATCGGCTTTTAAGTCTGGATGGAATACGGTTAAGCTCTACTTTATGATGGGCCTTCCTACGGAAACAGATGAAGATCTTAAAGGCATTGCTGATTTGGCCTATAAAGTGTTGGATAAGCACCGAGAAATTACAGGCAAGCGCAACGGGTCTGTAACGGTATCGGTTTCCTTCTTTGTCCCTAAGTCGCATTCCCCTTACCAATGGTTCCCACAAGTTGATGTAGAGGAGATTCACCGTCGTCAACAGTATTTGAAATCACAAATTAACAATCGCAATATTTCTTACCACTATCATGATGGGTATACAGGTTACTTGGAAGCTGTTTTTGCACGGGGTGACCGCCGGTTGGCCAAGGTTATCGAACGAGCTTGGCAAAAGGGCTGTAAGTTCGATGGTTGGACAGAACACTTTAAGTATGATACTTGGCTCGAAGCTTTTGAGGAATGTGGCATTGATCCTAAGTATTACTCTTCCAAAGAACGGACCTATGAAGAAGCCCTGCCTTGGGATCATTTGGATTGCACCGTGTCCAAGGCTTACTTGAAACGGGAATGGGATCGGGCCATGAAGGTAGAATTGACGGGTGACTGTCGTCGCGATGTATGCCGTGGTTGCAATGTGTGCCCTGAATTGAATACGTGGATTGTTGATTATAAGGAGGGTGGTAAAGTTGAGAAAGTTACGTTTGGCCTTAAATAAGGGAGAAGAACTCCGTTTTTTATCCCATTTGGATTTCGCCAAGTGCGTAGAGCGTACCATCCGCCGTGCTAATATAGAAATGGCCTATTCAGAAGGCTTTAACCCCCATATGAAGATCTCTTTTTCCTCCGCCTTAGGCCTAGGCATTACGGCAAAGCCGGAATACCTAGACATGGATACTCTTGATCAGGGGTCCTTAGAAGATATCATAGAACGATTTAACCAGGCGGCCCCACGCGGTCTAACAGCCCTTGATGGTAAGTTCTTAGAAGGGCGAGTTAAAAAGATGATGGCTGTCTGTAACTATGCTATCTACCAGGTGACTGGTCCTGTCATCGTCGATGGCCAGGCCTTGGTAGAAGGGGACGGCACTATCCATGAAGAGCTGATAGAGGGGGCTAAGGCAATCAATTGGACTGCAATTTTGCAGGATTTTAACGATAAAGAGCAGGTCCTTTATGAAAAGGTAACCCCTAAAAAGACCAAGACTATCGATGTAAAGCACTTCGTCAAGCAGCCTGTATCCGCTGAGATTCACGATAATGGCTTTGTGACACTAACCATGCATATAGGCATCTATCCGGAAGGAACTATTAAGCCGGGCGAGCTTTGGGCCTTTGGGCGAGATTACTTCGGTTGGCCTTTGACGGATGCCTATGAAATTCATCGACAAGATATTCTCATTCAAGAGGGGGATGACTTGATTTCTCCGCTTGATGTGAAACCATTGGATTAATGTCTTATCTAGGAGGCTGAGAATGGCACAAATACTTGTAAACGTCATGGCTGAAGAAATTCGCATGGCCTTGGTTGATAGCCAGGGGCAAGTGGTGGATTATGTGCTGGAACGGCAAAATAAGAACCATACAGCTAACCATATCTATAAGGGTGTCATTCGTAATGTGTTACCAGGTATGAATGCCTGCTTTGTGGATATTGGGACCGGCCATAATGCGTATCTTAATTTGGCTAAACCTAAACAGACGCAAATCCTACAGAAACTTCATGTAGGCCAATCGGTTATGGTGCAAGTGGTTAAGGAAGAAATGCTAGGTAAAGGCGCTAGGGTTACAGCTGATATTTCATTAGCAGGTCGGTGTACGGTTCTTATGCCCTTTTCTTCTTCGGTCAATATTTCTAAAAAGATTACCGATTCCCAGCAACGGGATCGCTTGGCGAAACTAGGGCAGGCCTACTTAGACCAAGGTTGTGGGTCCATCATGAGGACGGCTGCAGCTAAGGCTAGCGATGAAGATATAAAGGGTGATTTGGATTATTTGTGGCAAACCTGGCAGCATATATCCAAGCGCTATAAATTGGCTAAGCCTGGTACTGACCTATATGCCGATGCGGACTTTTGGTTTCGCCTTGTGCGGGACTTTGCTGGCCGGTCTATTGATAGTATCAAGGTGGATGATCGGGAGGGGCAGGCCCGTTTACAAGACCTCTTGAGGCGGTCTTCTACGACACAGCACATTGAGGTGGAATATCATGACGGGCCAGAACCTATCTTTAAGTTTTATCATCTAGATGAACAGTTGGATAGTTTAATTAATACGGAGGTGGATTTGCCGTCGGGTGGATCCATCCGTATTGACCATACGGAGGCTCTCACCGTTTTTGATGTCAATTCTGCACGCTACACAGGTCAATCCAGCCAGGTGGAAGATACGGCTTTGGTGGTTAATAAGGAAGCAGCCGTAGAAATCTGTCGACAATTGCGCCTTCGTGATATTGGGGGCATTATCGTCTGCGATTTTATCGATATGCGCAAAAAAGCGTCCCAAGAGGAACTCTTAGAAGTTCTTCGCCAGCAGTCCAAGAAGGACCGCATGAAAACAGTTGTATGTGGAATTACTCAATTGGGGCTAGTGGAAATGACCCGAAAACGAGCACGCCAAGGCCTACAATCAGTGGTCTTTGATACCTGTCCTCAATGTGGGGGGACGGGCTTTGTGTTATCGGGTCAGTCGGTTTATATACAAATTCTACGTCGCCTACGGGAACTTAAGGCGCAAGGTAGGCTGCGAACGGATGTAGAAGTAACTATGAACCCTCAAGTTCTTCCTTATTTTACTAAGCAAGTGCTTAGCTCTTTAGAAGACCAGTTGGGTCGGAGTGTTCAGGTGCAAGAGGATTCTACTATGAGCCCTGAAGGCTATTCCATACTCAGTCTTCATTCTTAAGAAAGTGATTAGTTCATGTCTTTACTAGAGATTTGTCTCATTGGTGCAGGCCTTGCTATGGATGCCTTCGGTGTCTCTGTCTATAAGGGTCTGATTATGAAAGAAGGGGAGGGGCTTAAGAAGTTTTTGCTGCCCCTTCTCTTTGGCCTTTTCCAATTTTTTATGCCTATTCTGGGCTGGCTCATAGGTGGGCAATTTACCTCCTATGTAGAAGATTATGCCCCTTGGGTTATCTTTGTGGTCCTAGTTTGGCTAGGCATTAATACTATTCGCGGGGCGGGTAAGGAAGATGAGGGGACAGAAAAGCAGTCCACCAGCTGGGGAGAAATGTTAATTTTGGCCCTGGCCACCTCCATTGATGCTATGGCTGTGGGCTTAGCTTTCGCCTTTATGAACCTAGATGTAGTCTATGCTGCTTCTTGGATTGGGATTGTTACCTTTATCATAGCCTTGGTAGGCATGTACTTGGGCCGCTTTATGGGATCCTTCATCGAGAAACGGGCAGAAATGATTGGCGGTTTCATTTTGATTGTATTAGGGATTAAGTTCCTCATTACTGGGCTCCTTCAATAGCTTGTATGCCTATATGGTCTTTGACGGAGGGTATGCTCCTTCAGATAAAGGAACTGATAAAGGAGGATGCGTCGTGTCAAGAATATAGCTTGACATGGCGCTATTTTTTAAGATATACTATCTGAGTATTAGTTCGGTTTTCTGAACTTTGCAGCCGCACGAAGAAGGTCTCAAAAGCCCTAGCTAGGGCAGGGCTACCATATTCGGCGAGTAACGAACAAGGAGGTGTAATCATGTACGCAATTATCAAAACTGGTGGTAAACAATATCGCGTTCAAGAAGGCGATCTTATCACTATCGAAAAATTGGAAGCAGCTGCTGACGAAACTGTAACATTCGACCAAGTGTTGACTGTTGTAAATGACGGTTCCGTTAAAGTTGGCACTCCACTTGTAAACGGTGCAAAAGTTACAGGTAAAGTGGTTGAACACGGTAAAGGTAAAAAAATCTTAGTATTCAAATACAAAGCTAAATCCAACTACCGTCGTCGTCAAGGCCACCGTCAACCATTCACAAAAGTTCGCATCGAATCCATTAATGCATAATGATTTCCATTGAGATCAATCGCAATCAGGCAGGTCAAGTTGTGGGCTGCCATATTGATGGTCATGCAGGATATGATGATCATGGATATGATATTGTATGCGCTGCAGTATCAGTCTTATCTTGTACTGCAATTCTTGGACTTCAAGAACGAGCAGGTCAAGAAGGGGACTATAGCAATGCATCCGGTTCCTGTGAAATGGTCTTAAGGGGTTTTTTAACTCCGAGCGGACAGGATATTTTAGAGACTATGATTCTCGGCCTTGCTGAGGTGTCTCGCCAATATCCAGAGTTCGTACAAATCTCAGACAAATAGGAGGTGAAATTAATGTTCAATTTCGATTTGCAATTATTTGCGCATAAAAAAGGTGTATCTTCTACACGCAATGGTCGTGATTCCGAATCCAAACGTCTTGGTGTTAAATGCCATGACGGTTCCACTGTAAAAGCTGGCAACATTATCGTTCGCCAACGTGGCACTCACTTCCACCCTGGTACAAACGTAGGTATCGGTAAGGATGACACTTTGTTCGCACTCGTGCCTGGCAAAGTAGCATTCGAACGCGCTGGTCGCTATAACCGTAAAGTAAGCGTATACCCTGTAGAAGCTTAATTTACAATTACTAAAGAAGCAGTCTCGAAAGAGGCTGCTTTTTTTGTTTATTAGACTCCTATAGGAGCCTGATAAATAGATAGTACCCGTTGCATGAGCGTTTCTCTGCAAGATTTATACCATTAATAGAATTGACATAGATTATTAAAATACTATATTCTTAAATAGATTGAATACATATAATCATTCTCAATTTCTATAACTAATACTATATATTGATATGGAGGCTTTATGCATCTGTCAATTAGTTCGGCTTGGCGTACCAGTTTGGTGGTCTTGGGGACTCTCTTTGTCTTGATCTTAGCATCACTCTTGTCTCTATATGTGGGGGCACGGGACATCTCTCTTATACAAATCCTAGGGGACTTGTGGAATCCTGGATCTGGTGTAGACTCTATCGTCGTTCATAGCTTGCGTTGGCCCCGTCTCATGGCGGCCCTAATAGTTGGGGCATCTTTAGCTGTTGCGGGAGCTCTTATGCAGGGGCTTACCAATAACCCCATGGCATCACCTTCCATCTTGGGTATTAATGGAGGAGCTTCCTTGGGATTAGCCCTGGCTATGCTCTTAGTCCCTCAGGCCAGTTTTAATACGACCATTGTTTTTTCCTTTTTGGGTGCTGCTTTGGCGACTGCTTGTATTCTTCTCTTAGCCAAAAAGGTAGGAGGGCGGGCTACGCCTGTTTACTTAGCCCTAGCAGGTACTGCCATGGGTGCGGTGTTTACAGCAATCACCCATATGTTAGCGGTCTTCTTTTCTCTTGCACAAGATCTGTCCTATTGGACTGCTGGAGGTATAGCCGGTGTCCGCCTAGACCAAGTGTCGTTTGTTCTTCCTTGGACATTGGTGGGCCTAGTGCTGGCTCTGGCTGTATCAAAACAGGTGAGTCTCTTAGCCTTCGGGGAAGAGGTTGCTATCGGTCTAGGGGCCAATCTACAAAGAGTCCGTATGGTAGCAGGTTTAGCTGTTTTAATTCTAGCGGGCTCTTCTGTTGCCTTAGCAGGGCCTATAGGTTTTGTAGGCCTTTTGATACCTCATATTGTGCGTCAATTAGTGGGCATTGATTATCGGCGGGTCATTCCTATCTCTGCTCTCTTGGGCGCTTCCTTGGTCATCCTATCAGATGTAGTGGGACGTATGCTTAATCCCCCTTATGAGACACCCTTAGGGGCTGTAACAGCCCTGTTAGGGGTGCCTTTCTTCATCTATTTAGCCAGTCGAAAGGGAGGTAGCAGACGATGAAACAGTTTGTAAAGGTATTTCTCTTAGCGACCCTTCTTCTTCTAGTTATGATTTATGGAGATGTGAGGACGGGATTTTTAGACGTCAGTCATTGGGACTTGCTAATGGCACTCTTGGGCTTAGGAGATCCAGCTTTGGAGATGACCGTTTTGGACTTCCGTCTTGTTCGTATTATATTAGCTCTTTTAATCGGAGTAGGTTTAGGTCTGGCGGGAGCTGTTTTTCAAACCATCTCCCGGAATGATCTAGCATCGCCTTCTATTTTAGGTGTTAATGCGGGGGCTGGCCTAGGAGTTATCCTCTTAGTCTACTTTCTTAACTCAGATACGGCCTTATCTATGTGGGCCTTGGCTCTGGTAGCCCTCCTAGGGGGCTTAGCTACGGCTGGCCTTATTTATCGCTTAGCTTATCACAAGGGTCAGGTTCTCAATCCTCAGGCTCTCATTCTGACAGGGATTGCTGTAGCAGCAGGAATTCATGCTATCCAAATGCTTCTCATTGTACGGCTAGATCCCAATAAGTTTCATGTGGTCAATACATGGATCATAGGGTCTATTGCTAATAATTCCTGGGGCCATGTGGCTTTATTAGCACCTGTGGTTATCATTCTAGGCCTCTTACTCTGGGCCCGCTATATGGATCTTAATATTCTGAATTTAGCGGATGAAACAGCCATTGGCTTGGGCCTTTCTATTAATCAGGCTCGCTTTGTTTACCTCCTTCTAGCGGTCATCTTAGCGACCATGTGCGTAGCCGTAGGCGGGAATATAGCTTTTGTAGGCCTCATTGCTCCGCATATAGCCCGTCATTTGGTAGGGACTAATCATGTCTATTCCTTACCTATTACGGCTTTAGCGGGCGCTATATTGTTGGTGGGTGCTGATTGGTTTGGCCGATCTGTACTAGCGCCAGATGAAATCCTCATCGGCATCGTTGTGGCCATGATAGGGGCTCCGTATTTCTTATATATTTTAGCTAAGACTAAGGCCTAGGGAGGACCGTATGCAATTAGAACTAAAGAATATCACCTCTGGTTATGATGGTCACCCCATCATAGAAGATTTAAATTTAACGATCCCTCAAGGGAAAATAACAGCCTTAATCGGTGCTAATGGATGTGGTAAGTCGACCCTTTTAAAAACCATTTGCCGCATCATTAAACCCATGGCCGGACAGGTCCTTTTGGGCGGGCAGGATATGCATGCTATGGACTCTCGTAGGTTAGCAAAAGAAGTGGCTATTTTGCCGCAAAATCCATCGGCTCCCGGAGCTTTGACGGTCCGAGATCTGGTGATGTACGGTCGGGCTCCTCATAAGAGCTCTCTCTTTGCTCGGTCTTCTAAGGAAGATCGGAAAATGGTGGATTGGGCCTTGGCAGAAACTGATTTGACGGACTATGCAGACAGGGCTATTGCCAATATGTCCGGTGGTCAACGGCAGCGAGCTTGGATTGCCATGGCTATAGCACAGGATACGGATATTCTCTTTCTAGATGAGCCTACTAGCTTCTTAGATGTAGCTCATCAGTTAGATGTTCTCCACATGGTAGAACAACTCAATAAAAAGTATGGGAAGACTATCATTATGGTTATTCATGAACTTAATGAGGCAGCGCGCTTTGCTGACTACTTGGTAGCTATGAAAAAGGGGCAGATTCTCTACCAGGGGTCTCCTCATGATGTCTTTCACAAGGACATGTTGCATGATGTCTTTGGTATTGATGCTTCTGTTATGAATGATCCTCGTACAGGTCGCCCCTTCTGCCTACCTTATTCCTTGAAAGTAGGTTCCTATGACTAAGAAAACCCTATCCCTCAAGTGGCGTATTTTACGTCTGGCCGCCATCGTAGTCGTGGCTTTTTTAGGTGTGATTGTAGGGGCGAAGTTTTACCAATACATGGCCCACCAACATGGACAGGAGGTCCTGGCGGAGACTAAGACCCAAGAGGCTATTGCCAAACGCCAGGACCGTCTCCTCCACCGGTCTAATAGCAGTCAGGCTATTGATAAGGAAAACCAAGTTCGCTTTAAAAATGAGGTGAATGCAGCCCATAAATTGGTAACCCAAGAGGATGGAAAGACCATTGTTCATCATAAATTTGGGCAAACTGTTATGCCCGAAAATCCTCAACGGATTGTGGTTATCCGCATGGAAGATCCCATGTTGGCCTTGGATATACCTTTCTTGGCGGGTAACTATAATGAAAGCCACTACCTCTATAAGGAATTATCTGCCAAGGGGGTAGGGGTTATTTCTGTCAATGACGATGCTAAAACCATCAATTATGAACAGGTACAGGCTCTTCATCCAGATCTAATCATCATGCGGGATTCCTTTAGTCAGTCCGTCTATGATAAGCTCAACCAAATTGCACCGACTGCGGCCTTTAATCTCCGTCAACATGGTGTATCCCTTCTAGCCTTATCGTATGCTATGGGGCGGGGAAAGGAAGGGGAGGCCCGCCTACAAGCCTTCTATGATAGGGTTAAATTCTTCCGTATGGCCCTGGCTGACCATATAGGTCAAGGAAAGGTGGCTCATTTACGGGTTCTCAACAAGGAGGTCCGCCTCTATCCTTACTCGACTAATGATATTAGCCGTTTTATGTATGAAAAGCTCAATCTCAACCCTCCTCAATTGGTTTTAGATGGTGATTACTCAACCACTAATAATGCCATTTCCCTTGAACGATTGCCGGATTTGGATGCGAATTATCTCATCGTATCTGCCGGCTATGGCCCATCATCCAAAGAAAATGCGAAGCTCGCTGAAGCTAAATTGGAGGCCTTGCGCCAAGATCCTGTTTTTGCCATGATTCCTGCTGTTAAGGAGGGACATGTCCTCTATGTAGATACGGGTCTCTGGAATGCCCATGGTATTTTACAAGAGGAAAAGGCTATGGATGATATTTATGAGGCCTGGGGTCGATAATGAGGCGTATACTGGATTTTTAGGATAATAAGACGTAACTTCATAGACCCAGGAATTTCTTTTTAATTCCTGGGTTTTTTGATAGGAATAATAGTGCTATACTAGGTATATCCCTCCTCATTATGTGAGAGCCTAGACTTTCACAGGGAGGCACAAGCATTAATCACCAGGCCTAAGGCCTGTATGAGGTAAGTACCATGCATAATGTAAACTCCCCTCACGCTGAAGACTTTATCAGCCATGAGGAACTTCTTGATACCCCCAAGTATGCGGAAGAAAATAAGGAAAACCGCCCCTTGTTGGATCAAATCCTAGCTAAGGCCGCAACCTATAAAGGCTTAACCCACCGTGAAGCGGCTGTTCTGCTCGAATGTCCTTTGCCAGAATACAAGGAAAAACTCTTTGCCTTGGCTAAGGAAATCAAGCGCAAAATTTACGGTGACCGCATTGTTTTGTTCGCGCCCCTTTACCTGTCGAACTATTGTATTAATGGTTGCGTATATTGCCCTTACCACAGTAAAAACCGTGATATTCGCCGTAAAAAGTTGACCCAAGAGGAAATTAAGGCAGAAGTTATGGCCTTGGAAGCCATGGGCCACAAACGGATTGTTATCGAATCCGGTGAAGACCCTCTCAATAATCCGTTAGACTATATCTTGGAATCCATCAAGACGATCTACTCCATTAAAAAGGATAATGGGGAGATTCGCCGGGTTAACGTTAATATTGCGGCCTGTGAAGTGGAAGACTACAAAAAACTACACGACGTGGGCATCGGGACCTATACCCTCTTCCAAGAAACTTACAATAAGGAAAATTACGAAGCCCTTCATCCAACGGGGCCAAAGTCCAATTACGCATATCATACAGAAGCTATGGACCGGGCTATGCAAGGGGGCATTGATGACGTTGGGATCGGTGTTCTCTACGGTTTAGAACACTACAAATATGATTTCGTTGGGCTCCTTATGCACGCAGAACATTTGGAAGCGGTGTATGGGGTTGGTCCTCATACCATTTCTGTACCGCGTATTTGCCCGGCTGACGATATTGATGTGGATGACTTCTCCAATGCGGTGCCTGATGATGTGTTTGAAAAAATCGTAGCACTTATCCGCGTATCCACACCGTATACGGGTATGATTATGTCCACCCGCGAATCTCAATCGATGCGCGAACGGGGCCTGGCCTTAGGGATTTCTCAAATCTCAGGTGGTTCCCGTACGTCTGTAGGGGGCTATGTAGAAGAAGAAAAACCAGAGGACAACTCTGCACAATTTGATACATCTGACCAACGGACCTTGAATGAAATTGTAGATTGGCTCCTTGAGTTGGGTTATATTCCATCCTTCTGTACCGCCTGCTATCGGGCTGGTCGTACGGGGGACCGCTTTATGGAATTGGCTAAGACCGGGGAAATTCAAAATTGTTGCCAGCCAAATGCTTTGATGACCTTGAACGAATACATCCTGGATTATGGCTCTGAGAAAACCAAGGCCCATGGCAAAAAGGTTATCCAAGAACAAATGGATGTCATTGAAAATAAGGATGTTCAAAAAAAGGCGGCTCAATATATTGCACAAATGAAGGATGGGGAGCGGGACTTCCGCTTCTAATCTAAATGATGAGAATGTAAGGTGAGAATTTTCTTTGAAAATTCTTGGTGTATTCTCATTATATATAAGGGTAATTTCTCACTCCTATTAGTTTTAGGAATGAGAGATTGCCCTTATTTATTTGCTTGTTAGTATTTATAACAGGTATTTTTTACAGCTATAAGAGGAGAAAATAATTGAGAATAATCCTTTATAATTTTTCTCAATTAGGATATAATATAAATAATAATGATTATAACTTGTTTAGTTTGTTCCATATGAGTATAGAATTTAGGAAGGAGGGGCTATGCAAAAACGCTGGTCTATTGAGCCTGACCACAGCCAGGAAGAGCTTCAGTTAGCAGCTGAACTCAAGGTGTCACCTATTGTGGCCAAGCTACTTATTAATCGAGGACTAGGTGATCCGCATAAGGCCCGGCAATTTTTGGCGGCAGATATGGAGTCTCTGCTCAGTCCCTGGGACCTAAAAGGAATGCGTGAAGCGGTGGCTTGCGTGACCAAGACCATGGAAGAAGGCGGATCTATCGTGGTCTATGGGGATTATGATGTGGATGGTATCACCGCCACCTCCATAGTCTATCGCTTTTTGAAACGTTGTGGAGCCTCTGTTTCTTACTATATTCCAGAAAGGCAGAGCGAGGGCTATGGTCTTAATTTAGAGGCCTTAGAAGGCCTTATAGCTAAGGGAACAGACTTAGTGATAACCGTAGATTGCGGTATTTCTTCTTATGATATCGTGGAAGCTGTGCGGGATCGCTTGGCTTTGGTTATCACGGACCATCATGAAGCACCATCCCTTATCCCGCGAGCAGTTGCCGTTGTTGACCACAAACAACCCAATTGTCCTTATCCAGATAAAAACTTAGCTGGGGTAGGCGTGGCTTATAAGCTTTGTCAGGCCATTTGGCAGGAGAGGACGGGGGAAGTCTACCAAGCTGACTTAGATATTGTAGCGTTAGGAACGGTAGCCGATGTAGTGCCACTTGTGGGCGAAAATCGAATTTTGGTTAAGGCTGGGCTCAGTAAAATGCAGGTGCAACCTAACCGAGGCATAGAGGCTCTCATTGATGTAGCAGGTCTAAAGGATCGGAAAATTACGGTTGGTCATATAGGCTTTACCTTGGCACCGCGTCTCAATGCGGCTGGTCGTGTGGCTCATGCAACGCGAGCCGTGGAGCTCTTGACTACGCCTAGTCAGGAGGAGGCTTATGAAATTGCTGAAGAGTTACAGGAAACAAACTTAGAACGGCAGGCTTTGGAACGGGATATCCATGAAATGGCTCGCCAAGATGTCCTCAAGCAAGGATCGGATGCAGATTATGTAGTGGTGGTAGGGGGCCAGGATTGGCATCCCGGTGTCATCGGTATCGTAGCCTCCCGCCTGGTTGAGGAATTTTATAAGCCAACCTTAGTGATTTCTATTAAGGACGGTATCGGCAAGGGCTCTTGTCGATCTATTGATAACTGTAATATGTACGAAGCGCTGCAATCGGCGGAAGATCTCTTGATTCAGTTTGGAGGTCACCAAGCAGCGGCAGGCTTTTCCATCAAGGAGGATAAGATTCCTGCCTTGCGAGACCGTTTGACCCAGTATTGTAAAGAACATCTATCGGAAACCGATTACCTACCCATTGTAGATATTGATAGTCAGGTAGCCATCGATGATATCGATGTGCCCCTCATCGAGGAGATAGAAACCCTAGAACCTTATGGCATGGCTAACCCCACTCCTGTGCTAGCTTTAGAGGAAGCAACTATTAGCGACCTCTTCCTCATGGGTCAGCAAAAAAAACATGCCAAGGTTCTCTTGGAAAGAGAGGATAGCACCATCGATGCTATCGCTTGGAATCGGCCTGATTTACATGCTAGTTTCTTTCCTGGTGATCAGGTGAAGGTAGCTTTCACTGTACAGAAAAATGAGTGGAATGGGCATGTGAGTCCGCAACTCATGATTCAAGATATGGCCCTCTTGGAAGGGCGTTCTTTGACCCTCACTAAGGAAGGTTTGAGGGCTATGTACACTTACGTGCGCAACCTCCTTAAGGGTGGGTCTATGCCTAAGTTCCGGTTGGAAACGGAATTGATTCGACGGCGGCCAGAAGGGCAAACCATGCCGGAGGCTATGGCCTCTCTAGAAGTCTTTAAAGAACTCAATTTGTTAGTGGAAGAGACCACGGAAGAGGGCTTGGAATCCTATCGATGGCAACCGGCACAAGGACAGTTGCACCTGGAAACATCAATTACCTTTATGAAATATAGCGCCTGAGTCATCAACTGATGAATTCTATGTATACCATCGAGTTGATTTGATTGAAAGGAGATGTCTATGACTACGGAAAATCAAGAGGGGAAGGCCCTTGTAGAAAGCGCTAGCTTTAACAAGGACGAAGAAGTAGGTCATTTTTATGACCTTATTGGAGACTATCTACCAGCTGAGGATTGTCGAGACATTAAGGATGCCTTTGCACTAGCTGACGAAGCCCATAAGGATCAACGACGCGTCTCCGGCGAACCCTATATCATGCATCCCTTGGCCGTAGCTACCATCTTAGCTCACCTACAGGTTGATAAGACGACTCTCATGGCAGCCCTCCTTCACGATGTGGTAGAGGATACCCCTTATACGGAAGAGGATCTTAAGACACGCTTTGGTGAGGAGGTAGCTTTCTTGGTCGATGGGGTGACCAAGTTGGAACAATTCCAATATGAAACCAAGGAAGACCGGCAGATGGAAAACTACCGCAAGATGATTTTGGCCATGGCCAAGGATGTGCGTGTAGTTATCATCAAATTGGCCGACCGTCTGCATAATATGAGGACTCTCAAACATATGCGGTCGGACAAGCAAAAGCGTATAGCCCATGAGACTATGGAAATTTACGCGCCCTTAGCTCACCGGTTGGGGATTTTTAACATCAAGTGGGAATTGGAGGATCTCTCTTTCCGCTATTTGGAACCAGATAAGTACTATGACTTAGTGGACCAAATGAAGCAGAAACGTCATACCCGTGAAGAAATCGTCAACGATACCATGAAGCACTTGCAGGAGGCCTTGGATCAAGCAGGTATTAAGGCCAACGTAAAGGGCCGTCCTAAACACTTCTGGTCCATCTATAAGAAGATGAAAAAGGACAATAAGGACCTATCCCAAATTTACGACCAATATGCTGTGCGGGTTATTGTGGATACCGTGCAGGAATGCTATGCAGTTCTGGGTATTGCCCATGGCCTCTGGAAACCTTTGCCTCACCGCTTTAAGGACTACATTTCCATGCCTAAGTCCAATGGCTACCAATCCCTCCATACTACTATCGTAGGGACAATGGGCCATCCTGTGGAAATCCAAATTCGCACCTGGGATATGCATCGGGTTTCTGAATATGGGGTAGCAGCCCATTGGCGTTATAAGGAAGGCAACAAGGGGGGCGACAAGGATTTCGATAAAAAGGTGGCTTGGCTTCGTCAGGTCTTAGAATGGCAAGACACATCCAATCCGACTGAATTGATTAACGCCTTAAAGCTAGATGTGTTCTCCGGTGAGGTTTTCGTCTTTACCCCAAAGGGGGATGTGGTCAAGTTACCGAAAGGGTCGGTACCACTCGATTTTGCTTACCGCGTCCATACAGACGTGGGACATCGGACCGTAGGAGCCAAGGTTAACGACAAGATGGTCCCTTTGGATTACCGTCTTCAAAATGGAGATATTGTTGAAATCATTACCTCTAAGACGGGTAAACCATCCTTGGACTGGCTTAGTATCGTAGGGTCTGCTGAATCTCGCAATAAGATTCGCAACTGGTTCAAAAAGGAAAACCGCGAAGAGAATATCGAGCAGGGACGGGAGGCCTTGGAACGGGAAGCTAAGCGCCTCGGCTACCACTGGAAAGAGCTCTCCTCTGATGAGTATTTAGAGGACGCTGCACGGGGCCTCAAGATGGGCTCTATTTCAGAAATGTTAGCCTCTGTTGGCTTTGGAGGGACCTCTTCCAATGCGGTTCTCCTTCGCTTGATCGAACGTCTCAAGAAGGACCATCATGAAGCGGCTAAAAAGACTGCTGACAACACAGAAGTTATTGAGCGTCTCAAGGCCCGCAAGCAGGAAGCAGTACCTGCTAAGGGAGGGACAGGTATTTTGGTTAAGGGTGAATCGGGCCTTATGGTTCGTATGGCTCGTTGCTGTAATCCTGTGCCGGGAGATCCCATCATTGGTTTTATTACCAAGGGATCTGGCATTTCTGTCCATCGGGCTGACTGCCCTAATATGCGGCCTGGTGCCTGTGATGTGGACCGCCTGATAGAGGTAGAATGGGATGGTGCTACCACAGAATCCTTCCAAGCAACCTTGGAATTGGATGCTTATGACCGCAATGGCCTCTTGATGGATGTGATGGCAACCTTGTCAGAGCTTAAAATCAATGTCATTAATGTCAACTCTCGCCTAGATGAAGCGGAGAAACAAGTACACATGTCCTTGATTATTGATGTAAAAAACGTGCCACAATTGGAGTTTGTCATGACCAAGCTACGTCGTGTAAAAGATGTATACACCATTAGACGAACCAAGGGAGGTGGTATGTAATGTCCTTATCCTTTATGCGCCTAGTCCTAGGCGATTTGGGAACCAATTGTTATATTATTGGCGACCCCGATAGTCAGGAGGCTTTTGTTATCGATCCTGATGATGGTCCCGCTGTAGTCGATACCCTGAAGGAACGGGGACTTACCTGTGTAGGCATCCTCCTGACCCATGGTCATTCAGATCATATTCACGGGGTACAGACCCTTATGGATACCTATGGGGCCCCTGTATATATACACGAGCGAGACTTACCTTGTCTCTATGACCCACAGGTTAACCTATCGGCCCTTCATGGCAGGCCTGTGACTATCACAGGGGGGACCATTAAGACGGTTAAGGATGGTCAACACATAGGGTCTGGAAAAATGGATTTTCAGGTTCTTGAAACACCAGGTCATACGGTGGGTGGTGTCTGCTATTACATGGCACCAGCAGTTTTCGTAGGGGATACCCTGTTTAGGGAATCGGTAGGCCGTACCGATTTTCCAGGGGGTAATTTTGAAACTTTGGTGCAATCTATTCGGACTAAGCTCTTTACCTTGCCAGATCAAACGATGGCCTATCCTGGTCATGGGCCAGAAACACAAATCGCTTTTGA
>URPV01000003.1 GCA_900549805.1 uncultured Veillonella sp.
GTAAAGTGTTTTTGTAAAAAATTTTCATCCATTTAAAATTTAATTATTTCAGACCCTATATAAAAAGGGACAGGCCTAGGAGCCTGTCCCTTCTTTACTGGACGAAATACGTTCCAAAACTTTCATTTTATCGGCATAGGTGACGAAGTCGAAATCGATGGCCATGACCACCAAATTATCCGCCGTCCCATTGGCTGGCATAAGGGTAACGGACTTAAAGTCAGGCGTAAACCCTAAGATGTAGCGGTACTCCACAAAGGTATAGAGGAGCTCTGTATCCACTTGGGACTTAAGGGCTTCCTGTAAATTTAGAGGTTTGCGTCGAAAGACCATGCCTCGACCACAGAGAACAGCTTGAACTTTACCCTGGTGAGCAGCCCGCCAAACGGCAAAGACCAAAATCAAGTAGTCGATAGACCGCTCCGTAGCCGAATCAGCATGTTGGCTGTGCCAAAAGGCCCAAGCCCCCAAGGCTACAAAGAGTAAGCGCAGAGCCCAAACCACCAAAGGTTGGCTGTGGATTACACGTTCAATCCGCCCACCGCCACAATCTTCTATCCAATCCTTAAAATGTTGGTCCATAGTTCACCTATTATTTGCGGTTAAGGCCCATAGCCTTTTCCACCTTAGCGTACATAGCGGCTGCTTTAGCATGAGCCTTAGCGGCACCGGCATCTAAAATGGCATCCAATTCAGGGCTATTAATGAGTTCCTTATAACGTTCTTGAATTGGAGTCAATGTATCCACTACCAATTGAGCAATATCGCCCTTAAAGGCACCATAACCCTTACCTTGGTATAGGGCTTCAATAGTTTCGTAGGACTCACCTGTAATAGCTCGGCGGATGTCCATGAGGTTAGAAATACCTGGTTTATTTTCCTTATCGTAGCGGACCTCGTTGTCAGAATCCGTTACAGCTCGTTTTAATTTCTTCTCAATGGTCTTAGGATCATCTAAGAGGCGGATAGTCGCGTTTTGGTTGTCATCGGACTTGGACATCTTCTTGGTTGGCTCCTGTAGACTCATAATGCGAGCCCCACCAGCAGCGATCTTGATGTCTGGAATGACAAAGGTTTCCCCAAATCGGCCATTAAAGCGTTGAGCTAGGTTACGGGTCAATTCCAAATGTTGTTTTTGATCATCCCCTACAGGTACCCAGTTAGTCCCATAAAGAAGAATATCTGCAGCCATCAATGGCGGATAGGTCAAGAGGGCTGTTGGGATGGATTCCCCCTGCTTTTGGGACTTATCCTTGTATTGGGTCATCCGTTCCAATTCCCCTACATAGGAAATAGATTGCATGACCCACCCCAATTGTTGGTGCTCAGGCACTTCTGATTGGACGAAGAGGGTCGCTTTTTGTGGATCCAAACCAACCGCCAAATAAAGGGCTGCCAAAGACCGGATATTATGGTGTAGCTCCTTAGGGTCTTGTGGCACCGTGATAGCATGTTGGTTAACGATACAATAATAGCATTCGTGTTCCTCTTGGAAGGTCAAGAAATTGCGCAAAGCGCCGAGGTAATTTCCAAGAGTCAGTTCCCCACTTGGTTGGATACCAGAAAAAATAACTGCCATGATGGCCTCCTCTACAAATTAAAATGCACGGCCTCAGACCTACTAGAGGTATAAGGTCCGTGCACCTAAATTATTCTACTGTTACGGATTTAGCAAGGTTACGAGGTTTATCTACGTCAGCACCTCGTGTGATGGCCGCATAGTATGCTAACAGTTGGAGCGGAACAACAGCTAAAATTGGCGCTACAAACTTGTTAGCTCGTGGGATATAGATGGTATGGTCTACGTGTTTAGCCATTTCTGTATCACCCTCTAGGGCAATGCCAATAACCAAAGCCTCCCGTGCCTTTACCTCGCGAATGTTGGAAATCATTTTTTCGTAAACATCCTCTTGGGTAGCTAAGGCGATAACAGGAACCCCTTTTTCAATCAAAGCCAAGGTACCGTGTTTTAATTCCCCAGCAGCATAAGCTTCGGCGTGAATGTAGGAAATTTCCTTCAATTTCAAAGCCCCTTCAAGCGCTACTGCATAGTCGATAGAGCGCCCCAAGAAGAAGGCATCTTCCTTGAAACCATAGTTTTTAGCAAAGGCCTTCATATCTTCATCCACTTCAAAGATGGTATGGATGAGTTCTGGCAATTGATGAACTTGGTTCAAAATTTCATGAGCTAGGTCGAGGTCCATCTTACCATTCAATTGGCCCAAGTACATAGCGAAGAGAAGACCCGCCACCAATTGCGTTGTGTAAGCCTTAGTAGAAGCTACGGAAATCTCTGGTCCAGCCCAAGTATACACTACATGATCTGCTTCACGGGCAATGGAAGAGTCCACCACATTGGTGATGGCCAAGGACTTAGCACCCAAGCGTTTAGCTTCCTTAAGGGCTGCCAAGGTATCAGAGGTTTCCCCAGATTGAGAGATGACAATACACAAGGTCTTTTCATCAGTCAAAGGATTAGAGTAACGATATTCAGAAGCAATTTCCACACTCACAGGGATGCGAGCCAATTGCTCAATATAATTCTTTGTTACCAAGCCTGCATGGTAGGCCGTACCACAAGCGACGATGAGAATTTTATTGAAGCCAGCCACCATGTCAGGAGTCCAGTTCAACTCATCAAAGACCACAGATTTTTCATTTTCTGCAATATGGGTGCCGAAAGTATCGCGAACAGCCTTAGGTTGATCGTGGATTTCCTTGAGCATGAAGTGCTCATAACCGCCCTTTTCCGCTGCTTCTGCATTCCAGGTAACATGGAATACATCCTTATCGATAGAATTACCAGCCCGATCTGTAATGGTAACGCTGTCAGCGGTGACAATCGCTACCTCATTGTCTGCAAGGATATAGGTATCCCGGGTGTAATTGATAATAGCAGGAATGTCGGAAGCGACGAAGTTTTCGCCTTTACCAAGACCGATAACCAAAGGATTTTCCTTCTTGGTGCAGATGATTTTATCCGGTGCATCAGCACACATAATTTCCAAGGCATAAGCCCCTTGGATGCGGTCTAACATGCGGCGTACAGTACCTTCAAAGTCACCATCATACATATCAGACATAAGATGAGCTACAACTTCTGTATCCGTTTCCGATTTGAAGTGATAGCCCTTAGCAATTAGCTCTTCTTTCAAAGGCATGAAGTTTTCAATAATACCATTGTGAACAACGGCGAACTTCATATCTTCAGAGCAGTGTGGATGGGCGTTCATATCAGATGGTCTACCATGGGTTGCCCAGCGAGTATGACCAATCCCTATATGGCCTGAATTTGGATCTTCTTTTACAATAGCTGCTAAATTAGCCAGGCGGCCAACCTTCTTCTGTACCTTAATGGCACCCTCTGGTCCTAAAATAGCAATACCAGCGGAGTCATAACCGCGATATTCCAACTTAGACATGCCGTCCAACAAGAAGTCGGACGCCTCATTAAAACCGATATAACCTACGATACCGCACATACATTTTTCCTCCATTGTCATGAGAAAACACATTCATGATAATGACTGTAGAGATGGCCCACAGAGGACCTCTCTATCCACTAAGAAATCTTTGTCCTTTCTGTTACCAGAAATCTTTGTACTTCTTATGACGACCTGGACAGCCGGAAGGGCATCCGCTGATAGTTCGACAACCCTTCGCCTCGTCGACCTCCTAAGAGGCTCTTGCGCTATTCCCTAAGGAATTTAAATTGCAGTCACTCAGTCAAATTTGACTAATCTATATTATACCTGTTCTATCCTCTGAAAGTAAAGACGGGTAAAGCAAAGGCCCTCCACTTAGGGGAGGGCTTGCTTTACCCGATAGCAACCAAGTAAGGCGAACCTACCTAGCTAAGCCTTGTTCATGGCCAACTACTTCAGCCACCTCTTGGCAAATTTGTTCTAATTGTTCCATATCAGGCCCTTCCGCCATAACCCGGATGAGGGGTTCGGTCCCAGAGGCCCGTACCAACATACGGCCATCCTCGCCCAACTCAACCTCAGCAGAAGCTATCGCTGCCCGAATAAGACCATTGTCATCCCAACCAGTCTTTGTAGCTACCCGAACATTAACCAATACTTGTGGATACTTGGTCATGATCTTAGCCAATTGAGATAGGGATTGACCCTTCTTTTTCATGAGGGATACCACTTGAATGGCCGTCAAAAGACCATCACCAGTGGAGTTATGTTCCAAGAAGATAACATGGCCCGATTGTTCTCCGCCGATAACATAGCCATCAGCCCGCATGCGTTCCAAGACGTAGCGGTCACCGACAGCAGTAGATACGGTTTCCATCCCCAACTCATGAGCCGCCTTATGGAAGCCAATGTTGGACATAACCGTACCCACGATGGTATTCTTGGCCAACTTACCTTCCTCTTTCAACTTGAGGCCGCAGAGGAGCATAATTTGGTCACCATCCAAGACTTGGCCCTCTTCATCCACCAAGAGACAACGATCCGCATCACCATCATTGGCGATACCTAAATCCGCTTTGTACTTAACAACTGCTTCTTGAAGAGATTTCAAATGGGTAGACCCACAGTTATCGTTGATGTTAGTTCCATTTGGATCAATATGAATAGGGATTACATGAGCGCCCAAGGCTTTTAATACTTCTGGACCGACCGCAGAAGCGGCGCCATTAGCCCCATCATAGACGATAGTGATACCTTCGAAGCGGTTATCTACCGTTTTTTCCAAAAACTCTGCATAGTAGTGAGCCATGTTGCCATTGTATTCAATGGTTCCCAAGCCAGCACCTGTAGGGCGTTCCAAGTTATTATTGGCAGAGTCGTGCACATAGCCTTCAATTTCATCCTCTACCGCATCAGGGAGCTTGAAGCCTTGGCCATCAAAGAACTTGATCCCGTTATCAGGATATGGATTATGGGAGGCGGAAATAACGACGCCTGCATCGACCCCAAAGTGACGGACCAAGTAAGCCACACCTGGTGTAGGGATAACGCCAGCCAAGATGACATTGCCTCCCGCTGCACAGATGCCAGACGCCAAGGACGCTTCAAGCATACCGCCGGAGATCCGCGTATCGCGACCGATTAGGAAGGATGGGTGGTCCTTTTGTCTGCCAAAATAAGTAGCCGCAGCCCGACCCATATGGTAGGCCAACTCTGGTGTCAAGAAATCATTGACCACGCCACGAACGCCATCAGTACCAAACAATCTAGCCATGTAATAGTCCTCCTAGCCCCAAGGGGCCTATATAAAGAGATATAGTTAATCAGTATAAGACTTATAGTTAGCCATCATCATAATAGCCGTTTCTGCTCCATCTAGGGCCGCAGACATAATACCACCTGCATAGCCAGCCCCCTCGCCAATCGGATAGAGCCCTCGCAGACTAGGTGACATACGCCCTGCATCCCGCCCTATGCGAAGAGGGGCCGATGTCCGGGTTTCTACGCCGGTCATGCAAACTTGATCGCCATCAAATCCAGCAATACGCCGCCCCCAATAAGGAATAGCTTCCTCCAAAACCTTAGCCACAAAGTCGGGCAAGCAGTTGTGAAGGTCACAAGGCACCACTGCGGGTCCATAGGAATAGGCCCTGCCAAAATGATTAGAGGCGGCCTTTTCTAAAACTTGCGCCGTATTATGGGTTCGTCCCAGGAAATCACCTACGGTTTGAATGGGAGCTCCATAGTTCTTGCCGCCAAGAACAAAGGCCTTACGCTCCCACTCCCGTTGAAAAGCCACACCATCAAGGGGTCCATGGCCGAAATCATCTGGCCCTACGCTAACCACGATAGCCGAATTAGCGAGACCAGAATCACGGGCATAGAGCGACATGCCATTGGTTACAACGCCGCCCTCTTCCGAAGCGGATGCCACTACCTGGCCCCCTGGACACATGCAAAAGCTATAGGCCGCTCGACCGCTTTCCTTATGGTGGAATTTGAGGGTATAATCAGCCGCGCCCAGACCCAAGTCATTAGCTTCCATTCCGTACTGGGCATGATTGATCAAACCTTGATTATGTTCTATACGAACGCCAATGGCAAAGGGCTTAGCCTCCATTTGAACCCGGCGTTTATGCATCATCTCATAGGTATCACGTGCAGAATGACCGATCCCCGCAAGGACAAGGGAACAAGCTATTGTCTCAGAACCATTTACTTCAACGCCCCTAAGCTGACCATCTTCTACCACAAAGTCCGTCACTTTAGCACCAAAGCGGACCTCCCCGCCCCACTCTATGATTTGCTGACGCATGGACTTAACCATATCGCGCAAAATATCCGTACCTACATGAGGCTTATGCTTATAAAGGATTTCTTCCGGCGCTCCATGCTTCACAAAATACGAAGAAATTTCGTGGAGCCGAGGGTGCGTCACCCGGGTGGTCAACTTACCATCTGAAAAGGTGCCAGCACCGCCTTCCCCAAACTGTACGTTAGATTCAGCCTTAAAAGAACCCGTCTTCCAAAACCCTTCCACATCTAAAGCCCGTTGATCTACATCTTGGCCCCGCTCAAGAACCAAGGGCTTATAGCCCTCTCGAGCTAGGTAATAGGCCGCCATGAGACCCGCCGGTCCAAAGCCCATAACCACCGGCCTATGGTCTAGTTCTTGCTGACCATGTACGATGGCTTCTGGCGCTTCTGGTTGAATGTGAGACAGGTTACTATCCTCCTTGTACTTAGTTAAGATAGCCTTCTCATTGGCCACTTCTAAGAGGAGGGTATACACAAAGACGATATCCGGTTTCTTGCGGGCATCCACAGCCCGGCGAACTAGGTGGATTTTTTCTATATGACCCCGGAGGGCTGGATAGCGTTTTTCCACAATTTGCTGAAGTGTCGCCTCTTTAGTAACGGCGACCCGCAAATTTATTATCCGAATCAAAATGAGCTCCTATTGCTTAACAATTTCAACAGATACATTAACCGTATGGGTTTCCGTAGTAATCCCATCTGGTACATCTAGGTTATAGGCCCCTTCCACATTGGAGGAGGCACCGGATACATCAATTGGTTCCAAGGATAGGGATGTGAGATCCTTGAGGGCCTCTTCCTTGCCCGTCACGGTTACTTGTGTCGGCTTTACCGTAATGGACCGAATGACATAACCCGTGGCTGGACTGCCCTTAGTAGTAGCATTCAAGGAGATGGCCTTTTCCGTACGAATACGGTCCAACTCATATTGAGCTTGTGCTTGCCCTGGTGTTAGCGTTACATCTACCACTTGTCCTTGGTTATCCACAGCTACCAACTTACCTTGGGCGGTAAAGTTTTTAGCCTGATTATCCAGGTCTACCTTGAGGAAGACATGGGCTACGGAATCCACCAAAGCCTTAGGTCCGGACACCTTCACTTGGTTAGGGACAATTTTGAGAGACTTAAGGGCCACATCACTTGGCAATTTGCCTTTAGGGTTGATTTCTACAGGCATATCTTTTTCAAAGTACTCGTCCACCACAACCGTAATATTATCTGGTTTCATATCTACCACGGTCACTCCTGCAGGAGGGGTAAAGGTGACTTTCACATTGTTAGACCCTGGGGTAACACCCGACAGGTCTAGGTTGGCCTTGAGGAACTCAGGCCGCAAGGTAACCATCGTATCCCTTGGTCCCCGTAGGGTAATACGGACCTGCTTAGGTACCCCTTCTACTACATATTGGGGATTGAGGTTTTGCTGTTGCACGGCGATAGTGTAAGATACTTCAGTCATAGGATTTTGTTCCCGTACTACGAAGAACCACATGAGAACAGCACCGAGGAGGGCCAACATCTTAGCCATTTTATTTTTTCGTATAATGTGCATCCAAGCCATTATTTATTCCCTCCCCACTTAAAGATAGAGGTAATATTTTGTCGTGGTCTAGCCATGAAGGCCCGCAAGGTTTCCTTTAATTGATCTTGTGGAATATTGCGGTAAATATGACCACCATAGGTATACGAGATGGCCCCCGTTTCTTCAGACACAACTAGGACAACCGCATCAGTTTGTTCCGTCATGCCGATAGCCGCCCGGTGACGGGTACCCAACTCTTGGCTGACGTTCCTATTTTCCGACAGTGGCAAAAGACAAGAAGCTGCCATAATACGACCATTGCGAATAATCATGGCCCCATCATGAAGCGGTGTATTGGGAATGAAAATATTACGAATCAACTGAGTTGATACTTGGGCATCGATTTTTACACCCGTATCAATAATATCTTGTAGGGGACTCATCCGTTCGAAGACAATAAGAGCCCCAATTTTCTGCCGAGACATGTGCTTAGCAGCAGCCATAATTTCATTGATGACCCGGTCCATAAGTTCATCATCTACATTTTGAGACTTTTGTAGGAGGCGAGTTTGCCCTAACTTATCTAAGGCCCTTCGCAATTCCGGTTGAAATACCACCGGCAAAGCGAACAAGAGGACGGTCATGGCCTGTTGTAAGATCCAGTTGACCGTATAAAAGTTAAAGGTATGGCTAAGAAAGTTAATAATAGCCAGCACAATAAGGCCCTTAACCAAGTTAACGGCCCGCGTATCCTTCAATTGTTTATATACATAGTAGAGCAAGATCCAAACGATGAGGATATCCACAATATCCTGCCAACGGAAGGTCTGTACTAGGGCTTGTATGTTGAATATCATCACGTATCTCCAGTAAGTACAGAGGGTATCATAAAACTATAATTATTTATTTTACCCCATTCAGATTAGGGTGTAAAACAATCTAAGCACGATGTGTTTCAATCCACACATCCATGATGCCACCACACACCATACCTTCCTTAACCGCCGCATCATCATCTAGGCGGACGGTTATGCGGCGATTAGCTAGTCCCCCTTTAAGGGCCTCTACAGCGGATAAGCGAATTTCATTTTCCGCTCGGCCTCCACCAATAGTCCCATAAATAGATCCATCGGGATAGACTACCATAGATACGCCCGCCTTGCGAGGTGTAGACCCACGAGTCTGTAAAATAGTAGCAACTGCCAATGTTTCATCAGGGCGGGCCTGTAAGTACTCAACAAATTCTCGGTTCATTAGTTTGATTTCTCTCCTTACGGTTAGCAGCTAAATGACCACCCTTCTTACCTCGTGTTACCGCTAAATATTCGGCTACGATTGAAAGAGCGATTTCCTCTGGCGTTTGAGCTCCGATAGCTAGGCCAATAGGAGCGTAGACTTGAGCCAATTCCTCCGGTGTCCACCCCTCTGCCTCTAACACTTCAAAGGCAAAGTGGATTCGCTTTTGGCTCCCCATAACCCCCATGTAGGTTGGCAATTGGTCACGCAATTGAGAAAGGCAGATATTATCGTACTCATGAGCCCTAGTAACGATGATAAAACCATTATATTCGTGGAGGGGGAGCTTGTCTTTGAACTGATCCATAGGCAGACATACGCGGTTGACTCGATCATCAAAGAATTCTGGCACCAAGTATTCAGGACGATCGTCTAAGACCGTCACCTTACAGCCAATAAAGAGCAAGAGGTCCGTGATAGCCCGACTCACATGGCCAGCCCCTAAAACGAGAACGGATGGGTCTTTTTCCACGGCCTCTACAAAGTATTCTGTTTCACCTAGAGTCAATAATTGGTTAACCTTAGCACCATTGGGATCAAAGCCTTCGATGGCTGGCCCATAGAGTATCTGACCGTCTTCTCGGTAAAGGGTCTTCGCCCCCAGACTAGGCCCTGATACCGCGGTTACTATAAGAGCTGACTGTGCTTGACTGAGCGCCTCTTTCATTACATCATAAATGGTCATACGTATCTCCTACCTTAACAGCCTTTCCAGTTCTCCACTTCCCATGCAGATATAGCTTCCATCACACCGCCCGCTATAGCCAAGGCCTTATCGGATATGGTATAGCAATGGAATTCTTGGCAACGCGCATCCACATCGGCTAATTTAAACCCCTCTGTCACCATGAGACCGGATGTCAAAATTCCCCGCAAGATGCCATCAATGTTAGCTTTAATGGGCTGATCATCTACATAGCCTACGGTTTGGCCAGCTTCAACACGATCGCCGATGCGGCAGATTGCCTTAAAGAGGCCGGCACAAGGGGCATGCATAACCCGCTCATGCGTATAGCCTCCTACATTGCCTGGAACACCCGTATTAGCTAAGGCCGGACCTTCATAAATGCAGCGCCCTAAGCTATGACCCCGCATGGTTTCGATGACCACATCCACATCGTGACCTGCGGAAAAGCCTGGTCCCAAGCCAATCACTAAGTCTGCATCATCGGAATTAGTTCCTAGATTACGCTTGGCCAAGATAGCATCCACCACGATATGAGGGGTAAAGTCTTTCAAAATTTTTTCGTAGTCCGCTGTCACAACGGGAACATCCTTTGTGTAGGCCATGGCTAAGGCCTCCTTAAGGGACACATAATAGGCCTGTCTATGTTCTAAATCCATTTGGCCCGTATGAACCGCATTGCCATAACAAACGGAACGACGAATCATGGTAGGAATGGCAATTTCACTAACCATGAGTGGATAGCCAGCCCTTTTTAATCGATAAATGGTGCCCGATGCGATGTCACCACCGCCACGCACCAAGACTAATGGTTTTCTTGTCCCCATATCCTATATACCTTTTCATACGCCTCTGGCGTATCTACATCAAAACCACGAGACCAGCCATGATAGGCGGGAATGCTTACAGAGACTAGATGGTTTTTACCAACACCTTCAAGGAGGGTTCGCCCCCCTTGATCTCCCCTTAAACTGGCTAAGTCTCTTGCCCACTGAGCAGAAAATATAACGGGATTTCCTCCCTGTCCGCCTGGTTCATAAGAGGGCCTAAGGATAACTTTGTCATCCTTTATATAGGCCTCTTTAAAAGCCCCTATAAGGACTCTTATAGTATCCCTATCTAGGAGAGGTTGGTCGCCCACAGAAAAAATTATTCCCTCTAGATCTGTAACTTGCTCTTCTAGGAGACTAGCTAGTCCCAAGCGGATAGAGGATGCCTGGCCCTCTTGTGGGCGATTGTTATAAACCAATCGATAGCCCAAACTAAGGGCATGGGTTGCTAGTAGGTCCTCCTCTGGCAAAACAAGAATCTTATTACATTCAGGTAGGGCCTCCTGCCAAAGGTCTAGGACTACCTGTCCCAAAATAGAACCTTGCCAAGGCAACTTCCTTTTATCACACCCCATACGCGAAGAAGTCCCCGCCATGAGAAGAACGAGTCCTAGCGACATTGGATTACCTTCTTAATTTGGCACGATACCTTATACCCTTCTGCTAAGATGATGGATTCTATGAAGGAGTCCCCTAAAAGACTAACAAGGTCATGGACTGAGGCCGAGTCAGCTACGTCATAACCTGTGCAGAAGAGGACCTTTTCCCCAGCGGAGTACTGGAAGAGGCCATGAGGATGAAGGATTAACTTGGCCATAAGAGCTGGTGTCATAAGAGCCCCTTCTTCTTGACCTAAAATAGCTAAAACTTCTTCTAGATTGTGCACATGGTCATGGTCTAAAGCTTGACCTAACATAGCTAAGTTGATGACCCCAATGGTACGGCTAGTGCATTTAGGAATGACTGGTTCTTGTTTTTTAGGCGCTTTGAGCCATTTTTCCTTAGCCCCATCTGCTTCTACTAAAATTTGCCAATCTGGATTGAGGGTTGCCATATGAGTAATCGTATCGGTGGATAAGGCTTGGGCCTTGCCCCCTTCTAGAGCCGAGAACCAAGCCGCCGCCTTACCTGCATGAAGGCGATCTTTAGCATAGGCTTGACCCCCTTCAAAATCAGTTCCATAGTAAGGGTTCCATTGTTCTACCTGCGTCCCATAGAGTTTAGTTGTGGTGGTTACCAAGGTAGCTTGACCCTTAAAGAGGCCATATTCTACGAGCTTGGTTAAGATAGTCGTTTTTCCACCTGCACCAACCAAAGCTGTTACCCCTGGCTTAACTAAATTTTGCCAATAGCTTGTTACCTGTGTCATAGGTCTTACCTCATATAGGGCAAAAGCTAGACAAGAATGATTGTCTAGCTTTTAACACCTCACTTTTTATATTGATCATCCATTGCCATATACACCTTCTCTGGTGTCATCGGCAGGGTTCTTACATCGGCACCAACCGCATTTAAGATGGCATTATGAATAGCGGGACTGGCTGTGTTAATGACAATTTCCCCTATGGATTTAACACCAAAGGCACCGGATGGTTCATAAGACTCCACAAATTCCGTGAGAATTTCCCCATTATCCTGACGGGTAGGGACTTTATAGGTCATAAAATTATTAGTCTCTAAAACGCCTGTTTTACCATAGCGAACATCTTCATAGAGAGCCATACCGATAGCCTGGGTAACGCCCCCTTCAACCTGTACCTTTGCCAGTTTCGGGTTGATAACCTTGCCACAGTCCACTACATTGTATGTTCTAACTGGCACAACACGCCCTGTTTGCGTATCTACCTTTACCTCTGCTACGGTAGCCATAAAAGGAGACGGCGATATATCGGACCCCCAAGTGGCAAAGCCGGACAATTGATTACAGCTTGTACCTAAGACTAATTTAGGCGCCATTTCCTTAATGGTCATGCTTTGTGTGCCATCTAGAGTGGAACCCACTAGACCATCAAAAACCACTTGGTCCTCCTTGACCCCAAATAAGTTAGCAAAAGTAGCAATAATCTTCTTGCGAAGGTCCTCTGCCGCTAGTTTGGCTGCCGTACCTGTTACATAGGTTGTAGAAGAAGCGTAAGAACCTGGGTCAAAGGGTACTACATCCGTATCCGATTCATAGACATTCATATCTTCAAAAGGACAGCCCAAGACTTCACAGGCCATTTGACTGAGTACTGTATTAGCCCCCATCCCCATATCAGAAGACCCTGTATAGAGGGTATAGCAACCATCATCACCAAGACGGATTTCCACTGATGCCACATCTACGTTAGCAACGCCAGACCCTTGTAGGGCCAGAGCTACGCCAAGGCCACCACGCCAACGGCCATCGATGTCCCATGATTTGGGACGGTTGTCCCAATCGGACATGGCCCTAACTCTAGCTAAAGACTCCTTATAAGTCCCTGCATTCATCCGTTCCTCTTCTTCGAAGACCAAGGAATGCTCACCAGTTTGAATGAGGTTTTTATCCCGCAATTCTATTTCATCCCAACCCATTTCATGAGCCAAGCGGGATACGGCGCACTCGAGTGGCCACAAGGCCTCCGTAGCCCCATAGCCACGGAAGGCGCCACCTGGAGAATGATTAGTGTAGAGGCAATCAGACCCATAGCGAACAGCCCAGTTTTTGTTATAGAGGGGTACCGACTTGTGTTCCCCTGCAGTCGTCGTCGTAAAGGCATGGGTCGCATGAGCCCCTGCATCAGTCAGGCCATGCATATCGATAACGCGAATATAGCCTTCTTCATCAGCGCCAAGGCGGATATTCCACAAGCGTGCATGGCGAGTTGTAGAGCATCCATTGGCCTCATGCCGATCATATATAATGGCTGATGGCTTACCCAATTTCCATGTAACAAAGACATTCATAAGCTCTGTACATGCGGTTTGCTTGGATCCAAAGCCCCCACCAATACGAGGTTTGATAACCCTAATTTTGGAGGATGGGATGCCTAAGGCTCTGGCTATATGGCGGCGCACATGAAATACTATCTGAGTCGATGAGGTAATCACCAAACGGTCTAAATGGTCAATATAACAGAAGGACCGGAAGGATTCCATAGCAGATTGAACGGTAGCTTGGTCAAAATACTCTCCTTCTACCGTGTATTTACACTTAGCTAGAGACCCTTCTATATCACCTACAGTTTTATCATAGGAGACTGCAATATTGCGCTTTAAGTCGTGCTTGAAAGGAACATTAAAGAGTACTTCTTCCTCTGGTTCTGGATGGACTACCGTCGAGTGGTCCATAGCAGTGCGCAAATCCAAAACCGGTTCCTTCACGTCATAGGTTACCTTGATAAGAGGCATGGCACGCAAGGCTGTTTTTTCATCCTTAGCCACCACCAGAGCCACTTCATCACCTACATAGCGAACCCACTTATCCAAGATAAGAGCATCATATTGGGATGGTTCTGGGTAGGATTGGCCCGCCAAGGTAAAGCGAGTTTTAGGTACATCCTTATAGGTAAATACCGCTTCCACCCCTGGCACCTTAAGGGCTGCAGATGTATCAATATCTAAGATTTCTGCCATTGCGTGAGGGCTGCGTAATACCTTTATGATAAGGGCGTTAGGAGGAAGAAAATCCGCCGTATAAGCGGGCTTACCAGACAGTATCGCCTTGGAATCTACCTTATTGTAGGATTGGCCAACATGCTTCATGCCTTACCTCCTTGTAAAAATTTGCGGACCCCCCGCAATTGAGACTGGTAGCCTGTACAACGACAGAGGTTACCAATCAAGTATTCGCGGATTTCTTCATCAGAGGCTTGGGGATTTGTCCGTTTAAGGGCGATAGCAGACATCATCATGCCTGTTGTGCAGAAGCCACATTGGTCTGCTCCCTCAGAGGCTAAGCAATCCGCCAAAAGGTCTGCCTCTTCCCGCAAACCTTCTAGAGTCGTAATCTCGTGCCCCGGAGCCCGGAAGGTAGGATAGGCACAGGATAGGGTAATTTCACCATCCACCCAGACTGTACAGAGACCACAGTTAGTGGTATCACAACCGCAACGTACAGAAAAATAACCCAACTTGCGCAGAGTTTCTAGGAGCATCTGATCTTCTGGTGCATTTACAATGGTCTTCTGGCCATTGATGGACAAGGTCACTTCCATTGGGCTACCTCCTTCACTAATCGCTGAACCATATTGCTGGCCATGCTGGCCCGGTAGTGGCCGGATGCATGGGAATTGCTTTGAAAAACTAACTCTTCTGCCACTAAGTCCCCTGCCTTCTTAGCAGCATCAGCCCCTTCTTGAGTCAGAAGGGCCGAAGCCTTAGTTGCCAAAACAGCTGGTCCTGGACGGGTTCCGATATAGACTTCATAGTTGTGTCCATGACGGGCTACGGCCCCGGTCAAGAGGGGGAAGTCGCCGCGAGAAATCCGTAGGGCTTCTATAGCAATTGGCACCTCTTGATGGGGAATGCGAATTTCCACCAAAATATCTCGCGCCTTATAGTTGTTTACATATTCTTCCAGCGTCATGCGACCACCCTGAGCTAAAATAACATCTGCATGGAGGGCCAAGAGGGTTGGAATGATGTCAGAAAAACCGAACTTCGCTGCTACAGACCCACCCATGGTCGCCATATTGCGGAACTGAACGCCTAGGATCTCATGAACGGCCTTTGGCAAAACACCACCGCAAAGGGCTTGTAAATTGGGATCCTTCTCAACAGCCGCTTGGGTAGCCATGGCACCAATGACAATTTCGCTGTCTTCTTGGCGTATATAATCGAGTCCCAAAGTTGACAAGTCTATAGCAAAAGGATGGATACGCCGGCCTAAGCGAGTCCAACAGGTCCCTGCCAATAAGGGCGCAAACTTATGTTTAATAGCCATTTGATAGGCTTCCTCCAAGCTTGTAGGGCGCAACAAATTATTAAAGAGTAACATCTAGAACCTCTCGATGGTATAATACAAACATGATAAAAGAGCTAATTCACCGATACGCTAAAGAGCTGAATATCCCTGCTGTGGGCATAGCCCCATGGCCGTTGCCTACCGAAGCGCGAGACTTTCTCTATGAAGAAGATCCCTGCCCATTTACGGCAGCCCACATAGAGGATCGCCTCCACGCGACAAACCTCATACATCCACAATCAGCCATTGTATGTCTTCTCCCTTATTATAAAGCATACGAAGGCCTTTGTAACCTATCAAGATACACCTGGGCCAAGGACTATCACCTAGTCATGGCGGACTATTTGAGACGTTTTATCGATAAGCTAAAAGAGACTTATCCTGACGCAGAATATGAAATCCACTGTGACACATCCCCCCTATCAGACCGCTATATAGCCTACCTAGCTGGCTTGGGTTTTTACGGAAGAAACAACTGCTTCATCAATCCTACCTGGGGGTCTTATGTGGTCATCGGTACCATTATGACCTCTCTTTCCATCGAGCCAGACCAACCCGATTCTTCCTCCTGTTTGGGATGTGATGCCTGTATAAAGGCTTGTCTAGGCCAATCCATAGGTCAGGGCACATTTGATTACAAGACCTGCAAATCCTATCTGACTCAAAAGAAGGGAGACCTAACAGAGAAAGAAATTCAAATTATAAGTAAATCGCCCTTACTCTTTGGTTGTGACCGTTGCCAAGAGGTCTGTCCCCACAACCGAGGTCTAGCGGATACCCCCATCCCTGAATTTCAGACCATTGAACCCTATTTGGATCCGGCGCCCCTTGAGTCTATGACCAATCGGATCTTCAAGGCCACCTATGGGGACCGAGCCTTTTCCTGGCGTGGAAAAAAGATTCTTCTCCGCAACCAAACCTATGTTGACGGAAGCTATAAGGATCTAATGGTCAAGGAGGAAGAAATACTGCCCCTCCAAGAGGGAAAGATGAATTCCCAATAATACTAGTCTATAAGGCCTTATGGTCGGATTGCTCCAGCCAAGCTTAAAGACTACAACAAAAAGGCCCTGCAATGCAGGGCCTTTTTTAGCACTTGAACAGCCTTACTAATCCTAGCAAGGCTTTTCCTAATATGAACTGGCCTGGGGACCACTTATTTTTTTATGTCGTAATAATTAAGTTGATCTAGGGACTTGGTCAAGGCAGGCACATAGTCCTCCAAGAATTTATCCACTTCCGGCATGTGGAGGGCTTCCAATTTGGCTCGAATAGAATCCCTAGCCACCCTAAATTCTTCATTCCCTGCATGGACCTCGTAGAGGGCCTTCATATAGGCAGACATAGTATCCGCCGCTTTCACCAGGGGCCATAATTCGGATTTTTCCGCTTCCGTAATAAAGGGACGGTAGGCCTGGCGGAGCTCTTCTGGCAAGGTAGCCAGCATCTTTTCCTGAGCCAGTTCTTCCACCTCTCCATAGAGGGACCGAAGGCTGGGGGTAAAGTACTTAATGGGCGTTGGCATATCACCCGTAAAGATTTCTGACACCTCATGGAACATGGCCATAACAGCTACCTCATTAGGATCTATAGAACCTCCAAAGTAAGTATTGCGCATAGTAGCCAAATTATGGGCTATCATAGCAACTTCAAGGCTGTGTTCCTGTATATTTTCAGTTTCTGTATTGCGCATAAGCCCCCATCGCTCGATGTATTTCATGCGATGAAGGAAGGCAAAAAATGAATATTCTTTAGTTTCCATCACTATTCCTCGCCATAGCAAAGCCATAATCCAAGAATTTAGGAGCATCCTCCCATCGGTCATCATCATTGAGGAGGACCACAATCATGGTATGCCCATCCCGGGTAGCAGAGGCGATTAAACAATCGCCAGCCGCTTCCGTATACCCTGTCTTGAGGCCATTAGCCCCAGGGTACTTGTTGCGAATAAAGAGATTGGTGGTCCGCTCTGTTTCATGAGGCCGATTTTGCCAAGGTACTTCGTAGTAATCGTCCCCTACAAAATCACGGAACATAGGAATCCGCATGCCATAGGCAGCTATTTTAGCCAAATCCCGTGCCGTGGAATGATGACCCATTTGAGTTAACCCATTAGGGTTGAGGAAGTTAGAGCTAGTAGCCCCTGCCATAAGGGCCGTTTTATTCATCTCTTGGGCAAACGCAGCTACAGACCCGGATGTATTTTCTGCCGCTACCACGGCCGCATCATTGCCAGAGACCACCATCATTCCCTCTAAGTTAGCTTGCTTAGTAATTTGGTCGCCAGGATGGACGCCCAAGATGGAAGGCTCCATAGAAGCCGCATAGGGAGAGATAGAGGCCAATTCATCCAGGCGACTTCCATGAAGGCGGAGGGCCGTTAAAAGGGTTACCACCTTGGTGGTAGAGGCCGGATGCATCCACTGGGTGCCGTTCTTTTCAAAATAGATTTCATTAGTGTCACCATTGATGAGGCAGGCTGCGCCGGCAATGGTGGTAGGTACTTGCGGTTTAGGCCGGGTATCAATTGTTCCTTCTACCTGCAAGGGGGTCTCCCGCAAGTCAGGCATCAAGCTAGGTGCCTTAGGAAGTTCGGCAAGGATAGCCTCCATAGGGAGCTGATTAGAAGCCTTACCGGCTTCCTTCACCACGACAATAGGGTCTGCATCTGCTTCCCCATCAATAGTCGCTGCCCATGCTGGACTAATCCCTAAGGTCGCAAGGCCCAAGATAGCCCACAGGATCATCTTATGAGTTAAGGCCATGCGCATCCTCCTTCTTTACATAAACAACCCGTTGTGGATATGGGATATCAATACCATTCGCATCAAAGGCATCTTTTACATGAGAAAGAATAGAATACTTTGCTGGACCAAAATTAGACCATTTCACCATAGGTAGAGCCTTGATTCGGACTGAATTTTCCGCAAATTCAGAAATACCAATTTCCGTCCTCTCTGGATTGATGATGAACTTTTCTTTTTTAAAGACATCCTTCAGGACATCAATAGCCTTATGATGGTCATTGTTATAGCCGATGTCAAAGTACAATTCAATCAGACGCGTATCTTCATGGGAGAAATTAACCACCGCCTGGGATGTCACTAAAGAGTTAGGAATAAAGAACGTCCGCCGATCAGCAGTTAGGATTTCCGTATACATGAAGTCAATCCGCTGTACACTCCCCTCCTTATCGTTAATTCTCACCCAGTCCCCCACCTGTAGTGGCTGCATGAGGAGGATCAAAACGCCAGAAGCAAAGTTGGACATGTTGTTTTGCAAGGCTAAGCCAACTGCGATACCGAAGGCCCCAAAGGCAGCAATAAAGTTAGAGGTTGGTAACCCCGCCTGCTCCAAGCAGAGCATAACCAGGGAAACCAGGAGAAAAATACGAACGGACTTTAAGATAAAATTGGTGGCTGTCGTTTGATACTTTCTCCTCACCAAGAATTTGGACAAGGAAGATCCGATAAACTTGAGGATAAACCAGCCCACAATGAACATGAGTACGGCTAATACAATATCCGCCAAATGCCCTTTGAGCCATTCGTTAACTTTGTCAGCCCAAAACTGCCCCTTCCAAACGGAAGCCTGTAAGGCATCAAAAAACCCCATAAATCATTCTCCTATCAATAATTTTCTAACTACTTTACAGTTATCTAAGCACGTATAAACAAGCTGTTTTAAAAGTATCGCTTAATAATCTTTGAATGCTTGTCGAATTTGATCTCTATCATAGCCCTTAGCCAGGCAGAGCATAAGGAGGATACGAGCCTTTTGTGGTTGTAGGGTATCGCTAACCAAGTAGCCTCGTTCCTTGTCGCTTTCTAGGGCCGATACCAGACCAGAGCCCGTCCGGGAGGCCCGTACCACAGGAATATCCAAATTAGATGTCTTTTCTATGACCTGCTTTGGAATTGTGCCATGCCCTAGGCCCACTAGGATAAGACCGTCTGGCTGAGTCGCCAAAACCGCATCCACAAGGGTCCCTTCAATACCTGCATAGCACGTCAAGATGGCTACCGATGGCAGGGAATTAGTTGGTGATGTGGGCTCGTGGCTAGCCGCATAACGAACTAGATTACTCACCTTAAAATTGGAAAATTCTGTATGCATTCGGGTTGGCGCATAGTAGAGATGGGCTTGCCCATCTTGGATAATTCCCAAATGACCAAAGGTAGGGTTTCCAAAGGTGGCAACATCTGTTGTGTTTTGCTTAGTCACGTCCCGGGCCCCATCGATATACCCATTGAAGGCTACCAAGACCCCTTGCCCCCAAGCCCGTTCCGTCCGGGCTAATTGAAGAGCTTGCAAAAGATGTAAAGGGCCGTCAGCGGACAAGGCGCCAGCAGGACGCATGGATCCTGTGAGCACAATGGGTTTATCCGTATCGATAACCAAGTTAAGAAAATAAGCTGTTTCCTCCATGGAATCCGTTCCGTGGGTAATGACGAGACCTGCCACATCCTCCCTGTCCACATAGGCTTGGACCAGCTGTGCCAAGGCTACCCAGTCATTCTCCCTAATATCAGAACTTTCTATGTTGGAAAATTGCTCATAGAGAAAGGGCCCATACTCCTGCGCTTGAGGTACATCTGCTAAGATATCTTCCAAGCTCAGAAGACCTGGGGTATAGCCCGTAAGATCCGTCTCAGAAGATCCTTGGCCGGCAATGGTGCCACCCGTCCCAATTAATACTATATATTCATTCATGCTTGTCTCCTTATCAATTTCAATACCTCTATTATATAAGAAATTTTCTATTTGCGTTACAATATAGGTAGAATCGTTCATTTAATGAGGTGAAAGTATGAATCAAATCAAGGCAGACAAGGTCTTTGAATTCTTCAAGGCCATGAATCAAATTCCACGCACTTCCGGTCATGAAGAAGCGGTATCCAACTGGATTGCCGACTTCGCAAAAAAACGTAACTTGGCTGTTAAGCAAGATGAGGCTTGGAATGTCATCATCCAAAAACCAGCGAGCCCTGGCTACGAAGCCAAACCATCCGTCATCCTCCAAGGTCACATCGACATGGTAGGAGAAAAATCTCATGATGCAAAGCACGACTTCCTCACGGACCCTATTGAATGCATTGTAGATGGCGAATGGATGCATGCTAATGAAACCACCTTGGGCGCCGATAACGGCATAGGTGTAGCCATGGCCTTAGCCATTCTAGATTCCGACCAAGTAGCCCATGGCCCTATGACGGCCCTCTTTACCACCAATGAAGAAGTGGGTATGGATGGTGCTATCAACCTAAAAGCCGGCGATGTTTCTGGCCACTATCTTATCAATATCGATACGGAAGTAGAAGGCGAATTCATCGTGTCCTGTGCTGGTGGTTCTCACATTGACTTTGAAATTCCAGCCCTCAAAGAGCGTCGTTGTCAACGTTTCGACAAAGCTATTACCATTACCGTAGAAGGCCTACTAGGTGGCCACTCAGGCATGGAAATTTACAAACAAAGAGCTAATGCCAATGTTATCATGGCTCGCCTACTCACCCAACTGCGCAAGCAATATGCCCTACAAGTAGTAGACTTCGCTGGTGGCACCAAGCATAATGCCATTCCACGCAAGTGCCAAGCCACTATCGTCATCAAGGATGAAGACAGCCAAGCCATTGATAACCTGATTAACTATTACCAAAAGGCTTTGCGGGAAGAATTCACCCCACAAGACCCTGACCTAACTATCCATACTAGCCCAGCTACTCTTCCTACCTACGTATTCATCGAAGACACGGTAGATGCCCTCCTATCCTTCCTCATCCTAGCCCCTCATGGTGTTCACTCCATGGCTAAGGCCTTCCCTAATCTAGTGGAAACCTCTGATAACATCGCTATCGTGAAGGAAGAAAAGCATGCCCTCCACATCTTGGTTTCCCTCCGGTCCTCTAACAAGACCAGTCTAGAATTTATGGAAGATAAGTTCTTAACCTTGGGCCGCCTCTTGGGCATCAAGACTACCCGTTCAGGCTCCTATCCTGCTTGGGAATACGAAGCGGGCTCTGACCTTGAACAACAGGCTATCGCCCTCTACAAGACCTTCACCGGCACAGAACCAGAGGTAACTGCCGTCCATGCAGGTCTAGAATGTGGCCTCCTCAAAGGGATTTTACCAGACACACAAATGATTTCCTTCGGCCCAACTATTACAGGGGCCCACACACCACAAGAAAAGGTTCACCTTCCTTCTGTTGACCGAATCTATGCCTACCTCCTAGAACTTCTCAAGGAACTTCATTAAAAAGCTTCTCATTTCCCTATGAAGCCAAAGGTCTTCAGACCTAAGACCTAAGAACCATAAGAATCATAAGAATCATAAAAAAAGACCCAAGAAGCCATCCTAAGTCTTCTTGGGTCTTTTTTACATCTTACACAAACACCAAAAAGTCCCCGCTATTCACAAGAGTTAGCGGGGACTTCTATTGTTTAGGTTGTATTAAATTGTATTGAGGAGGCTATTTTTTATGCTTTATCCAAGGCTTGGCTCAAATCATCGATAAGGTCATCGATATTTTCAAGGCCCACGGAGAGACGGATCATATCAGGGGTTACACCTGCTGCTTTTTGAGCTTCTTCATCCAATTGCGCATGGGTTGTAGATGCAGGATGGATAACGAGGGACTTAGCATCTGCTACGTTAGCCAAATTGGAGAAGATTTCCAAAGCATCTACGAATTTAACACCTGCTTCTTTACCGCCTTTAATGCCAAAGGTAAAGACTGCCCCCACCCCTTTAGGGAAGTATTTCTTAGCCAAGTCATTGTATTTATTGCCTGGCAATTCTGGATAGTTAACCCATGCTACCTTAGGGTGTTTGGACAAGAATTCCGTGATTTTACGAGCATTTTCTACGTGACGTTCAACCCGCAAGGACAAGGTTTCAATGCCTTGAAGGATTTGCCATGCGGCGAGAGGTGTTAAAGTAGCCCCTGTATCACGCAAGAGTTGAGCCCGCACCTTAACTGTGAAAGGAATTGGCAAATCTGCATATACAAGACCGTTATAATGCTCATCCCCTTCTGTGAAATGAGGATATCTACCGGAAGCCTTATAGTCAAATTTACCGGATTCAACAACTACGCCAGCAATAGTTGTGCCATGACCACCCAAATACTTTGTAGCAGAATGAACAACAACGTCAGCACCATGTTCAAATGGGCGGAAGAGGTATGGAGAGGCGAAGGTATTATCTACGATAAGGATAATGCCATGCTTATGGGCAATATCAGCTACGGCCTCAACATCTACCAAGTTGATACCAGGGTTACCGATAACCTCAATATAAATTGCCTTGGTCTTATCATCGATAGCCGCTTCAAATTCTTCCAAGTGATCTGGATTTACGAACTTAGTTGTAATACCAAAGCGTGGCAAGGTAGCTGTGAAGAGATTGTAAGTACCACCATATAAGGTAGACGCTGCTACAATGTTGTCACCAGCGTCTGCTACATTAGTAATAGCATAATTTACTGCAGCAGAACCAGACCCTACGGAAACAGCGCCTGCGCCGCCTTCCAATTGAGCTACACGGGCTTCCAGAACATCATTGGTTGGATTGCCCAAACGGGAATAAATCCCGCCTGGTTCTTGCAAGGCAAAACGAGCAGCCGCTTGTTCTGCATCCTTAAAGACAAAAGAAGTTGTTTGGTAAATAGGCACGGCCCGGGACCCCGTTGAATCCACCGTATGACCAGCATGCAATTGAAGGGTTTCGAATTTATACTGTTTGCTCATGAGATATAATTCCTTTCTATGGGACTGTCGAATTCGTGATCTTTCACACTTGATTTGTTATCCATACTATATCACTAGGTTTTTAACTGGTCAATCACCCACTTTCTATGGTTCACCATAGCTTTAAGCTATAAAGAAAAAAAATAAGGACAGGTACCAGAACCTGCCCTTATAGGTATATTCTATTTGCGAGCGCTCTTAACAAGAGATGGGAACCTGTAAGCAAAGGTCTTCTAGGCCATTATCATCTAGGCATTTAATGACATCTAAGCTGCCCGACCAGTCCTTCCCTAGAACACAAAAAACGGGACACATGGGCCGATGGTTCTTAAGGACCCCACTGATAACCTCTAAATCAGCATCACTAGTCACAGTAAAGGCTAGGGCATCCTCATCTCCTAAGGTTTCCATGGTTGGCCCTAATAAGTCTAAGTCAAAGGAACCAGGTTCAAGAGATAGGGTAGTAAAGCAATTAATCCGCTCTAACCTATAATCTACAAGCCCTAATAAGAGCAAGTTAAATTCATAGGTAGAAACCTCTGCATTAGTCTCTGGCTTTTGGCTATCTTCCCCCATATCCAAAGCGGACCTGCGGTTAAGGAGGTCCACCAAAGCCATCAGGTCAAACCCGCCCCATATACTTTCATCTACCGCCAGAGTGACCCGTCGGTGGCCCTCCTTCTCGATAGCTCTAGCCAGGTCCTCTAGGGAGGGATTAGACAGGGACTGTCCATCCCCACCACGATGATCAAGGGTGACATAGGTAGTTATGTAGCCTTGTCGACGACCACTTATTTCAATACAGGAGTAAATAGTAAGGTCAGGCATAAGATCCTCTCCCTTCTTAAATATAAGCTCCTTGGTTCTTATCCCGCTCGAACTTCATCTTCTGAATTTGCTCGATAATATACGGTGTTTCTTGGTACACATAGTAGTTAAGCCAGTTGGTATACAGCAAGGTGGATACGGACCGCCAACGAACGATAGGCGTATTGGATGGATTGTCGTCCGGATAGTAGTTATCTGGCACTGCTATATCAAGGCCTCTAGACCGATCTCGGTCATACTCCCGTTTAAGGGTATCCCGATCATATTCCGCATGACCAAAGACGAAGATATGCTTGTTGTCCTTAGAACGGACAATGGCTGCCCCCGTTTCCTCAGAACCAGCAAGAATTTCCAAATTCCGATTGGCCTTAACCTCAGCTAAAGAGTTAGTGGTATGACGAGAATGAGGCATCCAAAAGACCTCATCAAATCCCCGCAATAAATTCGGTTGCATATTATAAATTTCATGCTCATAGACACCAAAGAGCTTGTGATCCATAACTTGCTTATCGATACCAAAGTGGTGGTAGAGGCCAGCCTGCGCCCCCCAGCAGAGGTAGAGGGTCGAGAAGACATGGTCTTCTGACCAATCCATAATTTCCACCAGTTCATCCCAGTAGTCTACGCTTTCAAAGGGCATGAGTTCCACAGGAGCGCCGGTGATAATCATGCCATCGAAAAACTTGTCCTTCACCTGGTCAAAGGTCCGGTAAAAGGTATGCAGGTATTCCTCATCTGTATTGGTGGCCTTATGAGAGGCTGTATGGAGGAGGGTCATATTCAATTGAAGAGGCGTATTGGAAAGGGCCCGAAGAATTTGGGTTTCCGTTACTTCCTTAGTGGGCATAAGATTAACTAGAAGAATTTCCAAAGGCCGAATGGCCTGCGTCTCCGCCCGCACTGAGTCCATAACAAAGATATTTTCCTCTGCCAACTTGTGAACTGCTGGCAAGTCTTTTACAACCGTAATAGGCATATCATTCCTCCTATTTCAACCGATTGACCGCATCCCGTAGGCTGTCTAGGCCTGCTTCTAATACAGACCGAGGGCAGGCTACATTAATCCGTTCAAAGTCCACCCCATCGTCACCAAAGATGGCTCCTGAATCCAACCATAATTTAGCATCATGCCAGAGCCATTGCTCCCGCTCTCTAGCGGTCATAGGCAGGGCAGAGCAATCAATCCAAACCAAGTATGTCCCTTGTGGCATGTACATCTTGAGCTGTGGTAAATGTTCTTCTAGGTAGGCCTTAGTAAAGAGAATATTATCCCAAATGTAGGCCTTAACCTCTTTTAGCCACTCCTCCCCATGCTCATAGGCAGCTTGGCAGGCAAAGATGCCGAAGCTATTGGCCTGGCTATAGCCAGCAGCCGTTACAGCTGCCTTGAATTGTTTGCGAATCTTATCATTAGGAATAAAGATATTGGATAACTGTAAACCTGCGATATTAAAGGTCTTAGACGGAGCCGTACAGAGGATGCAATTATCTGCATAAGCTGGTCCTAGGCTTGGATAGGTATGATGTTGGTGCCCTGGCCAGACGAAATCTGCGTGAATTTCATCAGCCACTACCAGAACACCATAACGGTTGCAAATATCACCTAAGCGGGTCAACTCATTCACCGTCCACACCCGGCCTACAGGATTAGCGGGGCTGCAGAGGAGGAAGAGCTTAATATCTCCTTTGGATAAACGTCGCTCAATAGCATCAAAATCAATACCATAGACCTCTTGGCCGCGAATCATAGGCACATTGACGATATGACGACCATTATCCTCTATAACTTCGGAGAAGGGATAGTAAACGGGCTGCATGATGAGGACCCCATCCCCAGGCTTGGTGAAAGCTTGTACAGTCATGGCTAAGGCGAAGACAACCCCAGGGGTTTTAATCAACCACTCTTCCTTAGGAGTCCAACCATAATGCTTAGTCATCCAAGCGGCTATAGAGCCTATGTATTCTTCTTCGGTTTCCGTATAGCCCCAAATACCGTGGTCTACTACCTTATGAAGGGCTTCTTTAATGGGGTCCGCTACAGGGAAGTCCATATCCGCTACCCAGAATGGTTGCACATCGTGAGGGCGCCCACGGCGGATGGCAAAGTCCACCTTTAAAGACTTGGTATGATGACGATCAATAACCTGATCAAAATTATAGTGGCCCATAGTAACTCCTTTATCTTTCTTAAGCAAATGAGGTAAACAACGAGTCAGTCCCCATCTAAATCTGCTATATAGAAGGATAGACCATGTTCCCATGGTCTATCCAAACTTATTTATGCAAGGCTTGCTCAAAATCAGCGATGAGATCTTCCACGTCTTCGATCCCTACAGAAATGCGGAGTAAACGACGGTTAATTCCCTTTCGTTCTGCTTCTTCAGCCGGTACGGCCGCATGGGTTTGGGTGATTGGATAGGTAATAAGGGTCTCTGTACCACCCAACGATTCAGCAAAGGTTACGACCTTCACATCCTCCAAAAGGTGCTTAGCAGTCTCTTCCGAATCCACTTCTACGGAAATCATGCCTCCAAAGCCATCGCATTGTGCCTTGGTAATGGCATAACCAGGGTGGTCTGGCAGGCCTGGATAGAGGACCTTAGTCACCTTGTCTTGCCCTTGGAACCATTCTGCAAGGGCTTGAGCATTCTTAGCAATCCGCTCCATCCGTATAGGAAGAGTCTTAATCCCTCGCATGACCAACCAAGAATCCATAGGAGACAAGCACGCCCCTACAGACTTAAAGATAAAGCGGAGTTTATCTGCAATTTCTTGATCCTTAGAAATAACAAAACCGCAAACAACATCATTATGACCAGCCAGGAACTTAGTGCCAGAATGTACAACGATATCACAGCCTAGGGTCAAAGGCCGTTGGAAGTAAGGGGATAAGAAGGTGTTATCTACCACCACAAGAGCTCCCTGTTGATGGGCCAATTGAGAAATAGCCCTAAGATCAGTTACCTCCATCATAGGATTAGTGGGAGTTTCGATAAGGATGGCCTTTGTTCTCTCCGTGAAAGCAGCTTTTACAGCCTCAAGGTCTGAAGTCCCTACAGGGGTGAAGTCGATGCCCCAATCCTTGTAAAGGGAATTAAAGAGACGGATAGATCCCCCATACAAATCATCTCCGATAATGAGATGGTCACCGGGTTTGAAGAGGCGCATAACCGCATCAATAGCCGCCATACCAGAGGACATGGCCAAGGCATCCACCCCTTCTTCAAGAGAGCTTACAAGGGTTTCCAAGTGGTCACGGGTAGGATTGGATTCACGAGTATATTGAAAGCCTGTAGTTTGGCCTAAACCTGGATGGGAAAAGGTAGAGGACATATGGATAGGTGGTGTTACTGCCCCTGTTTCATCTGTGGGGCCCAAAGCATGGATACAACGCGTATTGAATTTCATAGATCCTCCTCAATTCCCCAATTATTCCAGGGATTTAATTCCTAGTTCTCTTATTCTATTTAATTATTTTATCTCATTAGAACCATAAATAAAAGGAGGAGGCTTCTCAGCCCTCTCCTTCGTCATATAAAATTTATAAACCAGTCCATAGTTTTAACCTATGATTTACTGGTTATGACTATTCCCTATAAAGCCCTTATAAGGGCCTACCTACTAGACTAACCCCTCATACGACGCATGAGGATCGCCGCCAATACAATCCCAGCAGTCCCTGTCACCAATTGTGGCCAACCCATAGAAAAGAGGAGAAGACTGGCCTTTGGACCGGGTATATTAATGGTCGACAGGAGCCAACTAAAGCCTCCATAGAGGACCACAAGCCGCGAGAGAACAGCACAAAGAATCAGGAGTACCATAGACTTGCCTTGCCAAAAGCGGGCCCAACAAGCGTAAAGAGAAGATCCTAGCCCTACCACTAAGATGGCAGGCAGAATAGGCAACATAATCCCTTGTAGATAGGCCACCACCGGTGTCACCCAAGCGATGGCAAGACCACTTTTAAGGCCAAAACGCCAGGTTGCTACAATGATGCAGGTGGATACGATGGATCCAATGCCAAAGAGAGAGACTTGTGGTGGTATAGGAATAATCAAACGTAAGGATTGAACAACTAGGGCTATCGCCAAAAGCATGGCAGTACCCGTTAAACTACGAATAGGCATACACATATCCTCTAAGGTTAAGTAGGTTTAATACAGATAAGAACACCCCTATTATACACCTAGGCAAAGCCATAAACCTATGATATAATACCTTCATACGCGGGCGTAGTTCATTGGTAGAATGCGAGCTTCCCAAGCTTGAGAGGAGGGTTCGATTCCCTTCGCCCGCTCCATACAAAAAGGTAGCACCCCTAGGGGTGCTTTTTTTATGCCTATAAAAAGCTCCCTCATCCTAGATGAGGGAGCTTTTGTATCACACGAAGTCTGAGAATGCTTTCACAAACTCATGAGCATATTAGTGAATCAATGGGAATACGAATTTAATCCAAGGCACACCAACTACGATGAAGATAGCCATGTAGATGACGCCGAAGATGAAGCCCAGTTTCCAGAATTCAGCAGACTTAGTAAAGCCAGAGGCGAACCAAATTGGGCTATGGCCTGTACCATATGGTGTCAAAATCCCCATGATCCCCATTGGGAGCAATAAGTAGAGCATAGCTTGGGAGGCATCGATACCAGGCACTTGCAAGAGCAAGGTTGCGAAGAGGCCTGTCATAGCTGTTACATAAGCAGTACCAGATGCAAAGAAATACCGGAGAACAGCGAAGGCAATCATGAGGCCAAATACGGCATACATAGGGTCCAAGGAAAGCAGAGATCCACCGGCAGATTTAGCCAACCAATCTAGGAAGCCTACATTCTTAAGGCCTGCTGCCATTGGTACCAGAGTACCAAACCAAGTCAATACATTCCAAGCTGGTTTGTTAGCCAAGAAATCGGCCCAAGCGATAACCTTAGCCAAAACCATAGCGATGATAACAATCAAGGCAGTGGTTGTTGGGTTAACCCCGAAGAAAGAAGACCCAATCCAGAGTACGAGTGCACCTACTGAGATGAGGGCCATAGCGACTTCTTTACCAGTCATAGCACCCAACTTAGCGTATTCTTCCTTAGCCCATTCGGCTATTTCAGGGGAGCCCTTAACTTCTGGTTTACAGAAGATATAAGCCAAAATTGGGGTAATGATGAAGAGAATGATGCCCACTGGCAAGAAGGCTAGGAACCAAGAAGTCCAGTCTACCGTTGCTACCCCAGCCTTAGCAGCCAATTCTACAGCCAATGGGTTTGGCGCTTGGCCAGTCAGGAAGATAGAAGAAGATACACAAGTTACTGCAAGCGACACCCAGTTGAGGTAGGAGCCAATCTTACGAGGATTCTTATCAGGATAAGAATCAAACATAGGACCGATGCTAGCAACGATTGGATAGATAGTACCACCAGAACGAGCTGCATTGGATGGGATGAATGGTGCCAAAATCAAATCGGTAATAGCAATGGCATAGCCCAGGCCCAAAGAAGATTTGCCCAACTTTTTAACCAAGAAAAGGGCAATCCGTTGGCCCAAACCAGAGTTCTTGTAACCGATACCAATCATGAATGCAGCGAAAATCAACCATACGATGGCGTTGTTAAAACCAGACAAACCCCAGCTAATAGCATTGGCAGAAGTAACCATACCGGTCACCTTATCTGGTGTAGGTCCTACTCGGAAGAGGACCGCCACGGTAATAGCAATCAAGCCGATAAAGGCTGAAGGCAATGGCTCAAGAATCAAGCCTACTACGAGACCAGCGAAAATGGAAACATAGATCCATGCGCCGGCGGATAAGCCTGTTGGTGCACCGATAAGCCATACGATGATAGCCACAATGAGTGGTGCCCAGAGTTTCCAATTAAAGTTTTTCATAACAAAACTCCTTACTACACACAATATATAACTTGCTACTTGGTTATTATAGCTATCTAGGCCTAATGATTAAAGCTTTATTCACATATTTCTGCACACTTACTCTATGATTCTTATTTATAGGCCTATAACACTAGAGGGGCTTTGTACGCAAAAGATATCTTATGCTGAGTCTAGATAAAGATAGACCCTATTAGGATTTACCTAAATAAATTCTTAATTTCCCCTCCTAAAAGGAGTATAATCTATACAGAATTGCTATGAGAAGCAAATCCTTAGTTAGCTTTAGGAGGCCTGGTCATGAGACCAACCTATTTAGAAATTGATACACAACTTATCCGAGAAAATTTAAGAAAAATAAAAGATGCCCTACCTGAGTGGTCCACCTCTACGGCGGTCATCAAGGCTAATGGCTATGGTCATGGCTCTGTCATCATGGGGCGAATTGCCGTAGAAGAGGGTTATGAATCCTTGGCAGTGGCCATTCCAGAAGAAGCACAACCCCTCCGCAATGCAGGCATCATGGTACCCATCTACCTCTTAGGCCTGACTCGGCCCCAATCCTTCGAACTCATTGCTGACACTAACACCATCCCCGCAGTCGATGACTCAACTGACTTTGACCGTCTTAACGAGTGTGCCAAGCGCCATGGTATGACCATACCAGTCTGCATCGCTGTCGATACGGGCATGCACCGGATTGGCATTCAGCCCAAGGATGCCTGTGCCTTTATAGAAGAGATAGAAGCTTATTCAAACCTCAAGGTGGACGGATTCTTCTCCCACATGGCCAATGCTGATGCAGCCGATCAAAGCCATGCCCATGATCAAGCAGCTAGCTTTGGAGCCATGGTCAAGGCTGTTAAGGCCTTTCGTCCCGATCAGGACTATCGATTCTCCTTTGCCAACTCCGCTGGTCTTTTGGCCATTAAGGACTCCCTTTATACAGATGCCCGCCCTGGTATCATCCAATACGGTATCATGCCATCCATGGATGTGCCCAACCGCCTAGGTCTCAGGCCAGTCCTCTCCCTTCATTCAGAGGTAGTGCACGTGCAACATTTGGAAAAAGGCCAAGGGATTGGTTATGGGTCTACTTATGTAACCACAGGGCCAACCACAATAGCCACTATCCCTATGGGCTACGCCGATGGCTATCCCCGGTCTCTCTCCAACCGTGGGGCGGTACTCATCAAGGGCATTCGCTGTCCGGTAGTGGGCCGGGTCTGTATGGACCAATTTATGGTCATGGTGCCACAAGACATAGATGTAGCCGTAGGGGACCCTGTGGTTCTCCTTGGTCAACAGGGGCACGAATCCATTACAGCCCTAGAAATTGCAGCCTTAGCTAACACCATCCCTTACGAAATCTTCTGTGGTTTCTCAGAACGAGTTCCTCGGGTCTACAAGTAGACAAAAAAAATTTAACTAGTAATTAACAAATAAGGCCCCTGTCGTTCTACCGCTCGACAGGGGCTTTACTTGGCTAGAAGACAGCAAAAAAGGATGCCTTAGCATCCTTTTTTTATATCTATATGCAATTAACAATCTGCTACTAACTATTTATGGCTCATCTATCGGCTCCTCTTCATCTAAGGTGTAGTCCCGAGCCATCCACTTACGAGTAGCCGTAAAGGTAATGGTAACCCATTTTTCATTGGCATGCCCTCCGATAGCATCATCAATTTCATTGCGAATCTGATCGAAGGCCGTTACCGTTTGTGCGGGGAAGTCTTCATCGATGAGAATATCGATTTCTACAATCTTAACGTTGCCATAAGCCTGTACAGAGGTAACATAGTCAAGGAAGTGATACCGCTTCATAAAATCATCCATAATGTACTGGATCCGATTATGGTAGGCTAGGGGCGCTACCCCCAGGATTTGCTTAAGGGATGGAATCAAGATTCTAAAGGACGATGGCATCATCTGCAAGGACAAGGCTATAAGGACTAGGGGGTCTACATAAATAGCATAGGCGGCCCAAGGGGATGCTTTCAGAAGAAGGGCTATGATAAAGGAAATAAGGATGGCTGCTTCTAGGCGCACATCGATGGTCCAGGAGATGTTATCAAACTTAACCAGGTTGGACTTGAGCCGCTTGTTGATGCGGCGTACATAAATGATATAAATTAAGTCGGCCACGGTGAAGAATATCGCATAGGCGATGGCCAAATCAATTTTAACGGCCCGCCCTCCTGCTAAGAGATCAGTAATCCCCGAAGCTAGCGCATAGATGACGATGAGCAGGGTGAAAGACCCTTCCATAATGAGGACTAGAGGCTCAAACTGCCAATAACCAAACTGGAAACGCTTGGAGGTTTCATTAGCTACTAGCTTGGAGGTGCCAATCATCATGAGCTTGATAATAACCCCTATAAATGCGGTCACCCCATCCAGAAGGATGGCGGACGAACCAGAGATAATCCCCATAATAGTCCCCGCAACCGCCAACAAGCCCATAAGACCGGCAGATTGCATGAGCAATCGCTGTTCTATAATTTTTTTATCCAGCATATGGCCCTCCTTTACTGATTTAGACAAAATACCACTCCCAGGGGAAATTATGACCAAGGATGCCCTTGGTCTGGGAGTGGTATCTCTATAAGCATAACAAAAATCGAGGAACTAGTCAGCACCATCATTCTCATTATCTATCAATTACCCTAGGAAGAAGAGTTCCTAAGTGTTGCTTAAGAGCCCTTCTCCTTCATAGGATACGGCCTATTTGACTTCAGCGATAGCCTCTACTTCTACCAAGAGACCCAAGGGAAGATCCTTCACAGCAAAACAAGAGCGGGCTGGTTTCCCGGTCATGTACTTACCATAGATTTCATTGAAAGCTGCAAAGTCCTCGATATTAGCTAGGAAGCAAGTTGTCTTCACAACCCCTTCAAAATCGGTCCCCGCCTCAGCCAAGACGGCACCTAGGTTCTTCATCACCTGTTCTGTTTGTTCTTGGATGCCCCCTTCTACAGGTTTGCCCGTAGCTGGATTGAGGCCTACTTGGCCCGACAAGAATACGAGATTGCCCACAATCTTAGCTTGAGAATATGGGCCTACCGCAGCAGGCGCCTTATCAGTGTGAATGATTTTCATAGAGCTTACCTCCCTAAAAGATTAGTCATATAATTCAGTCTAACATATGGCAGTATCTCCCACAAGCAAAGCACCTTCTATGTCTCATTGACATTTCCATTCATTCTCACTACACTATATAGAAACCTATATAAATAAAGTAACTGTATAAAGGAGTCATCATGACACAACAAGCAAATCCACAAGAATTGACCATAGGCTCTGCCCATGGCCGCTTCAAAGCTAAGCCTATTAGCTTTAAAGGGCGAGTTAGCCGTTCTGAATTTTACCTCACCACCCTTTTGGTGCCTTGGGGTATTGAAATTCTAGCCTTCCTAATTCTAACCTTGGGTGGGGGCGTTAGCGGCTTTTTATCCAGCCCTGGAAATCCAACTACCTGGCCCCTAGCCATAGGAGGGATCCTCTTTGTCATTATACAAATTGCCCTCTTCTTATCCCTCTTGGGTTATAGCGTACGGCGTTTACACGATATAGGTAATAGGGGCTGGTGGGTCCTCATCTCATTGATTCCTGTTATCGGCCAGGCCATCCTCCTCTACAAGTTCCTATCCCCTTCTAATCCTGGTTCCAATGCCTACGGAGAACAGCCTGTAGAGACCCTTCCTATGAACCCTGAAGCGGATGAAAATCAATTGACTCTTTGGGGTAACCTCAAGGTAACTCTCAAACAGGCCTTTACATTCAAGGGTCGTACTAGCCGTCACCAATATACCTTGGCTTTGGGGGCAGCCTACTTCTTCTATGTAGTCGTCTCCATGGCAGTAGGCTTTATCACTAACTTAGTCCAAGGCCTCGCTATCATCGATATCTACCAAAAGGCTCCTTTCCTCCTATCTTCTTCTCAAATTGTCGAAATGTACATGATGCAAGAATACGGTACCATTTTGAGCCTCGTAGGCCTTCTCTTCCTACTTGCCACCCTCATCCTATTCATCCTCTTCTTAGCCTTTATTTCCGCCTCTGTACGTCGCTTGCATGATGCAGGCAAATCGGGCTTCTACATGCTCCTACCTGTAGCACTGGCTTTCTCATCCATCTTAGTTTTCGTGGGCGCTGTAGCTAGCCAAAACCCTGACCTCCTCTTCCTGATTGTCATCTTGCAATTAGCCCACTTCCTAACTTCCCTTTATGTCCTCTACCTCTTAATTAAACCAACTTCCTCGAACACAAGCTATGGACCTCTCCTTCCCGCCTTCCAAGCACCTATGAAAGCAGAAGAAGAGTTAGTAGAGGAAGATAATCTTGACCAAGTTTAGGATTTCCACTAAGATCTATCCTAAAAAGCATAGTCAAACTAGGAAATCATTAAAACAAGCATTTAGATAAGCTCTTAGGAATTATCTAAGTAAGAACTAAAAAGACCTGTAAGCTCAGCTTACAGGTCTTTTTTATAGGACTTACAAGTGAATATGCAATTCTTCCCCATCACCATGGCGGTGAATGTGGACATGGTAGTCCTCATCCACTAGGTTAACCGCCTTCAAGAGATCTACCTCTTGCAAAACAACTTGAGGGCTATCATCAGCCACAATGCGGTGCTTTTCATCAAAGAGAATAACTCTATCTACCATGTCCGGCAGGCGATGAAGGTCGTGAGTGGCAATTACTAAAGTCTTTCCCGCTTGACGAAGCATAGACAGAAGGTCTAGAACTACCTTCTGAGTTCGTGGGTCAAGAGCGGCCATAGGTTCATCCAAAAGGAGGACCTCTGGATTAAGGGCCAGGGTAGCCGCTAGGGTCACCCGCTTTTTCTGCCCCCCTGATAGTTGGTAGGGAACGGCCTCCAAAAGGTCTTCTAGGCCTAATAAGGCCACCATATCATGAACCCGTTGATCCACCTGGTCTTGACTTAGGCCCATCTGCCGAGGTCCAAAAGCAATTTCCTCGTAAACGGAAGGACAGAAGAGTTGGCTATCAGCCCGCTGAAAGACAATGCCCACATCCTTATGAAAGGCTTTCATATAGGCCTGATCCTTAAAACGATCAGCACTGAGGGCCTTATCCTTAAAGATAACCTGCCCAGAAGAGGCCTTATGGATACCCGCTAGCAGATTGAGGACAGTCGTTTTACCAGACCCATTGGCCCCCACCAGGGCTACTGCCTGGCCTCTTTCTATCACTAGGGACAGGTCTTCTAAGACAGGCTGCCCATTATCATAGGCAAAACCCACCTTATCTAAGGCGAAAAACATTAGCGACCTCCCATATAAAATACATAGATTAGAAATACCATAATGATAGCCTTGAGGCCATCCATCCAGTTGAGAGACCAGGACCTATGACCACTGTAATAGGTCCCATCAAAGGCCCGACAGACCATAGCCTGATAGAGGGCTTGAGCCTCCATGCGAGACCGGATAAAAAGGGTTCCCATAATTCCTCCCATGGTCATCCCCTTTCCTTGAGTCCGTCCCACTGCCCGCAGGCGGAAAGCGTAGAGCAGGGCCAAGGCCGTCTCTCCTAACAGGTAGATATACTTGAGAGAAATGTGGAGGATAAAAATAAAGATAGAAGGTACTCGTAGGTAGCGGAGAGAGGCAATTATATCGTGCCAGGCCGTTAAACTGGCAAAGATCTGCATCTGGGTCACCGTAATAAATACCTTGAGTACCATAAGAGAAGACCGGGTTTCCCCTAGGAGGAGTATAGCCGGTAAAAGGACTAAGACATTAAAGAGAGCCGCTAGGAGGGACACCTGCAAGATGCGGACCAGGTCTCTACTCGGCAAGAAACAAAGCTGGATTAAGACCCAGGCCAAGGGAAAGTAGAGAAAACTAGTTTGACTACTCAATACCACCAAAAAGGAAATCAGTAGCGCATGGGCAAGGGCTACGAGGGGGTGTCCCTGAGATTGGGTCCGGCCGCCGCCAAGGGATCGCCCCTTCTGAATGAGACCTAAAAAATGATCGATAGACCGCTTGAGGAAGGCATCGGAATCCTTAGGCACTATGTACTTGTCCGATACAGCTAGCCAGGGAGGCAAGGCCCCTAGCCTCTTCTCATTCTTATCGTGCATAGGCAACCTTACCAATCACCCGATAAGCAATAACCAAGAGGGCAATGCCGATAACTGCGGACAAAATATAACCTGTTACATCTGGCATACCAGGGAAAGCATAATCTGCCAAAGGGCTCTCCCAAGAGAAGCCCTGCTCCATCCCTTGTGGTACATAGCCTAAGGCACTACCACCCTCGACGACATCGACGATTTCGTCAGTCCCCCATTCGCCCCAAGCAGTCGCTTCTGTTAGGAGACCTAAGGGGCATAGAACAACCAAAAGGCCCATAATCCCATAAAGGACCTTGTTCTTAATGGAAATAGTCCCTGTATCCTTACCATGTACAAAGGAATAGATACCCACAGTAAAGATGACCTCCGCAAGACCTGCGATAGTCAAATGAGGAATCATCATAGCTGGGATAGCGATGGACAAAGGATATGGGGCATAGAGGGCCAGGCCTGCCGGATCATGAAAGAGCATAGGTTGGATGCCAAATTCGATGGCCGCCATAAATGCCGCTGCATTAATACCCGCATAGGCCCCAATGGCTAAGGCCACCACATTAGGGAGGGCCTTCCTAAGTAGAGAGTAGAGGCCATAACCTACCAATGGCATGAGGACAGCCATATTAAAGATATTAGCCCCTAGGGCCAAGATGCCACCATCCCCAAAGAAGACAGCTTGAATGAGAAGGGCCGAGGCCACGGATAGGACTGCTGCTTCAGGTCCTAAAAGCGCTGCCAACAGGGTGCCCCCTACAGCATGGGCAGATGTACCGCCAGGAACAGGTATGTTGAACATCATAAGCAAAAAGGAGACTGCTGCCCCCACACCTAAGAGGGGTAACTCTTGAGGAGATAACTTACTCTTAATTCTCTTGGCACAAGCAATGACAACCGGTGCTGCCAGAACGGCCATGACAGCACAAGTTTCAGGGCTAAGATAATTCTCTGGAATATGCATAGTGAAAGGTCTCCTTGAACTAAACAAAAAATCTCAGCTAGAGGCTAAGGTATACATACATGTATATTTTACTATATCCGATTGATTCTAGAAAAGAAAAAGAGCTAGCCCCATTAGACTGCCAATTTTCCCTTTGGAGAAAACAACCCCTATAGGCTAGCTCTTGTTATAACCTTCTTATATCCTGACCAGCAAGACTAAAGAAGCATCCTAAATAAAATCATCTATTCTTTTATTGGTCGCGGCTATTGATCCCGGCGACGGTAGACGATGTTGGCCCGCGTCAAATATTGGAACGGTAGGGACAAGCAGTGAACCAAGCGTGTGAATGGGAAGAGGATAGCCACAATCATCCAAGACACCATATGGATCTTGAAAAGAATTGGCACATTATCCATAAGGGATGGTTCAGGGTTCCAATAGAGGAGACCGCGGAACCAAGGTCCGATGGATTCCCGGTAGTCAAACTGACCTGGCGCATTCCAAAGGGTGGATGCAAGGCCCGCCACGATGGCAATGGCCAAGAAGAGATAGAGCCAACGGTCCATGGTAGACGTATTAGCTTTCATATAGGATACGGTGAATCGACGCCGCATCAAGATGATAAAGCCCAAGAGGAGGATGATACCTGCCGGTACGCCCATCCACAAGGCCCCTTGGTGGTACATATGTTCGTTGATACCAAAGTATTCTGTGCAAATCTTGGGCACCAAAACGCCCACTACGTGACCGCCGATAACCATCAACAAACCCAAGTGGAACAAGGGATTGCCGATTCTAAGTTGTTTCTTTTCCAAGAATTCACTGGATTTTGTAGTCCAATTGCGTTCAAAGTAAAAGAACCGAACCAGTGTGCCTACCACAAGGAAGGTGAAGGCAATATATGGGAGCGCTCCCCACAAGAAATTAGTCATGTGCACTCTCCTCCAATCCGTTAGCTACAGCCAAAACGACATCCAACAACAAGGCATATGGCAATTCCGCCTTAATCAACTCCTGACGGAGGTATTCGATGTAAGGAAGGATGCGCTTGAAAATTTTACTCATAGCTTTTTCATCGACAGCGGCCAAGAGTTCCAAGAGGGCTGGCAAATAGTCAGGCGTTTCCTTGTGAGGAAGGTCGTAACCATTTTCCAAGAAATCTGCGGAAAACTGAACTAATTGTTCCGATTGTTCCCCATTCCCCTGGAGTTCATAGGTAGACATGTAGAGGGTGGTATTCTTAGAGAAATCAAAGGATTCCACGTATTGATTTTCAAAGTCTATAAGCCCTGTCTCTTCCACATATTCGAAGAATTCAATCAAGGATTCCCGCAGAAGTTGATGTTGTACAGAGTTTTCCGCTTCCCACTTCCAGCTAGGGAATTCAGACCGCCATTGCTGATCTGGATAGCGTAACAAATAGGAAACGATAAGCAGGATTTTTTGGCTATCTAGCATTGATGACAACCCCCTGTAGGACAGGTAAAGCCTGCATTGTGTTGCATTTCATGGCGCTTTTCACGATCCACGTCCACATCGGTAGGAAGAACAAAGCGATCCTTATACTTAGCCAAGGCCAAGAGTTTATACATAGCGTACATGTCGTCGTCAGACAAGTGCGGGTTGGTGCTGACTGCCATGCCATCATTCTGGGTGCGCATCTTCATGTACATACGCATATCCAAGAGTTTTTGAAGGATATCCCCTACTACCTCTGTATTACCAGCGGAGAAGAGGGACGCCAAATAGGTCAAAGGCACTCGCATTTCATCGGCCTTGGCCAAGTATACTTGAGACGATACCCGTTGAACGATTGGAGACATAGGTGGCACATACCAAACCATAGGGAGTGTCCGGTATTCAGGATGGAGTGGCAAGGCCACCTTCCATTCTTTTACCAATTTATAGATAGGAGAATTTTGAGCTGCTTCAAGCCAAGCTTGGGAGATACCCTCTTCCTTAGCCGCCTTGATAACCTCTGGATCATGAGGGTCCAAGATGAGTTCTAACATATTGTCATAGATGGCCTTATCATCCTTTGTTTCCGCCATTTCCGCAACCCGATCCATGTCATAGAGGACAACGCCGGAGAAGCGGATACGACCTGTACATGTTTCCGCACAGATTTGAGGACGACCATTTTCTAAACGAGGGTAGCAGAAAACGCACTTTTCAGCCTTGTTAGTTTCCCAATTGTAGAAAATCTTCTTGTAAGGACAAGCTGGTACGCAGTGACGCCAGCCACGACATACGTCTTGGTTGACCAAGACAACGCCATCTTCAGTCCGTTTATAGATAGCACCGGATGGGCAGGCTGCAACACAAGCTGGATTCAAGCAATGATTACAGAGTCGAGGTAAATACCGCATGAAAACTTCTTTGTAGTCAAACTTGATCTGTTCCCCTAAGCCTTTAAGGTTAAGGTCAGTTCGAGCATGGTGGCCGCCAGCCAAGTCATCATCCCAGTTAGGGCCCCAGGTAACTTCCATCTTTTCCCCTGTTACCAAGGATTTTGGACGGGCAATTGGTTGGTGGTTCTTACGTTTAGATGTAATTAAGGTTTCATAGTCGTAGGTCCACGGTTCGAAGTAGTCCTTCAATTCAGGTTGTTCTGGATGGTAGAACAACTTTAAGAGCCGTTTACCCTTAGAGCCAGTAGCCAGCGCTAACTTGCCATGGGAATCAATCTGCCAGCCACCCTTCCATTTATCTTGGTCTTCCCAGTTGCGTGGGTAACCAAGACCTGGACGGGTTTCGACATTATTAAAGTACATGTATTCTGTACCTTCGCGGTTTGTCCATGTATTTTTACATGTAACGGAGCATTGGTGACAGCCAAGACACTTGTCTAGGTTCAACACCATAGATACTTGAGCCTTAATCTTCAAGCCAATCCACCTCCTCAATCTTGCGAACCACTACGACCATATCCCGTTGGTTGCCGGTTGGGCCATAGTAGTTAAAACCATAGGATAATTGACCATAGCCACCGATCATATGGGTCGGTTTCAAATGGATATGGGTTGGTGCATTATGGGTACCACCGCGTTCTTTAGAAATTGGTGCCCCAGGTACATTGATATGGCGGTCTTGGGCGTGGTGCATGTACATAATGCCACGAGGAATCCGTGGTGATACGACAGCCCGTGCTGCAACTACACCATTCTTATTGTATGCTTCTACCCAATCATTATCAGCTACGCCGATTTCTGCTGCATCATCTTCATTGAGCCATACGGTTTGACCACCACGGAAGAGGGTAAGCATTTGTTGGGCATCGAAGTACATGGAGTGGGTAGACCACTTGTTATGCGGTGTGAGATATTTAAGCTTAATGGACTTTTGCCCCTCTGCTTCATAGTTCCCCTTAACCGGTGCATAATTCAAGGTTGGTTTAAAGAGGGCCAAGCCTTCGCCGAAGTCCCGTACCATTTCATGGTCCAAATAGTAGGATTGACGACCGGTAACAGTCCGGAATGGGAAGAGGTCATCAATGGACGTGTTGAATGGAGAATAGCGGCGATTGTTGTCAGATTTAGCCGTTGATGTTGGAGAAGAGATAACGTTGCGCGGTTGGATTACGCATTCATCGAAGGTGAAACGTTGGCCTTCACGAGGTTTTGCAATATATTGCAAGTTGTCGAGACCAGTTTGCTTCTCCACTGCTTCCCAGCCCCGTACGGCCAATTTACCATTAGAGCAAGAGGAAAGTCGCAAGGTAGCATCACAGGCTTGCTTAGCTGTGAAAATAGATGGGCACCCATTGGATACATAACCAGCATGGTCAATTGTACCGATTTGTTCCTTAAGGGCCTCGTATTCATCAGAAATATCCCAGGTAGCGCCGTGTGCGCCAGCTTTCTTACTAGCACCAGGGCCTAGGCCGATGAATTTTTCATAAATCTTGGTAAAGTCCCGTTCTACATGAACCAAGTTAGGCATAGTCTTGCCTGGCACTGGTTCACATTCGCCATGGTACCAGTCTTTGACTTCCCCATTAGGGGTAGCCAATTCACCTCGTGTATCATGTTGCAAAGGCACGGCTACGATATCTTGATACTTAAGAAGGTTGGACTCTTTAGCCACCTTGGAAACCGCTTCCGCCAAGGTGCGGAAGATATCCCAGTCAGACTTAGCCTCCCAACCAGGATTAACCGCTGGTTGGAATACATGGAGGAATGGATGCATATCCGTAGAGGACAAGTCATCCTTTTCATACCAAGTCGCTGCCGGTAATACGATATCGGAATAAAGACCCGTGGACGCCATACGGAAGTCCAAGTCGATCAAGAGGTCTAACTTGCCCCCTTGTACTTCTTGGTCCCGCCATTTAATTTCCTCTGGCTTAACCGCTGCATCGGAGTCTTCAATAACACCATTCTTAGTCCCCAAGAGATACTTAAGGAAGTATTCGTGCCCCTTAGAAGATGAACCGATGAGGTTGGCCCGCCATACAAAGAGGTTGCGAGGGAAATTAGCTTCCTTACCAGGGTCTTGAACGGAGAAGTTCAATTGTTTAGCTTTCAATTGATCAACAATATAGGCGTTGATTTCATCCGCTGTAGTAGCCCCTTGCGCCTTAGCTTCGTCAACCAATTGTTGAGATCCACGGTCAAAGGTTGGGTAGGATGGCAACCAACCCAAGCGTGCAGCCATGACATTATAGTCCCCTGGATGCGCATAGCGAGGAGTGGCCAATTTAGATGCCCGTTCGTTAATGTCAATCACATCAGACCGGAATTGTTCCGTCGCAAAATAGAAGAAGGATGGAGAGTTTTGGAGACGTGGCGCTGTCCCCCAGTCCTTAGCAGTCATGATGAGGCCCCAGCCTTCAGCAGGGCGGAGTTTTTCTTGGCCTACATAGTGGGCCCAGCCGCCACCGTTTTTACCTTCTGTACCGGTGAACATAATGATATTCAAGATAGCTCGGTAGATGATATCCGCATGGTACCAGTGGTTGATGCCAGCCCCCATGATAACCATGGAACGGCCCTTAGTAGCTTCTGCTGTGTCGGCAAATTCACGAGCCGTTTGGATGGCTAACGCAGGGGATACACCGGTGAATTTTTCTTGCCAAGCTGGTGTGTAGGCGATGTCATCTTCGTAGGAAGTAGCCACTTCTCCACCGAGACCACGATCGAGGCCATAGTGAGCCATAATTAGGTCGTATACAGTGGTAACTTTTACAGGACCCGCTGTTGTTTGTACGGTCATGACAGGAATATTGCGGGTAACAAAGCCCTCTTCTTTATCCTCACCAAAGTAAGGTAATTGAACCGATACCACCTCATCCTTCATATCCATGACGGACAAGACTGGATCGATAGGCTTACCGGTTTGGGAATCTTCCAAACGAAGGTTCCACTTGGATGGGTTAGCATGACGTTCACCCATGGTGCCGTTTGGCGTTACCAATGATTGGCTATTGGCATCAAAGATATAGCCCTTGAACTCAGCATCTTGTTCTGTGCGACCGCAATCAGCTGCATTGAGGAAGCGGGTTGGTACCACATGACCATGTGTATCCTCTTCTACGCGGAGGAAGAATGGCATATCTGTGAATTGTTTAGCATAATCTTGGAAATAAGAAACCTTGCGGTCAAGATAATATTCTTTCAGGATTACGTGGCCCATGGCCATAGCCAAAGCCGCATCAGTACCAGCCTTAACGTTGAGCCAAGCATCGGCAGAAGTAGTGGATTCAGCATAGTCAGGAGATACAGAAACCACCTTGGTTCCCTTGTAGCGCACTTCATTCATGAAGTGGGCATCTGGAGTCCGCGTCAATGGAACATTGGAACCCCAGGTGATGATATAGCCCGCATTAAACCAGTCACCAGACTCAGGGGAGTCCGTTTGTTCGCCCCACACTTGTGGCGATGCAGGAGGCAAATCAGCATACCAGTCGTAGAAGGACAAAGGTACCCCGCCCATGAGGTTGAGGAAACGAGTCCCTGCTGCATAGGACAATTGGGACATGGCTGGAATTACGGAGAAACCAAAATTACGATCTGGGCCATAGGTTTGTGCTGTGTAGAGCATAGATGCAGCGATTACTTCGGATACTTCTTCCCAAGTAGACCGCACAAAGCCCCCCATACCCCGTTGAGATGTATAGGATGTCCGCTTAACTGGATCAGTTACGATAGACTTCCAAGCCTCAATAGCCGTAGCATGCTCCTTACGAGCCTTCCGCCAAAAATCAGCCAAAACCCCGCGCATATATGGATACTTAACGCGAGATGGGCTGTAGAGGTACCAGGAGAAGGTAGATCCACGGGCACAACCACGTGGTTCGTAATCCGGCATATCATCTGGCGTAGCAGGGTAATCTGTAGCCTGGTTTTCCCAAGCGACGATACCGTTCTTTACATAGACGTTCCAGGAACAGGAGCCAGTACAGTTAACACCATGTGTGGTACGTACGGTCTTGTCATAAGACCAGCGATCACGGTAGAAGGATTCCCACTCACGGCCACCTTGTTCAATTTGTTGGTGACCAGACTGAGACTTCTCAGCTTTTCTCAAAAACTTAAACTTTTGAGTTAATAAACTCATGTCATTTCCTCCCATTTAGAAAGAATTCACTCATTAGCCAGGTTAATAACATCATAATTTAAAAATCTAGCTGGTGTTTCTATCATATAGCAATCTAGTCAATATTACAGATAGATTTGTCACACCCTTCACAATTTATATCGTTCATGATGTAATCCATGTCGTGAATGACCAAGTGATGCTTTTCATAGGAAACGACACCCTTCTTGCGTAACTCTGATACCATACGGTTGAGGGATTCCCGAGAAGTCGAGCAGAACTCAGCTAGCTCTTGGTTAGTAAGGGCTACAGAAATATAGATACCATCAGCCCGCTTGACCCCATAGGAATTAACGAGGCGCACCAAGGTAGAGTAAAAGGCCCCCTTCTTACCATAGAGGATAAGGTCTCGATATTTTGAATGTTGCTTGCGCATATGTTCACTCAAAATCTTGAGTAGACCTATAGCCAGCTTAGGATGGGTCTCTAAATACTGCTCCAAAACTTCATAGCGGATGGAATAAACCTCTGCATCAGTTTTAGCAATAGCATTAAAAATATACTCTGAAGAATCTTCATCGCCGTATAGAGGTAACTCGCCGATGATATTCCCCTCACTCACTAAGCGCAAAGCCAATACATGGCCAGTAGATACAAATTTCTTAATGGAAATAATCCCGGATTTTACAATATAAAAATGTTCCGCCGGATCTCCTTCACTAAAGAGACTATCCCCCTTATGGACGCGCACGGTTTCCCCAGGAACTTCAAACAACATCGCTACTAAATCTTCTTTCATACAGGCCTCTCTATCTCATACTGATACATGCAAGTCTATTAAGCATAATTATATTCATTATTTCATATACTATAACTATATGATAGACCTATCACATCCAATGTGATTTTTATCACAATTATTATTATAATTATCAGCAAATTATCATTTTTATTTACTAGAATTAATTAATAGTTCCCTTCATTCTCTGTTTATATGTACTGTGACATTCTTCACATAACCTTTTTCTTTCATTATCTATACTTAATTCATTAGTCTAATTTAATTCATTATTTATTCTGCTTATTGATAACCCTCTAGGGCCTTCAACAAAACAGCAAGGAGTATCTTATGTCTCAACAATTCTCCTCTCGCCGTGAGATTTTACAAAACTGGAACCCAGAAGACAACAGCTTTTGGGAATCCTATGGCAAGACTATAGCCAAAGAAAATCTCATCGTCTCCACAGCAGCCCTTACCTTGGCCTTCTGCGTATGGTATCTCTGGTCCACAGTAGCCTCTCAACTTAATAGCGTAGGTTTTAACTTCACCAAAGACCAACTCTTCACCCTGGCTGCCCTACCGGGTCTCGTAGGGGCTACCCTCCGCTTTCTCTTCACCTACATGCCAGCTTGGTTGGGCGGTAAGAACTTCACCTTCATTTCCACCCTCATCCTCTTGGTACCAGTTATCGGCCTAGGCTTTGCCGTCCAAGACCCATCTACCTCCTATGGCACCTTCGCGATCTTGGTAGCCCTCATCGGTATTGCAGGGGCCAACTTCGCATCCTCCATGGCTAACATCGGGAACTTCTTCCCCCAATCCGGCAAGGGTACGGCCCTTGGGATTAACGGTGGTATAGGCAACTTAGGCGTCTCCATTATCTACTTTGTAGGTCCCTTTGCCATCGGCTCTGCAACCTTGGCCAATATTTTCGGCGTGGCTCCTGTAACTGTTAAAGGGTCTGCGGTTTACTTGGCCAATGCCGCTTTCGTTTGGATTATCCCTATCATCATCATGTTAGGACTCATCCTCAAGTTCATGGACAACCTTCCTGTGGCTAAACCAAATCCTGCTGCTATCAAATCCATCTTATCCGACAAGCACACCTGGATTATTACTTGGATTTACCTCTGTGGCTTCGGTGCCTTCTCGGGCTATGCCGCTTCCATGTCCCTCTTGTCTACTACTGAGTTCCCAGATGTCAATATTAAGTACATCGCCTTCTTGGGTCCACTGTTGGCAGCTAGTTTCCGTCCTATCGGTGGTTGGTTAGCAGATAAACTAGACTCCGGTACCAAAGTGACCATGTTTGGCCTCATCGGCTTGGTGATCATGACAGCGGGCGTAGGACTTGGTATTTCCATCCACAGTTTCTACCTCTTCTTCATCTCCACCCTCTTGGTCTTCCTCATGACTGGCTTTGTAACCGGTGGTTCCTTCCGTATGATCCCTCACCTCTTCGACACAGCTATGAAGTCCAACCTAGTTGTTGGCTTCTCTGCCGCTGTAGGCGCATATGGTGCTTTCATCAGCCCTAAGATTTTTGGCACTTCCTATACTCTCTTCGGCTCCTCCCAACCAGTCTTCTGGTTACTCATCGCCTACACTGGCTTTACTGTATTCCTTACTTGGTTCTTCTACGCCCGTAAGGGTACCAACGTACATGCTTAGTAGCTAATGCATTAGTCAATTATCACTCATTATAATGAAAGCCCCGACCAAAAGGTCGGGGCTTTTATTTTAATCCTCAAAGAGGCTACAATAGATATATCAACTAAAATTATAGCTAGCTAGGTATATACACACATTTGAAGGAGGTTTACCATGGAAGAACGCATGGATTATCGCATACTATCTAATGGCACCATGATGCCATCCCTAGGCTTTGGGGCCTATAAAATCGGCGACCGAGACCAAGTAGCACAGGTTATTGGTCAGGCCATAGATACGGGCTATCGCCTCATCGATACGGCCTCCTTCTACGGGTCTGAAGAAGGCATAGCTGATGCCATTAGGACCAGCGGAATCAAACGGGTAGACCTCTTCCTCCAAACCAAGCTTTGGCACACAGATACGGGTTATGATTCCACCATGCGAGCGGTAGAAAAGTCCCTCAAGGCCCTAGATACCAACTATATCGACCTCTACCTAGTCCACCAACCTATAGGTGACTACTATGGGTCCTGGCGGGCCATGGAAGAACTTGTTGACCAAGGCGTTCTCATGGCTATCGGCACCTCTAACTTCTACGAGGACCGCCTCAGCGATCTTTGGCACCACGCCCGCATTAAGCCGGTGGTCAACCAAATCGAATGCCACCCCTACAACCAACGGAAGGACCTAGTAGAATGGATGCGCCTCCACCAAGTGGTGGCCCAAGCCTGGTCCCCCTTCAGCCGGGACAAGCTCCCTATCTGGGATAACCCTATCATCCGTTCTATTAGCGAAAAACACGGGGTCAACATGCGCCAGGTAGTCCTCCGCTGGCTCCTCCAACGAGGTATCATAGCCCTGCCTAAAGCTTCTAACCCCGACCATATGAAAGCCAATTTCGACATTTGGGACTTTAAGCTCTCCCGGGCTGATATGGATGCTATGGCCCTCATCGATCAAAGACACTTTCTAGAAAATCACCATACAGCCGCAGGTCTAGAGCGCCTCTTGCAAAAATAAGATAAGCCCTTACAAGCCAATCAAAATCCGAGAAAAACTGACAAGGCAAAGGCTAAAATATAAAAAACACCCAGGTAGGGAAAGTTCCCATACCTAGGTGTTTTTTATTATTTTAAGTCTAATACCATCTCAATATGCTCTATGCCTTCTTCTAAAAACAATTCTGAAGAGGGCACAAAGCCTTCCTTGGCATAGAGCTCCTGTACATAGGCTTGGGCATGAATCCTCACGGTTTCCACCTGATAATGTTCCTTGATAGCTTCTAGACCAGCCCTAAGTATATCCTTACCTAAACCTTGTCCACGGCGTCTGGTAAGAACACGTCCTAGACTAGCTTCCTTAGTATCTAAGAGGAAAATCCGCAAATACGCTTGGATGCCCTGCTCATCAGTCATCCAGACATGGATACTAGAGCAATCTTGCTCATCCAAATCAACATAATTAAGCCCCTGTTCCACGATAAATGTCTCCATGCGAACACGGCATATATCATATAGTTCATCCCGCGATAAGTCTTGATAGTTTTTCACATGTAGACGCATAGCAACGATACCTTTTCCTAAAAATACGTAGTTTCCCAATCGCTTTATAAAATTCTATCATCGACTAATCAGTTCTGTCATAAAGGCCCTATAGCCTAAAAGACTAATTGCACTAGAGCCATGTAAATAGCCGTTCCTCCAACGACACTGAGGATAAGCTTACGCCAAAGAAGATGAATAACAATAGTCCCTATGCTTGCTATAATCTCCGGTAGGCCATAGGGATAGGCCATCAACTTTGTATCTTTCAAGGCTAAAACCACCAAGAGGCCCATCATGGCAATAGGAAGGGCCTTTCCCAAAAAAGCAATAAAGGGTGGTAGTGGCTTATGAGGCGGGAAGATCAGGAAAGATATGATTCGTGTCAAAAAGGTTGCCCCTACGATGATGGCTAGAGTAATGGCAATTTCCCAACTAGTCAATGTGAACCCCTCCCCACTTATAAGCAATAAAGCAATAGGCAACCATAACAAAAATAGCTGGTAAGGCAAAGGACTTAGGGCCCAAGAAAACCAAAGCTACCAAGGAGACGAGGAAGCCCATAGCGCCAAATTGGAAGCGTTTATTAGTGCGATTAGACCGCATCATATCCACAAAAATAGAAATAAAAAGGGCTGCCAAGACAAATTCAATGCCATGCATGTTACAACCTGCTAAAGCTGTCGCCAAGAGGCTACCCATTAGGACACCGAAAATCCAGGATAGATAGAGGAGCCAGGTTACATGAAGGTAAAACCATCCCTCATCCACATCATCTGGGAGGGATACGGATACATTGATAGCAAAGCTTTCATCCACCAGTCCACCAATGAGGGGGAGGCGTTTCCACCCCAAATGTTGATACCGGTCCAAAATAGATACACCATAGAAGATGTGGCGACCATTAACCATAAGGGTCAAAATAAGGGCCCCCAAGGGGTCAAAGGGACTCAAGAGTAAGCCTACAGTAATAAATTCCATAGCCCCCGCGTAAATTAGGGAAGCCATAAGGATAGGCATCCAGAGAGGCAATCCCTGACTTATAGCATACATCCCTAGGGCAAGACCTAAGGCTACAAAACTAAGACCTATAGGGGCCGCCAAGGGAAAAGCATAGGCAAAGGCTCGACTGACAAGGCTGTGCTTACGCATCCTAAACTCCTTCCACAAGAATCAAACAAAGGGGCAAGCAGGTAAAAAGAGGCCTCAAGCCAAAATTTAGCAAGATGCCTCCGTCAATATACTCATCATTATAGCATAACCACAAATCGCTCCCCTAATCCTTAGCTATGAGTTTCTACAGCCATAGCCTCAAGCTATATAAAAAGAAAACTATATTCTATTTCTATAAACTATAGTTATATGATAGGATATAAACAAAACATTTCTATAAACCTAATTAGGAGGATATATCATGAAATTAAAAGCACTTCTTATTCCTGCCCTAGTGGGCATCTTGGCGCTGGGTCTAGCAGGTTGCGGCTCCAATACATCTAACTCTTCCTCTAAAGAGATTGTCATCGGCGCCACCTCCGGCCCTCATGCCCAAGTAGCGGAAGCAGTCGCTAAGGAAGCGGAGAAGCAAGGTCTCAAGGTTTCAGTTAGAGAGTTCTCAGACTATGTTACACCTGATAAGGCCTTGGCTGATGGAGACATCCAACTCAATGCTTACCAACATGTACCATTCTTGGAAAACTTTAATAAGCAAAACGGATCTGACTTAGTACCAATTGGTAAGACCATCTTGGTCCGCATGGGACTCTATTCCAACTCTGTTCACGATGTAAAAGATGTACCTAATGGCGCTAAAGTATCTATCCCGAATGATCCAACTAATGCTGGTCGTGCCTTAGCCCTCCTCCAAAAGGCTGGTCTCATCACCTTGAAAGAAGGAATCGGCTTTAAGGCTACGGTAGGGGATATTACATCCAACCCACGCAACCTTCAAATTACGGAATTAGAAGCGGCCCAACTCCCTCGTTCTCTTGAAGACGTAACCGTAGCAGTTATCCCTATGAACTATGTACAATCTGCTGGACTTGACGTAGATAAGCAAGGCTTCTTCTTTGAACCAATGGACGAACCTTTAGCTGTTATGGTCCTCGCAGCACGAGCACAAGACAAGGACAACCCAGACTATAAAAAAATTGCTGAAATTTACCAATCCCAAGCTATTAAGGACTTCATTCAAAATACCTTCCACGGGACAATTACATCAGCCAATTAATAACATCATACAAACAAAAGAGCTAAGGTCTTCCGTAAGGAATACCTTAGCTCTTTTATTCTTCTACTATTTATACGGAACATATATCCCATACAAACAATTTTATAGACTACCGATAGGCTGTGCGAACCAATCTTCTTCATAAGAACTTTCTGCTTGCATAGAATTTCGTTCTACCTTATCAAGCATTCTAGCCCGTGCATTAGTAATCGTATCATCACTATGCTTGCCACCATGCCAAGCAAATTTAGATTTACCTAAAGTATATTTTACAAAGCCATAAGTCCCACTAAGATTTTGGCTATCATGCTTATATCCTAAGTCTACAGACAACTGAGGAGTCAATTGTAAGCCTAAGCCCAAATTCCAACCATGTCTCTTTTCACCACCTTGGAAATTATACGTCCAATCTTGGCTTCCCACAAAATCGGTGAATTGACTAGCACTATGACCACTCCGCCACTTATAAAAATCTGCATAAGCACGAGCCCAACGAGCATTCTTAAAGGAACGAGCATAGCTAAAATCATAGCCGCCTAATGCTTTATTAGTTTGTCTAAAGCCATAGTTTAAAACAGAGTCAGAAGACCAATCCTGTGGGTCAAAATGTAAATAATCATTATAGTAACTAGAGCCCAATGGTACCAAACCCATATGCTCATTGTGCCCACCTAACCCCTTATAAGCATTAAAGTGGAATTCATTAAGACCTACTACATACTCTAAACCACCGCTAATACATTTATAGCTCCCAGAGAAGGCATAATCATAAAAAGTGTTAACACCCACATAGGCATGTTCACCTTTACTTAAATGACGATAACCTAAACCGATATTCGCAACCGTACCCAAAGATTTCGAGCTACTAGAATGCTCTGGAGTATAATTAACAACTCCTGTATGAGTAACTGGGTCCAGCATGGCTCTCTGCCCATGTAAATCGGTTGATTCTTTACGAAGGCCCTCATGGCCAAGGCCAGCTTGGATGAAGAGAACTGATTTAGTATTTTCATCATAAGGAGTCAAAGGTTGGAGGGTCTCTACAGAAACTTGATTGCCCTCTTTAGCTTGTCTTCCCACAGTGATATCAGTGCGATCTAACCAATTGGTCTCAACCATATCATGCCTAGCTGCTTGCCGCCCAGCAGTAGGGGTACCCCCTTTCCACCTACATCCCGGGCGGGCGCAACTCCGGCCGGGTCGACTGCCACCCCTGTACTAAGGGAAAGGCCACAGGCAAGAGCGCCCAGGACCATAGTCTTCAACAACTTACAGTTCCTCATAATTGTATACTTCCTCTCTTAAACACTAACCAATAAATCTCTTATTATTTCACGGTTAATTCACACCAAAAATTATACAGAAGAATCCCTAATACAGTCAATGACAAAAGGAATAAAATATAAATTTTTAGAAGAACTAATAAGAGTGTTAATACACTTTAAATCCACTAGTGGTCATCATAAATTCAGAACCATGAAGATAAAACAAAAAAGCACTGCTAAGCAGTGCTTTTATTTAGAATGATTCACAAGGCCCACAAATTTAGGCCTAACTATGAATTATTAGGGCTTAACCTTCTTCGTGGAAACGAACCGCCAATGGCGCCCGTTCTACGATGTTGCGATATTTGTATTTAGGATAGCCAAGCAAAATAGCTCCGGCACCCATTTCCTTCTTACCAATCCCCAATAGATCTAGAAGCGGTTGATAACGATCAGCTATAGCATACTCAAAGAACCCAGCCCAACAAGAACCCAAGCCCAAGGTTGGTGCGTAGAGTTCAGCGTAGGTCAAGCAAGAATGACCAGAGTCATGTGTTCTGTGTTCATCACGAGAGGAACCCACAGCGACTACTAAACAAGGGGTATTGCGCAAGTAGTAATCGTTACCCTTTTCAATTTCTGCCGTCGCTGTACGGAGGTAGAGACGCATAAGAGGACGGGTTTTAGCCGCCTCTTTCATCCATTCAAAGACCAGTTCAGAGATTTTATTGAGCGTTTCTTTTTCCCGTACAACGATATAGGAAATGCCTTGTGTATTGGTTGCTGTTGGAGCCATACGGGCAACATTAAGTAAGCGTTCAATGACTTCTTTAGGCACTTCCTTGTCTTGGTAGGTACGAACAGACCGACGTTGACGGAGGAATCGTTCCCCTTCTTCTGGAGTAAAAGCAGGTTCCCCTGTAATATCCACTTGTTCAGACCGAGGGGTAATATCGGAATCCAAGGTCTTAGTAGGGCAGATAGAAATGCAATGACCACAAGCAATACAAACGCTTTTACCTGGCGCTGGGCCATCTTCTGTCATATAAAGCAAGCCTGTCGGACACTCTGCAACGCAGAGGCCACAACGAGTGCATACATTTGGATCTACTGTAAATTGCATAATCATATCCTCCCACCTAGGTTTTAATCAAGGGCTATTATACCACATAAAAGCCTTGTAAGGAACAAGGCTTTTACTCTTTATGCTACAGGGTATTTCTCTTATTCGTAATCTTTCAAAAAGGCTACAAATTCATCATAATGAGCTGCTTGCCAAGCATGAAAATCAGTAATACCAGCCTTTTGAAGCTTGTGCCCAAGATCCACCATCATAGTAGGAATCACATCTTGCGTAAGTGTGGCTGCAGGTTTGCCAAAGGATGGGTGATCAACACGTTCTGACCCTCCCACAAAGACTGCGAAGGCTGGTGTTGGTACCTTGTTGACCAACTTGATTGACCCTTGAAAACCAATTTCACCTACCTGATGGCAGCCACAAGAGGAAGGACAGCCAGAAATATGGATTGGTGGCAAGAAACTCATATCTAAATCGGCTTCCTTAACCGCTCCTATAATAGATCGAAGAAGGCCAGGCGAGTCCTGCATACCAATTTGACAGCGGTTCTTACCAACGCAAGCAAGAGACCGTTCAAAGTCGCTAGTAGCCCCTTCCGGCAAAAGGCCTAAAAGGTGACGCGCTTCGTCCGCCCTTAAGTTAATAAAGTAAATGCCTGCCGCTGGAGACAAGCGACCTTCCACTTGGTCTAGACCCGTTACATAATCCAAAGCTGCCAGGAGATGACTAGGATCAGCATCGCCCGCCAAAGGCTTGTATTCTACCCAGTAGAGACCCTCTTGCTTTTGCTTACCCACGCGCGGCCCTAGTACAGAGTCATCTACAGGGCCCGTCTTAGTAATGGGACGAGCGTATTTGTCGGGATCAATATCCAAGGACTCTACATCCATAACCATATCCAAGATTTCATTGTACTTGGCCTTGAATTCATCCTCTCCACCTAATTCAGCGGGGATAAAGCGGGACCGAGCCTTATTGTGGTTTTTGTAATTACCATAATTAGTAAAGAGCATAATCATGGCCTTGATATAGTAATTCATCTTCTTAGGGTCTACATCTTCAGCTACCTTGATGCCCAAAGCAGGTCCAGGGCCAATGCCACCAGCCATGTAAACGTCAAAGGTCCCATTGGATTTGGCATGGAAGCCTGCATCTTTAATGAGGGCATGGCAGGATGCATCATGTCCATTATCAATAGCAATCTTAAACTTACGAGGAAGCTTAAAATATTTGAGCATAGGCAAGATTTCGTCATAGCCTGCATGGATATAAGGAGTGATGTCGAAAGCTTCCTCTGGATCTATGCCGTGCAGAGGGGAAGAACCAAAGTTAGAAATAGTATCCCCGCCCGCACCACGGCAAAAGATGTCATGATTAAAACATTCCTTAAAGAGCGCAATGATAGTTTCCCCATCGAGACCATGCATTTGAATCGCTTGACCGATGGTAAAGCGAATATGCTCTAAGTTATACTTGCGGATAGCCTCCGCCATAAACTTGAGTTGATCTCGGTTAATTTCCCCACCAGGAAAGCGCCAGCGAGACATGCCGGTTTGCATGCCCCGTTCTGCATAGGTTCCGAACTGGCCAGAAAACTTTTTATAGTCTGGCATAGACATATCTTTTTTAAAGAACTTACGGGTATTTTCCTCAAAAAGGGGGTAATCGGACATCAATATGTCTTTAGTTTCTTTTGTAATCATATGGGCTCCTATCTATAAAGCAAACTATTACATAAGAATCTCTTGATTATTACACATAAGAGACCTCCTACACTTGAGGAGGCTAAAGAAGTTAACTTTTCTTTCATTCAATATACTATTATAAATAGCTAAGAATCCTTCGACAAAGTATTTCATCACACTTTTAGTATAGTTTTCTCATACGACCTATGCACTTAAGTTATGATATTTATAGATTGAGATAAGGTAAGGCAACTTTAATCACAAGAAAACTCATAAATAAAAAGCCAGGCAAAGCATATGCTTTAACCTGGCCTTTCTATGTCTAGAAATTATGTGCTTTAAACCTGAGCAAGGTGGAACGTCAACCTAGGTCCCTAATTTCTTAGTCGATAACGATATAGGTTACCTTGATTGGACCATGAGCACCATCAACTGTTACCAATTCAATATCTGCTGTCCGAGATGGACCAGAAATATGGACTACATTGCGAGGGAATTTTTCTGGATCCTTGCGGAACTCTTCTGCCAAGAATTCCATGGATTGGGTCATACGTGGGAAGATAGTATCCGCCCATATGATAGCAATATGAGTATCTGGAATCAAGGACAAAGCCCGACCGGATTCAGCTGTGGATGGTTGGATAACCGTAGATGTTTCTGCAATACCCGCACAAGCGAAGGTGACACCGATATCCGCCTTATTGATGTTTTCCAAGTTAACTTCGCGACCCAAAGCAGGATCCCATTGAATGTAAGTACGTTCACCGCTGGTATCGGCATCGAAAGCAGCCTTGATGCCCAAGCTGTCCACTTGCGGAACAGATGGATAAGCTACTACGCCGTTACCCCAGGAATTAATCGCTTCAATTACAGTTTGAGGCAAGTTAGCTTCTGTAGTACGAACATATTTTGTACCGTTCTTATCGCATTCCTTAAAAAACATGTCCAAGATTTCTTCACGGCTCAAATCTTTAAACATGGATTCTTGAGGGCCATGAGAGTAATCAAATGGTTCTACAAAATCAGGCAATGCCATACCATCTTCGCGTTTAGTCAAGGCATTTTCACGATCCAAGGCACGGGACAAGGAATTGATGAATAATTTACGTTTAGCTTGATCCATGATTATTTGCCCTCCTTAACTTTCTTAGCTTTATATTCAGCATATACATCGCGGAACTTCTTCCACTTCATAGCGCCCATTTCTTTGGATCTAATCCAAGCCCCTGCAACTGGCAAGTGCTTCATCCAAGAAGGCATATTCCCTTCGCTATTTTTGAGGATATTCATGCCAAGAGCAGCCATTTTAGTACCTGCATTGAAGAGGGTTGCATCAGAGAACATCTTAGCAGCCCCTTGGAAGGCAGCTATTTCAACGCCAGGACGGCATTTTTCCACATCAGCTTGACGATGACGGTGTTCCATCAAAAGTTCGTGGAGAGGAATAGCTACTGGACAGTTTTCTGTACAAGCACCGCACAAGGTGGATGCATAAGGAAGGTCGCCAGCTACTTCATAACCCTTGAACAATGGAGTCAATACAGCACCCATTGGCCCTGGATAGATGGAGCCATAACCATGACCTGTAATATGACGGTATACAGGGCAGATGTTCATGCAGGCACCACAGCGGATACAACGGAGCATAGACCGGAAGGTCTTATCACCCAAGATATTATCACGGCCATTATTTACTATGATGATGTGGGTTTCACGAGGGCCATCTGCTTCTTCTGGGCGAGCAGGACCAGTAATCATGGAGAAATAGTTAGAAATTTTAGAGCCAACGGAAGAGCGAATAAGCATTTCCATCATGATATCGAGAGCCTTGAAATCAGGAACGATACGTTCTGCGCCAACGAAGACAATTTGTGTCTTAGGAATGGAGGATGCCATACGGCCATTACCTTCGTTAGAAACGATAGTACATGTACCAGTTTCCGCTACTCCAAAGTTACAACCATTTATACCAATATCGGCCTTAAGGAAACGTTCCCGTACCAAACGACGTACGAAGTGAGTCATTTCTTCTGGGTTTTCTGTCCCTGTGTAACCTAATTTTTCAGCAAAAATATCGCGAATCTTATGCCGTTCAAAGTGAAGGGCTGGCACTACGATATGAGATGGTGGGTTATTATCCGCTGTTTGCAAGATAAATTCAGCCAAGTCAGTTTCGTTAACTTCAATACCCGCTTCTTCCAAGACTTCGTTAAGGGAGATTTCTTCCGTCAAGATGGTCTTGGATTTTACGATCATCTTCGCTTCTTTTTCCTTACAGATATCAAGAGCGTATTGAGTCGCTTCTTTATCGTCCATAGCGAAGTACACGTGAGCCCCTGCTTTTTCTGCATTGGTAGCAAATTGGTCTACGTAATAATCAAGGTTAGCCAATACATGGTCCCGTAGGTCAGCTGCTTCTTTACGGAAATCAGCCCATTCAGGAACCGCTTCTACCATGCTATTGCGTTTACCGTAGAACACGTCTTGTGCTTTACGAATGGCAGCTCGTTTGAAGTCATTGCCCAAAACGTCTTTTACACGTGTTTTATACGGGCGGTTATCATAAATAATTGCCATGGTACTCTCCTCCTATTAACGCATGTTCAAGATTTCAGCGATATGCATTGCTTTGATACGGCGGTCGATAACCCCTTCTTTATAAAGGCGGTCAAGCATACCGGCGATGTTCATGAGGCAGGCTTGGTCAGAACCCACTACCACATTAGCACCAGTAGCCGCGATATCAAGAGCTTTTTCCCGCGTCATAGCTTCATTGATTTCAGGATTTTTGATGGAGAATGTACCACCGAAACCACAGCAACGATCTTTACGAGGCAAATCGATCAAGTTGATATCTTTAACAGCATTCATCAATGCGAATGGTTGTGCTTTAATACCCATGAGTCGAGTTACGTGGCAAGATGTATGATAGGTTACATCTTCGTTAAAGCGTGCACCTACATCAGTAACCCCCAATACATCTACGATAAATTCTGTGAATTCATAGATTTTCGAGGCTACTTTTTCAGCTCGTTTTTGCCAGTCTGGTTCCCCTTCGAGGAAGTGTACATATTCATCGCGGATTGCGAATGCACAGGAACCGGACATAGATACGATGTAGTCTGCATCTTCGAATTGTTCGATTGTATTTTTGATAGCTGCCTTAGCCGCATCATAATACCCAGAGTTCGTGAACATTTGGCCACAGCACACTTGTTTTTTCGGAACAACAACTTCGCAGCCCAAGCGCTCAAGAACTTCTACGCCAGCCATGCCAACGTGTGGGTAGAACATATCAATCAAACATTGTTGGAATAAATGAATTTTCATTTTAGCCATTTGTGATACCTTCACCTTTTCTTTTAAAATACATACTTACACAGGATGAA
>URPV01000004.1 GCA_900549805.1 uncultured Veillonella sp.
TCGCGACCAGCTTGGAAGGCTGGGGCTCTACCATTGAGCTACACCCGCATAAAGGTCTCTCTTAAGAGATCTATAAAGAAAAAGACGAACTATGAAAGCCCGTCAATTCCTACTGTTGGTCGGGATAGCAGGATTCGAACCTGCGACCCCCTCGTCCCAAGCGAGGTGCGCTACCAAACTGCGCTATATCCCGTCGACAACACGGTAATTATATCAATTCAGGCAAGTTAATGTCAATAACTTTTTTGAAATATTTTTCTTAGTTCTGACCATACTTCCGAAGCGAAATTACTTTGTCATTATACAAAAAAGGCCCCTACCCCGCAAGGGGTAAGTGCCTTTTTCATCAAGTCTATATATTTTAAATTTCTCAAGGAGGCTAAGAGAGAAATTCTTATTTATGACTCCGCGCTACCCCTGTCTTGATAGCTGTATCTGCCACAGCCTTTGCCACAGCAGGAGCTACGCGAGGATCGAAGACGGATACGGCCACATGGTCATCAGCCAATTCTTGGTCGGAAATAAGACCAGCCAAGGCATCCGCAGCAGCCAATTTCATTTCATCATTGATTTCACGCGCATTAACATCCAAAGCACCACGGAAGATACCTGGGAATACAGCTACGTTGTTTATTTGGTTCGGTGCATCAGACCGACCTGTACCCGCAACGCGCACACCAGCGGCTTTCATGTCATCATAGGTCGCTTCTGGGTTAGGGTTAGCCATGGCAAATACGATGGCATCATCAGCCATAGATTCCAAAATTTCTTTGGTGAAAACCCCTGCCGCGGATACGCCTAAAAGAACATCTGCACCCTTAGCATTATCAGCCAAAGACCCTTGTTTGGCTTCCAAGTCCAAGAGGTCAATCAATTGAGCTTGCAAGGAATCAAGGCGCTTATAGTCCTTGTGAAGGACACCGGAGGAAACGAGAACGGTAATGTTCCGAGCCCCAGCCAAGTAAAGGAGGCGAGCAATGTTAGCTCCTGCAGCCCCAGCCCCATTAACCACAATCTTGGCTGTTTCGATATTTTTCCCCACATGGCGAAGAGCCGCTTTCACACCCGCTAAACAAGCGATAGCCGTACCGTGTTGATCATCGTGGAAGACAGGTATTTCCAACTCTTCCTTGAGGCGATTTTCAATTTCATAGCACTTAGGAGAAGAGATATCTTCCAAGTTAATACCAGCATAATTTTTTTGAAGGAGTTTTACCGTATGAATGAATTCCTCTGGGTCTTCCGTATCGATAACTAAGGGCACACAGTCCACATTGCCGAACTTCTTAAAGAGAAGGGCCTTCCCTTCCATAACAGGCATAGCTGCAGCTGCGCCGATATTACCCAGGCCCAAAACCCGAGTTCCATCAGAGATAACCGCTACCATATTGCCCCGGCAAGTCAAGTTAAAGGACTCTTCTTCGTTATCCTTAATGAGGAGGCAAGGTTCTGCTACACCTGGTGTATAGGCTACGGACAAATCATAAGCATCTGTAAGTTCATACTTGGTAGATGTTGTCAAAAATCCGTGGAGTTTACGTTTTTCATCGACTGCTTCTCGTTTGATAGCAGCCAAGTCATGAATATCATGTGTTTGAGACATGGACTTTCCTTCTTTCCTTAGGTTAAATGGGACACACTCGTGTCAAAATCTATACACTCAATAGTAATTATTATTGGTTACATTCTCATTGTAGTATATCGAATTTCATAAAACAAGCTTTTATTTCTATTTTTTTCAATATATTATCTATGCCTTTATGATCAAATTCTCCAAGATAATTCCCTATCCCAGTTATTCTATCCACCTACAAAAGTAAGAGCATATTGGATATATAAAAAGGACCCTTGCTAGGCAAGAGTCCTTTTTATATACCTAAGCTTATATCCTAAGCCTATATGCTAGTTATTAATCTTCTCTAGGTAAATGACGACCGTAGAAGATTTCTGTCATTTCTCGTTTGAGTTCCTTATCGATCGCCTTTACTTCTTTCGGTGCTAAGTCTTCCTTAGTCACACCGAAGAGGTAATTATCCAAATCGTAGTCCTTGAGCATCATCTTAGTATGGAAGATATGTTCTTGAAGGATATTCACATCTACCATATTGTACTTAACTTTGGTAGCATCGGCAATATAGTTTTGGATCGAGTCAATAGGATGATCGATGTAGATTTTCTTTCCTTCTACATCGCGAGTAAAGCCCCGTACCTTATAGTCCAAGGAGATAATATCGGAGTCGAAGGAATCGATCAAATAGTTGAGCGCATTAAGAGGCGAAATCTCACCACAGGTGGATACGTCGATATCAGCTCGGAAGGTACATACGCCAGTATCTGGGTGGCTTTCAGGATAGGTATGAACGGTCAAGTGAGACTTATCCAAATGGGCTACCACATCGCCAGAATTAGGAATTTCCACCGGTTCCTCGGAGATGAGGATGGTTACAGAGGCCCCTTGCGGATCATAGTCCTGCTTAGATGCATACAGGATATTAGCACCGATAATCTTCGCCACATGTTCCAAAATCTTGGATAGGCGATCTGCACTATACTGCTCATCGATATACTTAATATACTCAGCCTTTTCCTCTTCCGTCCGAGTATAGCAAATATCGTAAATATTAAAGCTCAAGGTTTTCGTTAAGTTATTGAACCCATATAGCTTCAATTTAGGTCTTGCCTTGTATAGTGTATCCATGCTGTGCACATAGCCTTTCTAATTCATCACTTGTTGCTAATCGACATAAGACTCAGTAGGCGGACCCTAAGGTCACATCTCTAGGAAAGTTATCGTCTTATTATATGATTTTTTTATCGCTTTTACAAGATTCTCTAAGGGTCTCATAAGGCCTCTGAAAGTCCTCAGCCATCCATCTTACAAAGGAAAAGGCAGGCCTCAAGGCCTGCCCCTAACCGAGCTGATCTAAACTTATAAAATCTACGTCAAAGTTTCCCTGATCATAGGTTACGATAGCAAATGTCCCCTTAGACCCATCTCTCGGCAAGGCCAAGGATCCAGGATTAACGAAGACCTGATCTCCTTTATAGTCCACCCGATGGATGTGAGTATGGCCTGCTACCACCAAACGAGCTCCCATTGTGTGACCCAGATAGAGAAGTTCCGGTACATAATTATAGTAATCCACACGATGGCCATGGGTCATATATATAAAAGTATCCTCCAGGGGGATCAATTGTTCCTGAGCCTCTAGATGACTGCCTCGGTCATTATTTCCCCGAACTAGGTAAACCGGAACCTCTACATGGTCTCGCAAATAACGGCCATCATCGCCCAAATCACCAGCGTGGAGCCAAAGGTCCACATGGCCCGGCTCAAGGGCTGCCAAGACCTCATCTATAAGTTCCGTATAGCCATGAGTATCTGACATAATACCGACTTTTGTCATAAGGACTTCTCCTACTGAGCCTCTAAGAGGGCCACCAATTTGCGAATCGCCGCGCCCCTATGAGAGACTGCTTCCTTTTGATCTAGGCTCATCTCAGCCATGGTTTTATCATATTGAGGGACCAGAAAGTAAGGATCATAGCCAAAACCACCATCCCCTCTCCCTTCTTCCAAAATCTTTCCAGAACAAGTTCCTTCCACTTCATAGAGGCGACCATCCGGAAAGGCTAAGCAGAGGGCTGCTACATACTGGCCAGACCAGTCAGCAGACCCAGACTTCTTAAGCTCTTGGATAAGTTTAGCATTATTAGCCGCATCATCCCCATGGTGGCCAGCATAGCGAGCGGAATACACCCCAGGGGCCCCATCTAAAGCGTCTACGACTAAGCCCGAATCGTCAGCCAAACAAGGAAGACCGCAGGCCTCCATATAGTAAAGGGCCTTTTGACGGGCATTCTCCTTAAAGGTTGTCCCGGTTTCATCCGGTTCTGGGGCCTGACAGATATCCTTAATGGATAGACACTCATAGCCCAACTTATCAAAAGCTGCAGAAAATTCTCTAATTTTTCCCTTATTACCGCTTGCAATCACGAGTTTCATATACAAAACCTACCTTCTTTGCTAGAGGCCCAAGGGCCTCTTTCTCTACTTCAATGAGTCTATCAATAGCTTGGTCAGCCATGTCCAAAAGAGCATTCAATTGGCTTCGATCAAAGGTGCCGTGTTCTCCAGTCCCTTGAACTTCTACATACTGCCCTTGACCAGTGCGTACTACATTCATATCAACCACGGCATCCCGGTCTTCTGCAAAGCAGAGGTCCGTAATAGGGCCATCATGATCTAGGCCTACGGATATGGCGGCTAAAAAATCCCTCACGGGGAAAGGACCGGCATGTCCATATATTTTATCCACTGCATCAACCAGGGCCACAAAGGCACCAGTAATGGCCGCCGTTCGCGTGCCTCCATCAGCCTGGATGACATCGCAATCCAAGGTAATCATCTGTTCACCCAAGGCTTCTAAGTCAACCACAGCTCGGAGAGAACGACTAATGAGTCGCTGAATTTCTATGGTCCGACCTGTTTGCTTACCACGTATGGCTTCACGGGGCACTCGATTGGCTGTCGCTCTTGGTAGAAGGGAATACTCTGCCGTTACCCATCCGCTACCTGTTCCCTTAATGAATCGAGGCACCTTATCTTCTATACTAGCCGTGCAAAGCACCTTGGTCTTACCGCACTCAATAAGGACAGCCCCCTCTGCGTATTCCGTAAAATTACGGGTAATCGTAATAGGCCGCAACTGGCCAGCCTGCCGATTATCTGGTCTCACAAAAACCTCCCTATACTGTAGGTAAGACCTATCTCATCTTACCTTTCACATAGCCTATTCTATACACTATATATAACTCATATTCTATACCCTACATTGTATACTATAGGACTTAACTTTGACCATCCAAGGCTACTAGGATAGGCTTTACAGTCCTCTTCCCAAAGATGCAGTCCTACCACTGGTCATCTGACGAGATTTGGCCCTCAGGCAGGCTAGGATCGACTAAGCAATAGCGATCAAAGCCCCCCTTCCTTTGAGCTGCCTCATAGCATTGATAAGCTTCATCTCTCGTAGCTTGGTCCGCTTGCCAGGGAACAAACATGGCATAGACCATTTGTTTGCCATAGGGCCCTCCCCGACCAATGGATTCGACCTGACGCCATCCTAGGCGACCAGCCTGACCTGGGTAAAGGCGAATAGTCTCACGACGGCTCTCCTCTATACCTGTTTCATCATAATAAAGAGACCGACTCTTGGTCCAGAGTGCTTCATCTCCTTGCAATAGACGGTGGGCCTCATCATGTCGATTAGCCCTTTGGACCTTCCACTTGGCGATGATATCGTCAATATAGGTAGAAACCTCTTTAGATTGACCATAAAGGGCGGGGGCATATTGCGGTTCTACCACATGGCTATAATCCAAACCTGCCATGGACAGGATAATACCCGTATTGACATACGGTAGGGCCGCTTGCACAGAATAGCCTCCTTCCAGAACGGCTATATGGGCCTGTAAGAGGTCCGCAATCTGCGCATAGCCCTGGGCCGTCACCTGCATATTGGCCAAGGGATCTGAGAAGTGATTATCCTGGCCTGCGGAGTTGATGATGAGCTCTGGTCCAAAATCCCCCAATATGGGCAAGACCAGCTCTTTCATAATCTTGAGAATGCCCTGGTCGCCCGTTCCGGGTGGAAGGGGGATATTGATATTGGATCCCCAAGCCTGAGGGCCGCCGAACTCATCCATAAAACCCGTACCCGGATAGAGGGTTCGCCCATCTTGGTGGAAAGAAATGTAGAGGGTGTCTGGATCATGGTAAAAAATATCCTGACTGCCATCGCCATGGTGGACATCTGTATCGACAACGGCTACCTTCTTAATCCCATACTTATGACGGAGGTGAGCTATCATGATAGCTTCTGTATTAATGGTACAAAAGCCTCGAATGCCGTGAACCATCTCCATTGCGTGGTGCCCTGGCGGGCGCACCAAGGCAAAAGCTCGTCTAACCTGTCCCTGCATAACCGCTTCTGCTGCAGCAATAGCGCCGCCCGCGGAGACCCTATGAGCATCGGTTACCCAGGATGACAAATTAGGAGCCCCTACATGGACACGGGCAATCTGTGCATCCGTAGCCACAAGGGGGTTATATTCTCGGATGCCAGGTAAATCAAAGATTCCCTCTTCTAAAAGTTGGTCCCTCGTATAGAGGAGTCGTTCCTCCCTCTCTGGATGAGTTGGTGAAATCTTCCAATCAAAGGCTGGGAAAAAGACCAGGCCCAAATCAGCCGCATCAGGTCTAAGATGACCCAGTCCATACTTTCTTTTAAGACACATGACCTGTCACCCCCGCTTCTAATTGAACACTTGCTGTCATCGTCATATGGCTAGTTCCCCAGCCTTCTATGACAGGAAAGGCTTCTATGTGCTTCAAAACCATAGGGCTTTCCCCTAACCCTAGGATCTCTGCTTGCTCTTTAAGCTTTTTAAAGGCATAATCCACCGCGGCCTCCGCAGTTTTAACAGACCGATTTTCCTCCTGTAGGCCCAACTCAGGAATCGTAAGCATCCCAGTTTTCGTATCTACATGGATGGTCAACTCTAGACTATGGCGGGCCATAGCTGCGCCCAAAGCATTGGCCACAGCCGCATCCTGCGGGACTAGGACCCGATAATTAGTATAGGCTTCTAACAGGGACTTAAAGGCCTGGGCCGATCCGCCGATCAACACTAGCGTATCTGGTTGGAAGGAGTGGGGATTAACCAAATCTTCCACCACGTAAACAGGCTGGCGGTTTGCCTCCTCTACCATGGCCTCAATAGCCTCCACGATGGTTTGAGCCGCTTCTCGCGCCACCTCTTCTAGGTCGAAGTCAGCTACGGCCTCTTTAGCCTTAAACAGGTCTCCATAGTGGGCATATCCCAAGGCAATCAAAGCATCTCCTAGGGTCGCCTGGCTGCCACCCAGGGCCACCGATGGGCCCACCCGATCGGGTCCTATAAGAATATGGTCATCCTTTTTTCGTAAGGCCGTTTCTCCCGCTAGGCCAATCGACCTAACCAAAAACGATTGTATCGATGACGGATAACCATCAATACTTAGACCATCCTTGGTCATGAGGGGCTTACCCTCTTGCCAGAGGGAAATATCCGTCGTAGTTCCACCTATATCTAGAGCGACTGCCATAGGATAGGCCTTCATAGCCTCAAGGGTATAAAGGCCCAAGACAGAAGCTGCAGGCCCTGTAAATGCCGTTTCTACAGGCTTTTCCAAGAGAGCATCAATAGGCAGAGACCCACCATCAGCTTTCAAAATATAAAGGGGTGCCAGAATCCCCCGTGCTTCTAGGGCCATTTGAACAGAGGCCTTAAAGTCTCGGAAGATTCCTTCCACAGCGGCGTTGTAATAGGCCGTCACCGTACGACGCGGGAAATTAAGAGAGCCCGATAGACTAGCACCAGTAGATACAAAATCGTAGTAGTCTCCCAATACAGCTCCGAGGCGAGCTTCTTCCTTAGGGTTTCGGACAGCAAACTTAGCCGATAGGGCTGCTCTTTTAACCCCTTGCTTACCCTTACAAGCACCAATACGAGCGATTTCAATCTCGTCTAATCGATCCCGAAGATCCTCTTCTTTCATCCGCTCTTGCAAATAGCCCCTATGGTCTGTATACCCCTTTAGAATATAAGGTTTGACAGGGAAAGCATGCTCTATGTTAAGACCTGGCCCTGGCACGACGAATAGGTCTACCGGATCTAAGTAGTGGCTGACGATGGCATTAGTCACAACCGTGGTAGATAGCGTCACTTGGCTAATTTTATCGGCTTCAATCCCCTCTTGACTCAAGACCTTATCCAAGGAGTCCAGAAGTCCCACCATAAATTGCTCATGAGTCGTACGGGACTTAGCGGCTCCTAGGAGGCGGTTATGGTCGACAACCACTGCATCTGTAAAGGTTCCCCCTACATCTATGCCTAATCGCATACTATTCACACCTTTCTATCCATTCAATTACCTATTAGTGTATCATGCGAGACTGAAAGCCCTATAAAAAAAGAGACCCCGAAGGGTCTCTTGTTATTTGCCTCGAGATACAGAAGCGTAGTTTTTAATGATGACAATTGGCGTCATTTGGCTATCATTACCAAATGGATTGTCGATTAAGATTTTTGCGATTTCTTTTGGTTTCATTCCCTTGGATTTACCCAAGATAGCCGCCCGTTTAAGATCGTTAACATCGGCCACGACAGCTCCATAAGCCCCGGTCCGTTGGGCAATTTTTTCTGCCACCTTATCCGGTTTTTGTGGACCGTAAACGATGTGCTTATCATAAGGAGGCATAGTCCCTGTAACGTCATCAGCTAGAGAGGCTTGACGGGCCATAGCATAGAACACACCAGCCTTACGGAGGAAGACCTTGGCAAAGGCCCCACAAATGAAAGCCCAGAGAACCTTCCAACGGCCTTCTAATTCCATAGCCGCTTGCATACCATAAATAGACGCCATGGACCCCTCCTTATCGATAAAGCGGTTGATAAGGCGTGCTTGCCAGGATGGGCGAAGTTCTTCTGGTCGTGTCACAGCCCCTTGGGTAATAGCCACAACGGATTCCGCAACGCAGACAATATCTTCCGGACCAATATCTTGGCCAGCGTATTGAAGAATGGCTTCTACGATGTCATCGCTTTCCGTCAAAATGCGTGTATGTACAGGCAATAATTGCAATTCAGACATGGGCTTGACCTCCTAACCTTGATAAGCTTTCATAATTTCATCGTGAGTCAGACGAATACGTTGTTTTGTAATGCGATAGTCCGTACGACCTACGACTTGGTAGTAGATATCGATATTGAAATCAGGAATATCTTGAATATCGCGATCGATATTGCCGGATTTACCAGTCAAAATCAAGCGCATACGAGCCGTACCACCCTTACCAGGCTTAACAATCCAGGATTCGAAATAACCATCATGACGTTCCCCGCGTTCCACGTGAGTTGTCCAGGTTTCAACCTTACAGTCATCAAATTGTTCTTGTGGCAAGAGGTGACGTGGGAAGAGATCCATAATTGTCCCGTATTGTTTACCAGAATTACCAAAAGGAATATCTAGCACAAATGTGGCAGACGAAAAATCCTTGGATTCTAATTTGAGTTCACTTCTTCGTTTGGTAATCAGCTTTACATTTTCATTACCTTGTCGCCATACAAAGAGACGGAACAAGAGGTATAAAATTGCGATGATGACGATAATGGCCACAATCACATTGATCAACGTGTAGATCATCATATATGCCACTCCTCTACAGGTGAATTTTACAATACTACTTATACCATACTACATTTCGCACTTAGATTCTATCTCTAATTCATAGTAATGTACTAGCATTAAATAATTTTTAGAAAGCTAAGTCAGGTGACAAGGCTCTATATCTATAGATTCTTCATCGATGAAATTAGCAGCCAAGCGCTTAGCTAAGTCGATGTCCTTGGTAAAGCGGAGCTTAACTGACCCCCTACCCTCACGGTTATTGACAATTTCTTGGTCCCGTAAGACACGCCCCACCAATTCTGCTGTTTCATAGGCTGGATCGATATAGCGAATCGAATCCCCCGTAATCTTTTCCAATTCCTTCTTAACAAAAGGGTAGTGGGTACAACCTAGGACAACCGTATCAATATGACGGTCCTGAATAGGTGCTAAGTAGGATCGAATAGCTCTTTCTAAAATAGGGCCTTGAATATGACCAGTCTCAATGAGACCCGCAAGTTCAGGGCAGGGTTGTTCCCAAACCTTAAGTTGTGGTTCAATTTCTAAGGCCACATACTTATGGACATGACTAGCTACGGTTGCAGCAGTAGCCATAATACCAATGGTATGAGCCTTAGACATGAGGATGGCCGTCTTAACCCCCTGGCATACGCCTACAACAGGTACCTCTACCCGTTCACGGATCTCGTCCAAGGCTACAACGGTGAAGGTATTGCAGGCTACCACCATCATCTTAACGGGTACCTGGCTGAGGGTATCCGCAATATGGCAAGCAATATCAATAATCTCTTCGTGGGACTTATTCCCCACAGGATTATTAGCATTGTCTCCTATATAGACAAAATCTTCCCGTGGGAAGGTCTCGCGGAGAACTTTCAAGACCGACAGGCCCCCTACACCAGAATCAAAGACCCCAATAGGTTGACGGCGTAGGTCTTCCTTATTTACATCCATCATTCCATAACCTCCTGGGCCCCCTTGAGGGGGAGGAAGTATTTATCCTCTAAGCGAACCACCTTATTGGTAGTTTTAGAGGTAAAGGCATTTTTTGTCTCCCCTGTGGCCAAGAGGGTATTATCAGAGTCCCTGTACATCTTGTAAGAAAAGACCATTTGGGCTCGGGTCATCTTGGTCAAGTATGTATCAATCCGAATGGTATCGTCATACTTGGCAGGCTCTTTATAGTCACAGTGGACATGGGCAATAGGAAAGACGATATCTTCGTCCATCATATCCCATAGATTGACGCCTAAATGGCGTAAATATTCTACACGGGCGAGTTCAAACCAACGGAAATGATTGGAATGGTGAGCAATGCCCATCATATCCGTTTCGTAAAACCGCACCTTTAATTTAACACTATACATTCTTATATCCTCTTGAGAATCACAGAGTTTATTCTATTCTCATGGGCTGAGACTGTCAATAAAATCACATAGTTATAAAAAACGGAGGCGAGGCCTCCGTTTTCTAATCCATATTTTCTTTTCCGAAGGGAAGGAACTTTTTCGCCTTGTCCTTATGGATATCCTTTACGTACTTGTTGGCCACCTTAAAGGCTAAGCCTAACACTGCCATGTCATCTAACCACCCGAGACCTGCGATGGTATCAGGCAAAATATCAATGGGTGCCATAAGGTAACCCAAGGCCCCTGCGATAATCACCTTCACGTATTTTGGTGTATCAGGATCCCGCAAACAGTAAAAGAGGATGAGGGCCCGACGCATGAAGACAAACTTGCCAGATAGATTAGACGCAAAGGATAAGAACTTACGGTTAGAGAAGAACTTCCCATACTTGATTAGACTTGTTAATTTCATAGGATCACCTATTTACCAAGTTTGTTAGCCACTTGTTCCTTCACTTGTTGAGCTGTTACCTTCGCCATATCCTTAGCCAGGCCAGCTGTCGCTTGCGCTGTTGCGACACCGTCTTTAATAGATTCTTTCACATCAGCAGCCTTAGCTTGTGCTTTTTCCACCGCATCAGAGAGAGCTTCTTTTGTATCGTTAGCCTTGGTAGACACAGTAGCATAGGCTTCACTAGCCTTATCACTTGCAATAGCAGCTGCATCACCGACTGCATTACTAGCCTTGTCTACGGCAGAGGATACCCGATCAGTTACTTGCGATACGGCTTGAGCCGCCTTATCATGAACGACATACTTAGTTTCCTTATCCCATTTTTCTACAGCAGGGGAGACTTTTTTATCGTATTGATCTTTGAGTTTATCCGCATACCAGTTAGCTTCATTTTCCATACCATCCCAAAGGTCCTTACCCCCTTGAGGCAAGTTTTGATAGCCTGCAGCGGCAAAGGAAGCAGCCAAGGCCTTTCCTTCTTCCATCCAGGAATCCAACATAGGTTTATAACGGCTGATATCAGCAGGCATGCCGTCTTCGATCCACATGTTAGCAGCTTTACCAATAGCAAAAGTAAGACCTACAGCCACAGGAACACGAACTGCTTGAATTGGCACTAAGAGGGATACCGCTGCCGTAGTAACTGCTGTAGCAAGACCAGCTACAAAACCAGTAATAGCACCGGTTTTAAGATCTACCTCGTGAACTTGTGCAAGGCGAGTTACCATATAGGCCGCATTACCCAAGAGGGCTACTGTGGAGAAGCGAGGTGCCAAAGCTAAGGCAGCAGCGCGACCAGCCCCCCAAACGATATATTGGTCAGCCCGGTAACCCTTATCTTGAGCACCTGGCATCATAGATGTAAATGTGTATTGATCAGCCATAGGAACCTCCTAAGAATATTCATAACGAACCTAATAGGGCTATAGTTCTATTATATAAAGCTTTAAGCCAAATGTGTATAAAATCTTTGTTATATATACATAAAGAAGTGTCTTATCCTAAGCCACCTCTAAGTCTACCAAGAGGTAAGGCCCCCATCGACGGTCCAAGCAGCCCCTGTTACAAAGGAGGCTTTATCGCTAATCAAAAAAGCGATGACCTCCCCCACTTCATCAGGTAAACCAATGCGGCCCAAGGGATAGTGCTCGCCCATCTCACGTTTAGCTTGCTCTGCATCTTGGTTGCCCCGAGCAATTTGCTTATCCAAGAGGGATGTATCCACATCTCCTGGACAGACACAGTTGACCCGCACCTTATAAGGAGCCATTTCTAGGGCTAATGACTTGGTAAAGGAGACGATAGCCCCCTTGGAAGCCCCATAGGTAGAGCAGGCCACATTCCCTTGCAGGCCCGCATCCGAAGAGACGGTCACGATAGACCCCCGGGACTGACGTAAATAAGACAGGGCTGCTTGGCAGAGAAAGACTGTTCCCTTGACGTTGGTTCCAAACATCTCGTCAAAAGAAGCTTCCGTCACATCCGCTAAAAGTGTTTCCTCGTAGTAGCCCGCCGCTGTAACTAAAGCCGTAATGGGACCAAAGCGGTCCACGGTCTCTTTCACAATCCGCTGGCAGTCAGAGACCTTAGACACGTCTCCTGCGACAAAACGAACCTTGGATGAAATGCGGCGCAGTTTAACCAGGGCTTTTTCACCATGCATTTCACGGCGGCCATTGATGACCACAGACCAGCCTCGACGCAATAAAATTTCAGCTGTTGCATACCCAATTCCAGAGGTCCCCCCCGAGATTAGGGCTACTTGATTTTCAATGTTATAGGGCATAGTTTAATCCTCATCCACCTCAAGCAAAAAGAGCCGAGGTCTCTACTTAGAGAGCTTTCACAATACACAAACAGGGAAAGAGAAATAGATATCTTCATTATAAAAGAAAGGCTCCTCATAGAAAAGTGAGGAGCCAACTTTTATAAAATTGTGGATACGTAGTCCCAAATAAGTTTAATCAGCATAACTGAGGTAACTACAATAAAGACCGCCCGGACAAAGCCAGAGCCCTTCAAAATAGCCAAACGAGCCCCCATGGAGGCGCCGATAATTTGTCCCACAGCACAGGATAGGCCAAAGAAAAAATTGACATAGCCCATAGCGATGAAGACTAGTAGGGAGGCCAAGTTAGAAGTAAAATTCATGACCTTAGCATTACCAGAGGCATGAACAAAGTCAAAGCCCGTGTAGATAAAGCCCATAATGAAGAAGGTCCCTACCCCAGGGCCTATGAAACCATCGTAGAAGCCTAGACAGAGGACCATGCCCATACAGGCATAGAGGGCCTTGCCCACTACTGCAGTCTTGCGGTTTACCTCCCCCCATGATTTCTTGGTCAATACATAGGTCATAACGCCTATGAGTAGGATGATTAGGAGGGGTTTTACATAGAGAGGCGGCAGGGATATGACACAGAAGGTCCCCAGCATAGAGCCCACAAAAACGAAGGGTAGCAGTTTCTTGACAAATGGAAAATCCACCATGCCATTACGGATAAAGGTGATAGATGCCGTTGCAGCCCCAAAGATAGAGGAGCACTTATTGGTCCCTAGAGCCATAGCCGGTGGTAGGTTGGTCAGGAGAAAGGCCGGCACGGACACCAAACCGCCACCGCCAACGATAGAATCCACAAATCCTGCAAAGGCCCCTGCAATGAGGAGTAAGAGGGCTACCGAGTAGTCGGGCCCTAATCCCAATATATCCATAACAAACCCTTCCTTAGACCTTATGCTTGGCCTCTAAGCAATCCAACACCCGGTTATAACCATCAGCCCCATAGACTAGGGATCGCTTAACCCGGGATACAGTGGCCGTAGAGGCCCCCGTCTTTTCTACGATGGTCTCGTAAGAGTCCCCAGCTCGCAACAACTTAGCCACTTGCAAGCGTTGGGCCAAAGATTGAATTTCCTTGATGGTGCACAGGTCTTCAAAGAAGGCATAGCAATCATCTATGGTTTCCATGGTCAAGATTGCCTCAAAGAGTTCGTCATGATCTTGGGACCGTAACTTTTCGTTAACCATAAGAACCTCTATTTATGATTGAGACGACGGGAAATGGTGTCACCAATCATTTGGCATACTTGAACCATTACAATAAGGATGATGATAGTAGCAATCATCACATCCCCTTGGAAGCGTTGGTAACCGTAGCGAATAGCAATGTCACCAAGACCACCCCCACCGATAGCACCAGCCATAGCGGAGTAGGAAATGAGGTTAACTACCAATACCGTTACATTATCTACAATGTTAGATTTAGATTCAGGAAGGAGAACCTTCTTAATAATTTGGAAGGGAGAAGCACCCATAGTTTGAGCTGCTTCGATAACACCAAAATTAACTTCCTTGATGGACGTCTCTACCAAACGAGCCAAGAACGGAATGGCGGACAAGGTTAAAGGTACACAAGCCGCTGTAGTCCCAATGGAGGTGCCTACCACCATGCGGGTAAATGGAATGATGGCAACCATCAAGATGATGAATGGGATGGAACGACCCGCATTGACGATGGCACCCAAGATGGTATTGATGAATTTATTAGCCAGGATATGGCCCTTAGAGGTCACCACCAAGATAACCCCCAAAGGGATACCGATAATCATGGAAGCAATCGTAGAAATGACCGTCATTTGTAGGGTTTCGCCGACACCCTGAATCAAGAGATTAATGATTTGTTGGGACATAACCGATCACCTCACTTCCAATTGGTAATTCCTTAATGTAATCAAGCCCTTCTTGTGCCTTAGACCGTTCGCCTTCGAGGACGATGATGAGGCGACCTACGGATGTATCTTGGATATAGTCAATCCCGCCAAAGAGGATGGATACATCTAGGCCAAAGCGTTTAACCAAACCCGCTACCACTGGTTCATCTGTAGCATTGCCAGTGAATTTGAGGCGGACTACAGGCGCTGTTCCCTCTGCCCAAGTATCTTGCATATTGAGGTGGGCCAAGGCTTCTTTTGGAAGGTCTTCTTTAACCACCGAGCCGATAAATTCTCGGGTTGTCTTTTCGCGAGGATTGGTGAATACATCCACTACAGTCCCCTCTTCTAAGATATATCCCCCTTCAATCACCGCTACATGGTCACAAATTTCACGAATTACCTGCATTTCATGGGTAATCATGATAATGGTCAAGTTCATCTTGCGGTTGATGTCCTTCAAGAGGTCCAAAATGTCTTGGGTCGTAGTTGGGTCCAAGGCAGACGTTGCTTCATCACAGAGGAGAACCTTAGGATCAGAAGCTAAGGCGCGAGCAATCCCTACCCGTTGCTTTTGCCCACCAGACAATTGGGATGGATAGTTATCCATCCGGTCGGTTAACTTAACGATATCGAGGATAGGCATAACCCGTTCCTTGATTTGGCTCTTAGATAGGCCTTGAAGTTCCAACGGAAAGGCTACATTTTCGTAAACCGTCCGAGACGACAAGAGGTTGAAGTGTTGGAAAATCATACCAATGGACTTGCGAGCCTTTCGCAATTCCGTTTCGGACAAGGACACCAAGTCAGTGCCATCGACGATAACCGCACCAGATGTAGGTCGTTCCAACATGTTGATGCAGCGAATGAGTGTAGACTTACCGGCACCGGAATGACCGATGATACCGTAAATCTCCCCTTCCTTAATGGAAAGGTTAATATCTTTCAGCGCCTCTACGCGGTTTTTCCCTTCGTAGACCTTGCTGATATGTTGCAATTGAATCACGATAGATCCCTTTCATAACCATCACTCTCTGTGAAAGTGACAAACTGGGTCAATTAATGACCTAATATATATTTTCGAATACCCTTAGGAAGCTGTGAAAGTCCTAGGGTTGCCAAGTAAGACATAGCCACAGCCAATACGTAGACCAAAAGGACATGGCTACTAGTGTAAGTCCATCCCATATGAACCATAGCAGACCCTAGCCAAATGAGCATGAGAGGATGGACTAAATAAATACCATAGGACTTGTCCCCAATCTCCTGCCACATGGTACGCACAAAATCGTTCATAGGCGATTGAGCAAAGAGGAAGAGGAAGAAAATTGTACCGATACCTGTATAGGCCACACCCATAGGGCTCAGTTGGTGGACTGTATAAATGGCTTCCAAGAGGGTGTAATGCCATTGGTCCATGACATAATAATAAGCACCCAGCATGGATGCTGCCGATAGGATAAAAGCACCACCTAAGACAAGGCGATACTTCCAAAGCCAAGCTTGCACAGCCTCATACCGTTCTGCGCAAACAGCCCCCAGGAGGAAAATCCACACATAGTGGATAACCCAATAGTTAAGTCGCATATCCACTAGGTACTGGAGGGCTGGATGGGCCGCCCCATAAGGAGCCATCCATACACCCAGTCTGTAGGAGGATATAAAATCAACTCCCATCTGTAGAATGAACAAACAACTCAACCAGATAGCCGGTGCCTTGAGGACCACCCTAACAGCCCAACGCCAAAGGGGCATCATAAGGTAGAACCAGAGGAGGATTACCAAAAAGTAGAGATGATACATGGCGTTCCCAAAGAGGAGGGCCGGGCCCAAGGTCCCTGGCATAAGCCCTCCTAGGTTATGGGCTCCTATGCCGTTATAGATGATATAGAAGAGAGACCAAACCAGGTAGGGCCAAAAGACCACCTGAATGCGCTTGGTCATAAATTCCTTATAGGAAAAGTCCTCATCCACTGACCTATGATAAAAGAAACCAAAGGCTGATAAGAAGAAGAAGGCTGGCACCGCAAAGCGGGAAAGGATTTCCAAGAATCCTATAACTTGTATGTTAGCCTGGGGATTCGATAGGGCTAAAGACCCTACATGAATAGCGATAACCCCCAGCATACAAAGGCCTCGCATATAGGTAATTTCGGGAAGAAATGGTTTTTTCACGCCTTCACCACCTACTTAGCAGGCGTCGTTTGTGGGTCGCTTGTAATCGGTACTAGGAGAGCTGGCGGCACGGGTTGGTTGGCCTTTTGATAGGCTTCTACCTGTTGTTGGCGAGCCGCTTCTGCTGCCTTGATGCGGGCTTGTTTTTCCCGTTCTAGGCGCAAGTCCTTTTGAAGAGGTACCGTTGGATAATCGTAGACGGTGATATCCGTTTCGAAGAGGCGGCCCCAAGGGAGGGCCGCTTTCACCGTGCGAGGGTCCACTTGCAAGTACTTTTGTGCAAAGTCTTGTACCCGTTCATTGAGGTACTCTTCATACTTTTGATTATCCGTCCCGGAATAACGGACATTGTCCGTCCGGATGGAGGATTGCATGCGGTAAATATCCTTGCGAATATTAGCTTGGTAAGCCCAGTTATCCAAGTATTGTTGAACCATCATCTTCTTATGAGCTTCAGGGGTCATGTACTTGGACAAGTATCCCTGTGCAATAGCATATCCCACCGTATTAGAGGCTGTGTTCCACCCATTATAGGAACCGATTTTAAAGAGCAAATCTCGTTTGTAGAGGGCCCCTACTAAAGTGTTATCAGAGCCGTTGGAGTAGGCGATATCTGCAATAGATACATTGACACCTTGTCCCACAGCCTCTTGAATCCGGTCCACAAAGGCATTGGTGGAATTGGAAATCATAGGGAAGTTTTCGAAGGCTTCCGATTCACCTGTCGTCTTAGTCAATGGCGTATTAACAGCCAAAAGAACGGATGGTTTCCCTTGGGTCACCATGGTGCCGCCCATGGCTTGCACGTGTTCCGCCAAGGTCTTACCCACCGTTTGATCTTCATAGTGGGGTACGGTTTCAGATCCCCCGCCCAATGGATAGATAGCTTCAAAGCTAGGGTGATCGCCTGTCCGGTCTACACGGGCCCGGGCCATAAGGAGGAGACCCAATTGGTCAGCCCCAGGGAAGGAGCCATACTTGGTTTCTGGAATTCCCTTGGCATAGTCAGACAAATACCGCCCTTCCATAGCGGATTGGGATAATTGGGAAGTATCGTCGTGGCCTAAGGCAAAGTAGGCAAAGGTATTTTCCCGGGCTTGATCGATGAGGCCCTTATTAACCTTCATATTTTCTTCCCGGCGATTGAACCAATCTTGCAAGTATTCAGTAGGTACTTGAGATTGGAGGCTCAAGAGCTTAGTCGCTTCCGCCTGAGTCAAATTACCAGCATCTAATTTATCCTGGAGGGCTGCAATTTGGAAAATGGTAGGTCCATAATCAGCATAGTAAGCCGGTTCCGTGCCACCACCAGAAGCCCGAGGAGACCGCATAACAGTGCCGAAGCCATACATTTGTATAGTAGGATGGCTAGCCTTGAGGGCCTTAATGCGAGCCAAACGGTTTTGCAAAGTAGATAAAGGCAGGTTGTGCTTACGAGAGTCTACTAGGCCTCCATACACGAGGGAATCCGTAGACAAGACCATCACGTCCGCTCGAGACGCATTTTGTTCCACCCAGTTCCACAATTGATCGGCCTGTCCTTGGTAGGTCTTGCCGGAAATGATGGACTGTGGTGGCGTAAGAACTGTAAAACCAGCTGCTTCCGCTGTATCTACTGTGTATTGCAAGGACACTGGTCGGTCATCTTGCGGTACATAGAGCACGGTTTCCGCATGTGCAGGCGTCCCTGCGAGGGAAACCAGTGCCGCTGCTGCAAAGCTTGCAGCGAGAGTTTTCTTATTCATGAATGTTTCTCCTTATATAAGGTACTACAATCGTAATTTCTATTATACAATTTACAGGCTCAATCTGCCACTTTAAGGGATAAACATAAAGAATTATTTATTATATAATAAATATTATTTACTGATTTTATCTTAGCCACTTACTAGCTCAGAGCCCAATACCTATTCCCCTTACTAATCCGATTTACAGCAAGTAGAGGAGTTCCTATGAACGACGATATTACATTTATGGAAGAAGCCCTCAAGGAGGCCCGCAAGGCCTATGACCTGGGGGAAATTCCCATCGGCGCCGTCCTTGTTAAAGATGGACAGATCATCTCTCGCCACCATAATCGCCGTGAATTAGACCATGATGCCACGGCCCATGCAGAAGTGCTGGTTATCCGCGAAGCCAATCAATTACTGGAACGATGGCGTTTGACGGGCTGTACCCTCTATGTTACTATAGAGCCATGTCCTATGTGCGCTGGCGCTATCATCAATAGCCGGATCGACCGGATTGTTTATGGCAGCAGCGATTACAAAGGAGGCGCCGTAGAGTCTCTCTTCAACATCCTCTCCCATCCTGGCCTCAACCACGAGCCAGAGGTTAGGGCCGGTGTATTGGCTGACCAATGCAGTCAAATTATGAAAGACTTCTTTAAAGAACGACGCCAACAAGCAAAGGCGCGGAGAAGTACCCAAGTGGCTGAAGGGTCCGCACTCGAAATGCGGTAGGTCGGGCAACCGGCGCGAGGGTTCAAATCCCTCCTTCTCTGCCAACACTTTTGCACACCAAATTAATCATATAATCACCTCACAAATAAAGGGCTATCCGTATGGGTAGCCCTCTTTTGTTGCACACTTTTATATTGTTTTTCATAACTCTGTACAAACTTTGTACAAATGCACACTAGAGATAGAGATAGAATACCGTCATTTAAAATGACACTATCTATTATTCTTACTCTATCTCTTACTCTCCGTTACATAAGTGTTACAATGTAACATTGTTACATGTTAGTTACGCCAGTGGGTAGTTTTTGCACACCATGCGATGATAGTTATAATAGCCGTATGCCATGCTCTGCTTGAGTGCTTGGGTTATATAGTGCCTATAGATTATCCCCCTGAATTACTGTAAAAAGTCATTGTATTCATTGAGTATTAGGCAGTAATAACCGCCGTCATTTAAAATGACACTAGCTTATATAAATAGAAAGGGGCGTTACTTTAAGTAACACCCCCTATAATGGCATTGTTGGTGAAGAACGCCAAAAAGGTATAACACTAAACCCTACTAAAATAGATTTATATAGTGTAGTTATTGAAAATAAAAATAGGAGTATAGGTTACGATCGAACTAGCGATAATGGTGTAACCCATACTCCTTCTACAATCACTGTACAAGAAATGCTAAAAGGTGTCAATAACTCACATTATTTTGCCGTTTCAATTGTTAATTCATGTTCTGTAATGCTTTGTTTACCACCATTTGAGTAATGGACTTTTTTGTCCATTACTCTATAATCAAGGAAAACCGCATTTCCAAGATAACGGTTTCTCTATAACCGACCTCATCTATAAGGGCGTCCACTTTAACCGACCCCCTTTCATCAAATAGAAACGGTACCCTACAATCTGTGGGGTACCCTTGTACTTATTCGTTATCTCTTTTACTTTCTATAAAGGCTTGTAGATCCTCATGGGTTACACGCAAGGCAGTGCCAAACTTGCAAGCAGGTAACTCTTTGTCAGATGAATCATATAATCACCTCACAAATAAAGGGCTATCCATATGGGTAGTCCTCTTTTGTTTCACACTCTTTTTCACACTTTTTGCTCATCCTATATAGAGAGTGGTATAATTTATGAATATATTGTGATTTCTAAAAATATCGTTAGCTAAGGATTCCCTAATCAATAGGCACTGCTAGCTAATCATAGGAGTATATATGTGTACAAGGGATTTTAAAGAAGAAGTGGTCGCCGCCTTAGAAGCCAAGCCCTACCAACGGGTAATCCACCTAGTCTACGACGGACAGGACTACTTTATCAAGCGTAAACTAGCAGGCCGCCGTGAATGGCTCAAAGGATCTAGCGAACTCACCTTCCTCCGGGAGTTCCATAAGATTCAGGTGGTCAACTCCCTCTTAGACCTAGCCCCTGAAATTGTGGACTTCAGATCTGACTACTTCGTTCTCAAGGGGGCCGGCTTTGCCTTGGATTCCACCTATTCTGACCTAGACAAGGACTGGACTCCCGTCTACAGCCTCATCGGTTCTGCCCTAGCAAACCTTCATAGCCACAAGCTAGCTCATGGTCGCCCGGCTTTACGGGACTTTTGTTATGACCCTGACAAGAACAAGATAACCCTCTTGGACTGGGAAAATGGGGAAAAATACAATTCCTTGATCTCCCCCCAAGTGCTAGACCTCTTCCTCTTCATCCATGGTTTCCAACGGCAAAGTCAACAGGAACATCCTCACTACCTAGATGCCGCCATGGATGCTTATAAGGAAAATCCACAAAGCCAAGAAGTAGTAAAAGACCTCAAATCTTTTACCAATAAGTATAAGTGGACTGCTGCCATCACCCGCCTAGGCTACTCCTGGAATAAGACAGACTTGAATGCCTATACGGACACCATCGATTACATTCTAAAAAAGCTATAAATCGCAAAAAGAGAAAAAGTGCCTACTAGATGATACACAATCACCTAGTAGGCACTTGTTATTATTTAAGTTTAGTAATCGCCTTATCAACCATAGGTTGGAAGTAAGCCCCTTCCACATCGGATGTGAGGAGGGCCATAGCTGTTGGCGCTTGTGGGTTCATGACGACAAAAGCCTTTACATAGTAAGGCAATTGTAGGCCATCCACAGTAATGAGGGCTCGAGTTCCTGCTGTATAGGTTGGATACTTTGTCTTAGCCACAGGATGAATAAGTTCCATATTCTCAAATTTCACCTTAATATCGGAAGCATTAGGGTTTTGTGCTTTTTTACGGGCAAAACTTTGGTTGAGCATGTACTCAGAGGAGGACAGGGCTTGGTTGCCGGACTTAATAAGGCCGGTCATCATAGCATTAGGTATGACAATTCCCCCGTCTTTATCGTGGAATTGTTGGCTAATAATGGAGGCACCAAAGTCGCTAAGGAGTGGTGCATATTGGCCAAGGCCCTGAACCTTATCGAGACCTGCCACCTTAGAGGCGGACTTAGTCAAACCTGCTTCTATATCATCCTTAGCATTATAGACAGCTAAAAGGGCCGTTTTAGAGGTTCCCTTATCCTTCCCCTGCAATTGGTAGAGGTCGAATTTAGGGCCAATCAGTTGGAGGGAATTTAGGATTTTTGCATCCTCCACATTCTTGGCCTTCGTCCCCTTAAGCAAGGCTAAGGCTTGGCTTTGGGATAGGCTAGTAGCATTGACATTCTTAGGTGTAGAAAAAGAACCAGCTGGTGTCGTGATAGTCGTAGCAGAGACAGAGGCCAAAGAAGTACACACCAAGGCGCCAGTAATCATCGCTTTCAAAGATAATTTCATATATTTTCTCCTACTTAACAATTTGCAAATTTCTTATGACTTGATGCCAGTAAGGACGAGATGCGTCTATAGACAAAATCCCTAAGACATTGAGATTTGTCCCATCATCTACGGCCTTAAAAGAACCTCCTAAGGGAAGGCTAAAGCCATCATAGGAAAGTGCTCAAGACCAAGTCCCCACAGTCGTCGGATGAGCTTGACCTACCACTGGACTTATGATCAAAGAACCCAAGCTCGCATCTAAGAGCTTATACAAAGCTGCTTCTCTTTGGATCGAGTCTTTCATATCCGCCAATCGTGCTGGCGACATAGCTCCTGCCTTAGCATAGGATTCGTAAGTTTTAATTTTGCCTTGGGCTTGATTATCTATACTCTTATCCTGTTCTTGGCGGAAGCCCTCATGAAAAGCCTTTAAATCCTTAGGGCTGGCCTTCACAGACTCTTGAAGACCCCAGTAAGAACCAGCCACTTGCCGGTCCTTTTGGCTTACAAAGGTCTTAGCCAACTGATCATCCCAGGCAAAAGAGACTAAATAACCCACATGGTGACCATCGGTATCAGTCCCCTGTACTTGGTAAAGGCGAATCCCTTTCAGCGCATCCCCTTCATAAGTTTTGGCAGAGTTCTTAGCAAGTGACTTACGAATATTTGTATTAACAGCGGTCAGAGTTTTTGCATCAAACAAGGCTACCTTCTTGCCATTCACATCCACGGCATTCATATCTGTCGATGTAATGCCTGTAGGCAAAGCGATCGATGTACCTGTAGCGGATTCCACCGAAGCTGCACCTACAGATAGGCTTGCAGCTAAACTTACTAAGCCCGCAGCCATTATACTCACGAGTGTCTTTTTCATAACCATTCCTCATTGCACGCTAACGATCCATCTATGACAAATCATCAACCTTTATCATATATAGTCATATACTTGTAGATCTAGGGTCATTATACAATATATTTTCATGCTATGCTTAGTTTTACCCATGGTACAATATAAATATTCTATTAATTCTTCTAGGAGGGGCTCGACCATGTGGCAAGCTAGATTCATCTTAATTATGGCTGCTTTTTTCTGGGGGTCTACCTTTATCTTCCAACGCACCGTAACTGATCTCCTATCACCTACAGGCTATAATGCCCTCCGCTTTGCCCTAGGCGCCTTTACTCTTGTTCCTATCATGGCCCTAGTCAAAGATTCAAAGCCTGTAGAGAAAGGCCGCTTCCCGCTGGCTCTTGCAGGATTCTTAGCAGCCCTCTTCCTCTTTACGGGAACCAGCCTTCAACAATACGCCATCCAATTCGAAACAGCTGGTAAAACCGCCTTCATTACAGGCCTCTATATCGTTCTGGTCCCCCTAGTCGGTCTCTTTATCGGTCAAGCCATTACCTACTTAGCCTTGGGTGGCGTCATAGTAGCCCTCCTAGGGGCGGGCCTCTTAACACTCCACGGAGGGCTAGCCATTTCTTGGGCTGACGCCCTCCTACTCATATCCACCCTCTTTTGGGTCGGTCACATCTTAGTCCTCAACGTCTTCGCCAAACAGTACCCGGCCCTCCGCCTAGCCTGCATTCAATTTCTCTTCGTATCCCTCCTATCGGCTCTAGCCAGTCTTCTCTTTGCCCCCTTCCACTGGGACCAAGCCTTGACTGCCTGGCCGGCCATCCTATGGGGTGGTTGCCTATCTGTAAGTTTGGGATTTACAGGACAACTGGTGGGACAAACCAAAATCCCACCTACGGAAGCCTCCCTCCTTATGAGTTTAGAAATGGTCTTTGGCGCCATTTTAGGTTATCTTGTCCTAGGTGAAAGCCTAACGGGCTATGAGTTTATCGGTGTAATTCTCATGTCGGCAGGCATCGTCCTAGCCCAATTGCCATCCCCTTGGAAACTAGGACCCATCCTTGGATCCAAGAAATGATATACTTATACTAGTTTGAATCATATGGTGACCAGTATCTACATACCTGGTTCTAGTTTGGAGGATTTTATGTTTCGCGAATTTATCGCTCTCATCCGGCCTCGCACATTAGCAGCGGCCTTTAGCCCTGTGCTCTTAGGGGCCGCCTTTTCCTTCTTTGCCGGTCTCTTTCCCTTTGATGGTTTAGGATGGTCTATCTTCTACACCATCCTCATTTTCTTAGCCGTCGTATCCGCTCAAATGGTGGCTAACATGTGGAATGAATACTGCGATTATAAGTCTGGTCTCGACCATGGCCAAAAGGCTGGTAATGCAGGGTCTATCGTCAAGGGTCACATGAGTCCCTCCCTGGTCCTTACCTTCTTAAAAATTACCATGGTGATTCCTATCATCATCGGTCTCTTCCTATCCTGGAAGATTACCTGGGCTTATTTACCTGTAGGTCTCCTCTGTATCTTGGTCTCCTTCCTCTACTCTGGCGGGCCTCTTCCTATCTCTCGAACCCCGTTAGGAGAAGTGGCCTCTGGTCTCACCATGGGCTGTGCTATCGTCCTTATCACCGCCTTCGCCTGGCTACGCGATATTCCGGCGGCCCTTATCATCCCGGCCTTGCCTTCCACTCTCTTGGTAGGCATGATTATGTTCGTCAACAACATTCGAGATATCAACAATGACCGCAAACACGGCCGCAAGACTCTAGCTATCCTACTAGGTAAGGATAAGGCTCTCAGCCTCTTGGGTATGTTGGTCTGGTTCAATCCTATCTGGATTGCCACCTGGATTTACTCTGGTGTCCTCCCCCTCTATACGGGCTTAGTCTTCATCGCGGTTATCCCTGGCCTTCAAGCAGTTAAGATCCTTGGTCGCTATGCTGATGCAGTCCACGCTGATAAGGCTATGGGCAAGATCGCCGCCTCTACCATTCTCTACCATGTGATACTGGCTCTGACCTTAATCCTAGGCAAACTACTTAAATAATCATAGTATCCAAACAAAGCCCCCATGGATTCAAATTCGAATCTATGGGGGCTTTCATTAAATTAGATGTCACCTATTGGTCATGGATTAAGCCTCTACCAATGCGACAAGAAATCGGCTTCCATAGTTTAAAGCTATAGCGAAAAGATTTTAAATACTACTGTACTGATATGAAATAAAATAGTACAATATATTCATATTAATAAATATAGTAATCAATTAATAAGGAGAATGACTATGAAAAAGATTTGGGCCCTCGCTGCTGCGGCAGTATTAGGTGCAGCAGTTCTCTTATCTGGCTGCGGCTCCTCCACTTCCTCCAATACCAAACTCGTAGTTGGTGCATCCCCTGTACCACATGCGGAAATCTTGGAGCAAGTTAAACCAATCCTCGCCAAAGAGGGAATCGACCTTGAAATTAAAGAATTCACTGATTATGTAACACCAAACACAGCCTTGGACGAAAAAGCCATCGATGCTAACTTCTTCCAAACCGTTCCTTACATGAATAACTTTGTTAAAGACCATCCAATGGATATTGTCTTTGTTGGTGGTGTCCACATCGAACCAATTGGCCTTTACTCTCATAAGGTAAAATCCATTTCTGAAATTGCCAATGGTTCCAAAATTGCTATTCCAAACGATCCTACCAACGGTGGCCGTGGCCTTCTTCTCTTGCAAAAGGCTGGCCTTATCCAGTTGAAGGATGGCGGTTCTGATAAGTCTACCGTACAAGATATCATAGCTAACCCTAAAAACCTCCAAATCGTTGAATTGGAAGCAGCTCAATTACCTCGTTCTCTCGATGATGTAGAAGCGGCGGTTATCAACGTTAACTATGCGCTTGAGGCCAAGCTCGATCCATCTAAGGACGCTTTAATCTTGGAAGATAAGGATTCCCCTTATGTAAATGGTATCGTTGTTCGCAAAGGCGACGAAAATCGTCCAGAAATCAAAAAATTGGTAGAAGCTTTGCAAACACCTGAAATCAAGCAGTTCATCCAAGAAAAGTACCACGGTGCTGTAGTGCCTGGTTTCTAGACTAATCCCTATATACTATACCTAAGCCTCTCCAATCTGGGAGGGCACCTCTTATTTTAAAAACTAGCTCTTAGCTAGTAAAAGGAGACATATCATGAAAAAAATCTGGGCTATTGCAGCAACAGCTGCTCTTTCTGCCGCCCTCCTCTTGACAGGTTGCGGCAGCGACAAAAGCACCCCATCCTCTTCTAATGGGAATGCTAAGATTATCGTAGGTGCTACACCTGTGCCACATGCTGAAATCTTAGAAGAGATTAAGCCAATCCTAGCTAAAGAAGGTGTTGACCTTGAAATCAAAGAATTCAACGACTACAATACACCAAATGCCGCGGTAAACGAAAAGGAAATCGATGCTAACTTCTACCAACACCAACCATACCTGGATGAATGGAATACAGCAAATAATGCCCACCTCGTATCCGTTGGGGGTGTTCACATCGAACCTATGGGGATCTATTCCCACACTATCAAGGACATCAAAAATGTGCCTGATGGTGCTAAGGTAGCTATTCCTAATGACCCATCCAACGGTGGACGTGCCCTCCTTCTCCTACAAAAACAAGGTCTCATCACCTTGAAAGACGGTGGCTCTGCTAAATCTACAGTAGCAGATATCACGGCTAACCCTAAAAATCTTCAATTCGTAGAATTGGAAGCACCTCAATTGCCACGTTCTTTGGACGACGTAGCCATTGCTGTCATCAATACTAACTTTGCTATCAAAGCAGGTCTCAATCCTACTAAAGATGCCATCGCCATCGAAGGTAACGACTCTCCATACGTAAATATCTTGGTTGTACGTGACGGGGACCAAAACCGTCCGGAAATCCAAAAACTCATGAAAGCTTTACAATCCCCTGAAGTAAAGAAATTCATTCAAGATAAGTACCAAGGCGCGATCTTGCCAGCCTTCTAATAGCTAGTAAGAATCCCTATCGAAAACAAGAAACAAAACAAAAGCCTGTAGGATATGTTCCACGAACATGTCCTACAGGCTTTTTCTTATCTTGTTTATAGTATATGTAGTATTACTAGAAGTTGACTAGCGATCAACGCCCATAGCAAAGCCAAAATCCTTAGCTTGACTAGTGCGAACACCATCTACATATAAGACCTTTTCCTTGGTCATAATAGAGGATTCTTCTTCTGTTAAAACTAAGTGGTAACGATGAACAGCCTCCCCATTAACTGTAATAATGGACATGGACAGTTTACCATCTTGATTGGAAACGTTATAGATTGCTTCTACAGGGTTACCATTAATTTTATAGTCCTTAACAGTAAGAACTGTTTTATAAGTACTAGACCCCCAGGAACCTTGAATAGCTTCCATCATATTCCAAGGGATGCGGTCTTGGGTATAGTAAGTTTTACTAGGGTCAAAGGTATCCAAGCTAGCCGTAGCTGCGTTCATAACTAATGGGAAATAATCCTTCTGGGTCTTAGGATACTGGCTAGAGGAAGCCATGCGAACTAGGTAAGGAGTTCCACCTAAATCTACGGTCTTTTCCTCAAAAACCTTTTCCAAAGGGGCTGTCTTAGCATCTGGCGATACAAAAGGAGCCTTTTGAACATCTATGTATACTTGAGGACTTGTAGAGGCATCCTTTGGATAATAGAGTTCTGGGTACTCATAGCGCACATAGCGACGGCCATTGGCAATGCTATCATCAGACGCAGCCAAGGTACCAGGCAAAACAATGACTAGGTTCTTTTGGTTATCAAAGCGAACTTTCATAGTATCCCGAATGAAGGGTACATCCCGCAAGAGAGCCTTCTTGTCATGGGTAAAGGTAGCCATCCCATCATCAGGTACATAATCGTATTGCTTAGCAGCCCAGACAGAACTGGCCATCATGAAGGCCATACCAGTCAGAATTAATGATTTCAATTTCATGAGCAAGACCTTCTCTCTTATACGCCGTATTGATCCCGATAGGCCCGCATATCATCTAAGTGTGGTGCGTACTCTGGGTTCTTTTCTATGAAGGCTAACAAATCATCCAAATCGATAATGGAGAAGACTTGGCAGCCGTAGTCCCGTTCTACCTCTTGGATCGCAGACAAGTCACCTTTACCTTTTTCTTTTCGATTGAGAGCAATCAAAACACCAGCCAATTGAGCCTTGTTTTCCTCGATAATAGTCATAGACTCACGGATAGCCGTACCCGCTGTGATAACGTCATCTACAAGGAGGATTTTACCTTGTAAAGGAGACCCGATGAGGTTGCCTCCTTCGCCATGGTCCTTCTTTTCCTTGCGGTTAAAGCAAACTGGTGTATCCACACCATACTTGTTAAAGAGGGCCACGGATACAGTGGTCGCGATAGGAATCCCCTTATAAGCTGGGCCAAAGAGGACATCGTAGGTCAAACCGGATGCCTGGATAGCTTGGGCGTAGAATTCGCCGAGCTTAGCCAGGTCCTTCCCTGTATTAAAAAGACCGGCATTAAAGAAATAAGGGGATTTACGACCAGATTTCAGTGTGAATTCACCAAACTTTAAAACCTTACGGGACAGGGCGAATTCGATAAAGTCGTGTTTGTATTGTTCCATGATGACCTCTCCAATAACATTAGAAACTGTAATTATTATACCTTAAAAAAGGCTAGTTTGCTGACTAGCAGCTTCCTCTTCTTGCAGTTTTGCCTGACGTGCCCTATGCTTGTCTTCGATAAAATCCTCTAGGGGAACCTTGATAACAGACAAGAGTTCTGGTAAGGAGTTTGTATGGGTCTCCTTAGCTGCAGCTGTAGCAATCTTTGCACAGGTTTCCGCATCATCTAAGGCATAGTGGTGCCTAAATTCCACACCCAAGTAGGTCCCCACTGTATTGAGCTTATGGTTGACCAAGGTTGGCCATACCTTACGGGCGATCTTTACAGTATCAGCAAATTGGTTGTCCGGCCAAGCTAGTTTGTAGTGGTCCAAGGTGGCCCGGAGGACACCCACATCAAAGCGAGCGTTATGGGCTAGTATGATGCGGTCTTTCAAACAGGTTTCATAAATATCAGGCCAAAGCTGATCAAAGGTAGGCGCATTAGCAACCTCCTTGGGGTGAATACCATGTACTGCTGTGCAGTCTGGATCAAAAGTTTGGAAGGGGGGCTTAATCAAGGAATACCAAGTATCCTTAATGGCCCCATTCTCCACCACTGTACAAGCCAGTGACAAGGCAGAGTTAGGAAATTTATTGGCCGTTTCAAAGTCTATGGCCACAAAGTTTAACATATAAACCTCTTTCTATTGGAATTCTCGGTTTCATAGAGACCTGAGAGAATCATACTATATGTCTATACTGATAGACCAACTATCCTAATTATTATAGCATTTTCCTTGAAAGTCAGCCTGTAAATTCGCTACAATAGATAGAGATTTATAGGCATATATAAGGAGCATTCTAATGGCAGATGAAAGATTAATCGTCGCACTCGACGTTTCCACAATGAATCAAATGAAGGATATCGTATCTTCCTTAGGCGATTCCGTATCTTTTTACAAGGTTGGAATGGAACTCTTCTATGCAGAAGGAGAACAAACGGTTCGCTACCTGCAAGAAGAGGGAAAACAAGTCTTCTTAGACCTTAAGCTGCACGACATCCCTAACACCGTAGCCCATGGGGTCGCTAGCCTCACCCGTTTGGGTGCCAACCTGCTCACCATTCATGGCCAAGGGGGGGCTATCATGATGGAGCAAGCTGTGAAGGCAGCTAAGGAAACGGCTGCCCAATTGGGTGTGGAGCGGCCTAAGCTCCTAGCTATTACTGCCCTTACCTCCTTCGACGATGAAAACTGGGTTAAGATTGGTGGCCAACTTCCCATCGCTGACCAAGTTATCAAGTTGGCAAAATTAGCTAAAGATTCCGGCATGGACGGGGTTGTTTGCTCCCCCTTGGAAGCAAAGATGATCCGTCAGGCCTGTGGCCCTGATTTTCTCATCGTAACCCCAGGCGTTCGCCCTTCCTTCGCTGCTAGTGATGACCAAAAACGGATTGCCACACCAGCTAAGGCTCTCCAAGATGGAGCTTCTCGCCTGGTAGTAGGCCGGCCTATTACCACCGCTAAGGACCGCAAAGAAGCCGCCCGCCTCATTAACGAGGAAATCGCCACTGTTAAGTAAGATTAAGAACTAGAAAAGCCAGGAAACAGATTTGTTTCCTGGCTTTTCTAGTATCCCAATAGGTATACATTATCGTTCCCACTTTACTTTTTTAGGGGCTGTTTGCAAAATGATATTCATGCCATCCCGTTTAACTTGCACAGAAAAGTCCCCTTCTCCTTGTTTGAAGTAATCCATTTTCACATCCAAGAGGAGTTTTCCGATTTGGGTTTCCAAGCTATCGGTTAAATATTCCCGATAAAGTTCTTCCTTAGCCGAGCGAGGGGCCGGTTTTTTAATGGCTTCTGCCTTCTTTTGCTCCTCCATCATTTGCTCTTCTGCTGGCGCTGTTTCTACCCAGCCCTTAAACATATCCTTATCAGATAAGCCCTTTTGGATTTTTGTATGCTTCGCCATATATATCTCCTTTTTATCATCTACTATCTTCTCGCGACAGGCTAGTGGTAAGCCTTATAGGACCATAGTACTCCAACTGATAAACTCAGACAAGTCTCTACCCCCCACTCAATCTGAGGCAAAAAAGCTATTCAGAAACTGGTGCTTCCATAGTCTCCATCTTTAGCAGCCTACGTATGGCCCTCTCCACCGTCTCTGGTGCAAGAACCGCCATGCAGAGGTGGTCACCCCGAGGGCAAGTTCTTTTGCGGCAGCCTAGGCAATCCACCCCGGAGGCAACAAGACTCAATGATGTATCAGATAAAGATCCCCATATAGCTGGATCCGTAGGACCGAAGATGCCTATAGATGGCACATCTAAAGCCTCCGCCATATGGAGGGCCCCTGTATCCCCTGTGATAAGGAGTTGGCATTCATTAATGAGGGCTGCGGTTTCCCTGAGATTGGTCTGTCCTACCGCATCATAGGTATTGATTGCCTCCAAAGGCACATCATGAATAATTCGGTCCGTCAGTTCCCTCTCCCGGTCACCACCTAAGAGGAGGATATTGGCCCAAGGGTAGATAGAGTTGAGCAGGCTATGCCAATGGCCCTCAGTCCATTCTTTACTTGCCCAAGATGTCCCAAATACGAGCCCTATGGTTGGTTTAGCCTCCTCTAGGACGGCGAGCTCATTCCTAGCCCATTCTATCTCTTGTGGGAAAAGATTAAGGACCATATGGGTATCTGATACATCCGCCCCCGTCAGGGCTACCACATCATTGTATCTCTTAATAACGTGGTCGTAATGACCCTTAGCCTTTTCATTGGTAAAGAGCCAGTTGAGCTCCTTAGTCCCACTGAGTCCCAGACGCCGTGGTGCACCAGAAGCTATGAGTACTAGGCCTGATATGAGCCGGCCTTGTACGTCTACAGCCATATCAAAGTGATAGGGCTTGAGCTTTTGACGAAGTTCCTTATACATCCTATACATGGTCCGCAAGTGAAGTTTCTTAGAATGCGCCTCATAGAGATCACGTTCCCAAGGGATAACCTCATCCACATAGGGATTCCCTTCTAAGAGGGGACTCAAAGAAGGGGTACAAATCCAATGAAGCTTAGCTTCTGGATACCGTTCTTTTAAGGCCTTAGCCGCTGGTGTCGCATGAAGGATATCTCCAATATATGACAGCCTGACAAAGAGAATATTCATGGTCCCCTCCTTTCCTATAGCTAATGAGGCAAACTATATTTATTGACACTATAGCATACATTCATAAACAAAAATTAAACCAGGTAAAGCCGGCCCTTATCAGGGCCAGATCAACCTGGTTTTCCAGAGACTTCCACTATTCAGACTTTTTAGAAGATGAGTCCTTATCGTCATCAGTTGTTACCTGATCGGACCCATTTTCTTCAATCTCCTTAACCGCTTCCATCGTCACATCATCTAGGTCAGTAGGTGTCTTGTAGGTAAATACCTTATCAAAGCCCTTACCTAGCTTACCCTTAGAAACAGATAGGACTTGGTCATCGCTATTAACGTGGGCAATATAGATATTATCATGCATATCAACACCAACTAGACGCCAACGGCCAGATGGATTGATGGCCCGCCAGGATGATTCAATGCCGTCAAAGGCGTAAATATCACCCTTAGAAGCATTATCATAGAAGAATTCATCCTTGTCATAGAAGACTGCGATGCGACCGATATTATCAGCCTGCATATACACACGTCGGGTATCATAGTTAGCATCCGTCCGGTATACCCGGTACTTATTCTTGCCAACTTCTAACTTCATGTAAACAACGTTAGTTGCTGTAGAGTATGCGGCATCCACAATCTTAGAGCCCCGTGGAGCATCTTCCAATTCTGTATCCACTTCATGATCTGGATTAGCTGGATCTAACCGAGCCATGGTAACATGACGATCATTATAGAGGCCCATGATGGCCAAGTTCCGATCTTCCATCCATTCAAAATAAGAAACTTCCTTATTTTTCAGGTTAATCTTGGTCGGTTTAGACTCATTGGCCTTATAGATTTCAACGGAATCAGTGGTCACGACTGCCATGTATTGGTGGTCGTAGGAGTAGTATTTTTTACCAGAGGTCTTCACATCTGGAAAGTTCTTGTCATTAACATTCTTATCCTTAGCTAAGCTAAAGGATGCAGTCGGTGCAAATAGCACTTGATCAAGGTAGTAATACACGCCACCTTGTAGGGTCAAGCCTAGAACAAAGGCTGCTAGAACTTTGGTAAACGGCTTCATGGCCCCTCCTATTTAACGATAAAGGTTGTTGGAATCATGCGTTCACCCAACAAGTCGGCAGGTTTATTAACAACAGATCCATTATAGAACAAGGTAGAAGACGATCCTCCATCCAGGTTGGCTGCAATATAGCATCCTTGTTCATAGAGGATATCTTGTACATCACGCAGGGTAGCCCCTAAAGAATAACCTGGTTGGCGGCCATCAACAACCAAGAAGAGGACCGTACCATCCTTCTTTTGACCAATAGCAGTTCGTGGGCCTACGCCCCAACCGCCATCACCTTCGGTAATCATCTTCTTACCATCTACGATGAGCGGTGGACCAAAGGTAATCCCTTCTACAGCGCCCATTTCCTTAAGTTGGGTTTTATTATAGTTGCCCGCAATGAGGTTGCCAGACTTGGAGAAGCCTACGAAGTCTACATCTTCATCAGGCCCTACATCCTTACCAAGAATGTAGTCCCCATCGCGTAGAATAAAGCCATAAGGTAGGCGGCCTGTGCCCGTCCCGTTAGGGTCATAGAAGCCCCCTGCATTGATGGCCGCTACCGCACCGTTAGCTTTGGCGATATTAGAGGTGGTATCTCCCTTTTCCTCAATATTCTGAGCCGTAGCAACTTGGATGCGGCGAGGGTCTGGAATTTCCAGGATAAAACCTACATACCGGCTAGATTCAATTTTATGGAGGGTTAAGCTATCGTCTTCCTTAGCCTTAAACTTGAAAAGGTCTTGGCTTTTAACAGTTCCTACGGAACCTAAGATATGCTTTAACTCATCAGGACTAAAGAGCCAGGTCACATATTGTGGATGGCGGGATTGTAAAATAGCCCCTACCACGGTCCGCTTCAAATTGGAAAAGGGACCAAACAAGACCACAAAGGGACTTGTGACTGCTGTAAAGATAAATACTAGGAGTATAAACTTTACCCAAGTCTTAGAAAAGAAGGATTTCATAAGTACCTCGAATCTATAAATCGCTATAATGCTCTGTAGTCAAGCGTTCTTCAAAATGCTTGAGATCCACCGCATTACCAATCCATACGCGTTTTAAATTAAATGGATCATCACCGGCATGAGCCCAACCAGATTTCATGCTAAGAGCCAATTTAAAGCCCTCTTCTTTAGCTAATTTTTCAGATGTTTGATTCATGGAGCCATAAGGGAAACAGAACCACTTATTATCCGCAAGGTCTAGGTGTTGGGCCAAGCCTTCTTGCCCCTTCTCCATATTCTCCCGCTGTTGCTCTTCTGTCATCTCACCCATCGCCTTATGGAGATAGCCATGGTTGGAAATGGTCATTCCATGGTCCTTCATGTCTTTAAGTTGGTCCCATGTGAGGCGGGTTCCTACATCGCCAGGATTGACGAACACCGTAGCAGGGAAGCCTAATTCCTTGAGCAAGGGATAAACCACCGTATAGGTATCTGCATAGCCATCGTCAAAGGTTAAAACCACAGGTTTTTCAGGTACAGGCTTATTATTAACCACATAATCATAAAGCTCTTCCATGGTGATAGGGTGATAGCCGTGGTCCTTTAAGTAGTGCATTTGCTGACGGAAAAGATCCTCGCGAATCACCGCATCATTATCCTTATCATCCCCGATTTTGTGGTACATGAGAATAGGAAGACCCTTAGGGTGAATCATCTTTGTGTCAGAGCGGTCTAACCAAGGGTATGTTTCTGTATATTGACTTGTCGCTGTAGGTCCTAAGGACTGACCGTGGATCCAAGATTTCCCCCATTCCAAGGGCGTTTCCCCCGTCTTATAGCTAACCACCGTTAAAACAGTAGCGATAACCACAGATACGATGGCAAGTAAGATACCAAATGGTTTCATAGACTATCTCCTTTTAGAACATATTCAGTTAATTTTACCACTTTTTGTGTATTTTGGCACCTTTTGCCTCCTATTGAGAAAAAAGAAAACAACAAAAGGACCACCCCCATACTTAGATTGGGGCAGCCCTTTTATAGATCTAACAAGCTTAGCCTTTGGCGATCAGTTCAAAAGCCTCTTTTGCCACCGCAAGGGTGTGCTCAATATCAGCAGGCTTATGCATATAGGACATAAAGTTACTTTCAAATTGAGACGGTGCATAGTAAATACCGTGAGAAAGATTGTAGTGGAAGAAGGTCTTGAACTTATCTTGGTCACAAGCACAAGCATCATCAAAGTTCTTCACAGGCCCTTTGGAGAAGAAGAGTGTGAACATAGACCCCACCCGTTGGACAACCACATCCACACCGGCTTCAGCAGCCGCTTTCTCTAGGCCCTGACAAAGAGTTTCTGTCGTTTCTTCTACGGTCTTGAAGATCGTTGGGTTCCGTTGTAGACCAGACAAAGTCGCCAGCCCTGCCGTTACGGCAATAGGGTTACCAGAGAGGGTACCTGCTTGGTAGATAGGACCAGATGGTGCCACTTCTTGCATAATTTTAGCGAGGCCACCGAAGACAGCCATAGGCATGCCACCACCGACGATTTTCCCTAGACAGGTAAGGTCTGGCTTAATATGGTAACGCTTTTGGGCTCCTCCAGCAGAAGCGCGGAAGCCACACATAACTTCATCAAAGATGAGAAGAGCCCCATGGTCTGTAGTCACCTGACGAAGGGTTTCCAAGAATCCCGGTTCTGGTGGCACACAGCCCATGTTACCCGCTACTGGTTCCACGATGATGCAGGCAATTTGGTCGCCCTTCTCTGCAAAGAGGTCCTTAACGGCTTGTGGGTCATTATAAGGAAGGGTAATTGTATTTTCTGCGACTCCTTTAGGCACCCCTGGAGAATCAGGAACGCCGAAGGTAGCCAGACCAGAACCCGCTTTTACTAACAGAGAATCAGAATGGCCATGGTAGTTGCCGATAAACTTAACGATGAGGTCACGACCGGTATAACCGCGAGCTACACGAAGGGCCGACATAGTTGCTTCCGTACCAGAGGACACCATGCGCATCATTTCCACATTAGGCATGAAAGCTTGAATCTTCTTAGCTAGTTCCGTTTCCAACGTAGTTGGCGCCCCAAAGGAGGTCCCACGTGGCACAGCCTCCTGGATGGCCGCAATAACTTCTGGGTTGGCATGGCCTAGAATCATAGGCCCCCAGGATAAAACGTAATCGATGTATTCATTATTATCCACATCGTAAATACGAGAGCCTGCAGCAGACGAAATGAAAGGTGGTTGAGACCCCACATTGCGGTAGGAGCGCACAGGAGAGTTAACCCCACCTGGTAAATAATGCTTTGCTTCATCAAAAGCTTTTTCAGATTTCCCCAATTGCCACATATTACTTAGACTCCTTCAACCAACGTGCTACGTCCATAGCATGGTAGGTAATGATAATTTTAGCGCCGGCCCGTTTCATAGAAAGAAGGGTTTCCAAGGTAATTCGTTGTTCATCCACCACACCAGCTGCACTAGCCGTCTTAATCATTGCGTATTCACCAGACACATTGTAAACAGCCAATGGATAGTTAAACTGGTCACGTGCTTCCCGCACGATATCCAAATAAGAAAGGGCTGGTTTAATCATGATGATATCCGCTCCTTCAGCGATATCCAATTCAATTTCCCGCATGGCTTCCATACGGTTAGCAGGATCCATTTGGTAGGATTTGCGGTCGCCAAACTGAGGGGCAGAGTGAACAGCATCGCGGAAAGGCCCATAATAAGCAGATGCATATTTAGCCGCATAAGACATGATGCTTACAATAGTAAAGCCCGCTTGGTCTAAGCCTTGGCGGATAGCCCCTACGCGGCCATCCATCATGTCGGAAGGCGCCACAATTTGAGCTCCCGCCTTAGCTTGAGATACAGCTACTTTTACCAAGAGTGGTAGCGTTTCATCATTCAAAATTTCATGGTCTTCAATGCAACCGCAGTGACCTGTGGATGTATATTGGCAGAGGCATACGTCACCGACAACGATAAGTTCAGGTACCGCCTTACGAATAGCCATAATAGCTTGTTGAACCGGTTGTTCCATGTCCCAAGCAGCAGACCCTTCTTCGTCCTTATAGGTTGGGATGCCGAAGATTTCGACACCTCGAATGCCTAATCGATGGCATTCTTTAGCCACTTCAACCGCTTGATCAACAGACATACGGTATTGGCCTGGAAGGGAGGAAATTTCTTCCTTCACTTGAGTTCCTGGTACCACAAAGATAGGGTAAATCAAATCACTTACATCTAAGCTAGTTTCACGCACGAGGTCACGCATAGCTGTACTAGTGCGCAAGCGACGTGGACGATAGGTTAAATCGTACATCTTCTTTTTCTCCTATTTTACATCATCGAGGATGGTCTCTAAGAGGCCATCCATGGTATATACTTCCGAAATCAAAGCTGGCTTCAATTGAGCTTCTACAACAGCTGCTGCCGTGATTGGCCCGATGCAGGCAATCTTAGTCTTGGCTAGGATATCTCGCCCTGCTGGCCCCAGGAGTTTAAGGGTGTTCTTTACGGTCGACCCGGAGGTGAAGGTAATATAGTCTACCCCCTCTTCAAAGGCCGCCAAGAGTGCCTCCTTCTGGGACTGGTCTAAGAGGGTCTCATAGAGGCGGATTGTATCCACCAAGATTCCTTCTTTATAGAGACTATCTTGTATGACGGACCGGGCCACCTTAGGTTGCACCAAGAGGACCTTAGCCCCCTTTGGCAACTCACTGGCCAGGGCTGCTGCCACAGATTCCGCCTTGTAATTAGCTGGAATCAGGTCAGCTATGATGCCATAGTCCATGAGGGCATTGGCTGTCGCCGTCCCTACGGCACAGACTTTACAATTCCCTATGGCACGACTATCCTCATGGCGCCCCCAGAGGGCCTTAAAGAAGTACTTAACACCCTCAGCAGAAGTAAAGGTCAAGTAATCATAGCTCCCCAATCGATCTAAATAGTTCTGATCCTCTTTTGTTAGCGCTAAAGCCTGGGTTCGGATGGCGGCAGCTTCAATAACCTGGGCCCCTCGGTCGCGAAGAGCATCAGCAAAGTCAGCGGCCTTGCCCTTGGCTCTTGTGGTAACAATAGTCTTCCCAAAGAGGGGCTTATTATCAAACCACTGCAGTTGGTCTCTCATGGACACAACATCGCCAATAACGATAAGAGCAGGAGGCTTTAAGTGGGCCTTACGCACAGTCTCTACCATAGTTTCCAAGGTGGCCACCAGTGTTTCTTGGCAAGCTTTAGTCCCCCAACGAATGAGAGCTACCGGAGTCTTAGGGTCACGTCCATGGGCCATGAGCTTAGTGGCAATGGTTTCCACATTGGTTACCCCCATGACGAATGTCAGTGTATCCACAGCTGTCGCTAATCCCTCCCAATGGATGGTATCCTTATGGGCCATTTCATGACCGGTTACCACGGCAAAAGAGGAGGCCATAGCCCGCTGGGTCACAGGAATCCCCGCATAAGCGGGCACGGATATAGCTGAGGTTACCCCCGGAACAAACTCAAAGGGAATGCCTGCTTGGCGTAGGGCTAGAGCCTCTTCTCCACCCCGGCCAAAGACCAAGGGATCGCCCCCCTTGAGGCGTGCTACTAATTTGCCTTCCTTAGCCTTATCAATGAGAATTTGATTGATTTGGTCCTGTTCCATGTGGTGGGACCGATTCTTTTTTCCCACATAGATGAGCTCTACATCATCCTTTGCATAGGTCAAAAGCTGGCTATCTGCCAAATAATCATAAACTACCACGTCAGCCTTTTCGATGCACTCTCGCCCCTTGAGGGTGATAAGCTTAGCATCGCCTGGACCAGCGCCAATCAAGTATACCAGGCCGGTCATTGTAGGACACCTTCTTGTAAGAGTTCATCAATAATAGCCTGAGCCCCTTCCTTACGTAGCTGGTCAGCTAGGTCTACGCCCATAGCCTCTGCCCCTTCTACAGGGCCATCCATGTGTCCTTGGTAGACTTGGGTCCCGTCAAGGGAAGAAATGAGGGCCTCTAAATGTAATTGCCCCTCTTTCACAGTCCCATAAACGCCCATAGGCACTTGGCAGCCCCCATTGAGGGACCGCAAGAAGGCCCGTTCCGCTTCTACTGCATAGCGGGTATTTGGATCATTAAGCTGGGCCAACATATCTAACATTTCCTTATCATCCTGGCGACATTCAATCGCCAAGGCACCCTGACCAACGGCTGGCAACATGGTTTCTGGTGTGAAGACTTGAGTAATAAGGTGGTCTAATTCCAAGCGTTTCAAACCAGCTTGAGCCAAGACGATAGCATCAAAGTTTTCCGTTTCTAACTTCTTAAGGCGGGTTTGTACATTGCCTCGCAAGACATGAATGTCTAAATCAGGGCGGGCATGTAAGAGTTGAGCTTGGCGGCGGAGGGAAGAAGTCCCTACCTTAGCCCCTTGAGGTAGTTTATCAAGGGTCTGATACCGTGGGGATACAAGAGCATCAAAAGGAATTTCTCGTTGGGTAATGGCCCCTAAAATCAGTCCTTGCGGAAGGTCTGTAGGCATATCCTTAAGGCTGTGTACAGCTATATCAATAGCTCCCTTATGCATAGCCTCTTCTAGCTCTGCCGTAAAGAGACCTTTGCCACCAATTTCAGCTAGGGATTTTTCCAATATTTTATCCCCCTTGGTATTAAAGTGAACCATTTCCACCTCAAGACTAGGGTAGTATTCTTTCAAAAGATCTGCTACATGATGAGCCTGCCAGAGGGCCAAAGCACTTTGACGGGTACCTATGCGGATGATGGGTCTCATATTACTGCTCCTTTTGCAGGTTAAACATATCTCGGAAGATTGCCCAATACTGGTCTTCCTCTTCCTTGCTAATCACATTTTCTACGTGTTGCAAATGAATCATAGGATCCCGTAAGAGCTTACGGACAATCATACGGCTCATGGATTCCATAATACGCCGTTCATGGTCAGGAAGGTCCGATAGTTTGGCCATAGCTCGGTGGAGTTCCCGTTGCCGAATTTGCTCTGCCTTATCCGCCAAGAGAGCCATCATAGGCCGAACCCGCAAATAATCCAACTTCTCAAAGAGCTCATTCACGGCCTCTTCGATAAGTGGTTCCGCCTTGTGGGCCTCCTCCAAACGTTGTTGACGGTTGTTTTCTACAACACTTTCTAGGGCATCGATATTAAAGAGGTGGATACCCTCGATAGTTTCCACCACAGGATCGATATCCCGGGGAACAGCGATATCAATCATGACAAAGGGTTGACCCTTCTTAGCGGCCGCAATTTCCTTGGCTGCTTCTAGGTCCACCAAATAGTGAGGTGCGCCTGTAGAGGTAATAAGAATATCAGCTTGTTTAGCCAGTTCCACATAATCATCCAAGCGAATAGCCTGGCCACCGAAACGTTCTGCTAGAGCTTGGGCCTTGGAGTAAGTTTTATTAGATACGAATATCGTATTAACCCCCTTGGCTTGGAGATGGGTAGCGGTGAGTTCGGACATGGTCCCTGCACCTAGGATGAGGACTTTGGCCTGATTCATAGGCTTATTAAGCACGTCTTCCGCCAGGTTGACGGCCGTATAGGATACGGATACCGGTGTATCGGCAATAGCGGTTCGCGTCCGCACGAGCTTACCAATGCGAATAGCCCTTTGAAAGAGGATATTAAATACAGTTTCTGTATAGCCACCTTGGTAAGCACGTAGGTAGGCTGCCTTCAATTGAGACAGGATCTGCCCTTCCCCTACTACGAGGGAATCTAGGCCCGAGGAAACGTGAAAGAGGTGATCTACACAAGCGCGATCAGTCTTGCAATAAAAGGCGTCCTCATGGCCCTCTGCAATGGAGCGAATCTGGCACAAGGCCTTGAAAATCAAGTCGTGAGGGTCTTGGCATTGCTTAACCAAGGCGTAAATCTCCATGCGGTTACAGGTAGAGAGGACTACGCATTCAATGATCCCTGGATAATTATAGAGGAATTCCAAGGCATTATTTTGTTCTTCCGGGGTAAAGGAAAAGGCTTCCCTCACCTCTACTGGTGCCGTCTTATGATTCAATCCCAAGAGAACTAATTGCATCTTCTAACCTCTCTTTAACACATGTCCATTGACCCGCTCGAATTTGAGCTAGGGCCTCTCCATCTAAATAGCGTCGCCAAAAAACACGTCGCTCCTTACTCGTATGTACCCGTTCTTTAAGTAAATCTCGTAGGTAAGCCAATTCAGCTAGGATAGTAGGATCATCCTGCAAGGCTTGGTAACGGTCTTCTAAGTCCCTACGAATCAAGGCATTAAGGCGGGGGCTAGCGGGCTTTGTCGTCAGGCTAACCCCCAGGCCACCCAAGTAAGAAGCATTAGCAACGGCCATATCAGCTCGTTCCACAGGACCCGACAAGAGCCAGCCTCTAGCACGAACCAACTGCCCCACATGACTATTTACCACTGGATCATCCGTAGCCAGAATAACCAGAGGCGTTAAATCAGATTGACCTCCAAACGATTCCATCCAGGCCTCTACCCGACCGCTAGCAGACTCCAAAGACAGTCTTTCCTGCCACCAAACTAAGGCTCCCTCTCGCCACCATGATTTAATTGGCTCCGTCAAGCAAGGCGCTAAAACAGTAACCAAAGGGTCTTCAGGCACTAGTCTAGATAAGCGGTCTTGGGCAACCTGGCCTCCTCCTAGAAGGAGGATAGGACGTTCTTTCATTGAAAGTTCAATCATTGCCATAGACTACCTCTTATACACACGACTACCTGAATCCCTAATAAGGAGGCCTGACTAGTCAGGTCTAGCCAGTCCCTCCTCAAGGATACTTACTTTTCAGTTTCCACATTACGGAGCAAGGTGGTTAACTGTTCATCATCAAATTCGGATTCCAACATCTTGAGTTGAGCATTTAAAATCCCCTCCATCTTGGACCGAAGGGCTGCTGCCAAAGTTTTATTCATATTGGATTCTACGCGTTCACAGGCCAAAACCCGGTCTTCCATGGACTCCAATTGGTCTTTCATTTCACGATTTTCCCGATAGAGGGTTTCGTATTCCTTAACCAGTTCTGCCATGAAGGCATCTACTTCGCTCTTGCTATAACCTCGCATGCTAGTAGAGAATTTCTTATTTTCCAAATCCATTGGTGTAATCATAGCTTACTCCTTACAAAGAATTTATTCAGCAATCTTGGTAACATATTACATAAAACGCTTGAGATAAACGCCTATACGACCTTTCTTTGATTGGCCTGTAATAGCTTCCACCTTCATTCGGCCCCGGCTGCGCATAGAGATAATATCCCCTTCAGATACCTCTTGTGATGGGCCCTTAGCTGCTTGCCAATTGACCTGTAAAAGGCCCGCCTTGATGGCTTCTACCACCTTGGTACGAGAGAGGGAGAAGCCCGATGATGCCACGGAGTCCAAGCGAAGAGAAGCTACAGTAGTGCGGATTTCCTTAACCTTTTCTTCCTTAGGAGCAATATCGGCCAAGTCGAGTTGGGTAACCTCCACCGAAACCATGGCAATCTTTTTAAAATTTTGTACCACAAAATCTGCCACATTGGCATCTACCAGAAGGGTCGCCCCCCCTTGGGCCACGAGGATATCACCGAACTTTTCCCGTTCTAAACCCAAACCCATAAGAGAGCCCAACACATCCCGGTGACTTAGCAAACGAAAACGCGGGTCCCAAGCTACTTTAAGGGCTTTGACACCCATGTCCACCGAGCCCTTGAAATCCTGGTCCACAAAGGCGATACGGATACGTTCCGCCCCTTGGTATCCGCCGAAGGATTCCACGCGGATACCGGGATAATTGGCTTTCACTGCATCGGCAATGGCCAATCCGGCAGGAGAAGTGAAATCAGATACCCGGAAGGGCTTCCCCCCTACAACTTGGTCGGCTAGATCAATCATACGACGAGCCTGATCACCAGCGCCAGAGGCCTCAAAGTAGCGTATTAATTTGTCTTTATTGTCACTCATAAAGAAGCCTCCTATTTCTGCATATCATGCGACGAAAACCGTACAGAGACTGTACGGCTTATCAAATCGTATATTAGTTTTCTGTAGACCAAGATACTTGGTCGGAGAAATCAGTTTTACCGGTTTCTTGGTTGTGGTCGATGGTAATGTTGGAAGGAACACACATAAAGATGTCTTTACCCACCTTTTCAAGGTGCCCATCCAAGGCGTAAGTAGCACCAGAAATGAAGTCAACCACACGAGCTGCTTCACGAGGGTCTGTATTTTCAAAATTGACGAGCACAGGACGCATACCGCGCAACTGGTCTACGATGGTGGCAGAATCTTCAAATGTTTTTGGTTCAATTACGATTACCTTCATAGCCGTAGGGCGTTGTGTCATACTTGTACCTCCTGTTTTTCGGGCTGCTGCAGCCACTGGTGCGTCTGCCTTGGTATCAGCTACATCATCATAGTCGTCTTCGTATTCATAATCATCATCATAGTCTTCATATTGACTAGAACCAAGACCGATGGATTCCTTTAATTTATTGAATTTTTCGCTGAAAGCCATAATATCCTCCTTAACTTGCGCTAGTTATAAACGCGCTCCCCAAATATAGCCGTGCCTACGCGAACGATGTTAGCGCCTTCTTCAAGGGCAACCTCAAAATCATGTGTCATTCCCATGGATAAGAATTTGATTTGTCCCGGTTCAAAGTGGTCCTTCATATCTTCAAACAAGGCGTGAGCCAAGCGGAAGATAGGACGGGCCTCTTCCGAATCCTCAAAGAAAGGAGCTATGCACATAAGACCGCAAACGCGGACATGTGGCAAGGCTTTTGCATAATCACGGATAGCAGGAAAGTCCTCTACAGACATGCCAGACTTAGAAGCTTCACGAGCTACATTAACTTGGAGCAAAACATCTTGCACCTTATCATGCTTAGTGGCAACCTTCTCAATTTCATCCAAAAGCTTAATGCTATCCACAGAGTGGATAAGATCAAACATAGGAACTGCCTGACGCACTTTATTAGCCTGTAGATGACCAATTAAGTGCCATGTCAATTGAGGTCCCTTATAGAGAAGTTGCTTTTCCTTAGCCTCTTGTACCCTGTTCTCTCCTACATGGGTACACCCTAAGGCAGCCACTTCTTCAAGGGCGGATACTGGATGATTTTTAGTGACCGCCACAAGTAGGGCTGTATCGGTCCGCCCTACGCGGGCCATAGCATTAGCCATGCGCTGCTGAACGGCATTCACATTCTCTTTAATCATACGAGCCTCCTAGCTTTCCATTCATAGGCCAAGGCGGCATGCAACCTTGTCGCAAGCGAACCTTACCCTATAATTATTTAATATTATATAGTATTTTCCTGTAAAAGTATACAAAACAGCCTTTCATTAGACCCCATTCATCAAATACAAGAGGCCCCCATCCAAGAATGGGGGCCTCAACTTACTATAAGTTTTTACCGCTCTATGTAGATACCTATTTAAGCATCATCACCATGGCCATACGACCTGTCCTCCCCTCTTCTCTACGGTAGGAATAGCAGGCCGCTGAAGTCATGGAGTCCGTGCCGGATACTACTATGTGGTCCCGCTTCATGCCGGCCTCCAGAAGAGAGTAGAGATTAAAAGCCCATAGGTCTACATGAGGGCTCTCGTGATTAGCGCCTGATCGTTTGTGATAAGCCACTACCGTATCATGGCCATCCTGGATAAAGCCTTCTTCTTCCCTCCGGAAACGCTCTGCCAAATCTTCACTAACCTCAAAGGATCGAGGGCCAATAGAAGGCCCCAAAAAGGCATACGAGTCCTTAGGGTCTGTACCATAGGCATCAGCCATAGCGGCTAAGGTCAACTTAGGCAGGTGTCCTATAGTCCCCTTCCAACCGGCATGAACTACAGCTATAGCCTCATGAACTGGATCATAGATCCCCACAGCCACACAATCAGCAGTAAAGAGAAGGAGCGGTGCCTCTTTTACATTTGTCATGAGGGCATCTGTATTTTGGATGGCCTCTTCCAAACTAAAAGCTCCCGCTCCTACCTGGGATGAGTCCACCTTGGCCACACGTAAGCCATGAACCTGGTTCGCATTGGTCAGCCGATCAACTGTAACCCCTAGATACTGGGCTAAGGCCAAGCGATTAGCCATAACATGATCCTCTTGATCGCCCACATGAAAGGCCATATTAAAGGAATCATAAGGTGCCTTAGACAGGCCACCCATCCGATAGGTAGAGGCCCAGACTAAGTTTTTAAAATCTCTATCAAAGATTGGTTTTTCATAGTACCAAGGATCCGCCTCTTGATCCATAACTGTAACAAGAGCTACTTCATCATCATAGGTTGGCATGGAACCTCCTTATTGATCACATACGCCACAGCGCTTACACCCATCCATACAAGGGGCGGTAAACTTACCGGCCACCGCTTTATACCATTCAGTTTCTAAATAGCCTTCCCTGAGACCCATATCTAGCATATCCCAAGGTAGGGGCTCGCCCATCTCTCGTTCCCGATAATTGGCCTGGTCCATATCGATGCCTGCTACCTTAAGTTCCTTTTTAAAGGACTTAGGTCCCCGATCCATAGCACACTGGTAGAGAACCTGTGAAAGACGCCGATCCCCTCTAGCTAAAACCCCTTGGATATAGGCCTCCTTAGGAGACTCAATAAGGACCTCTATGCGGCGGTCCTTCTGCAAGGCTTTCTTGATGTATTGCAATTTCTTTTCCACCGACTTTTGGTTATCCATAGCCATCCACTGGAAGGGAGTAAATGGTTTAGGGATAAAGGGGTTGATAGAGAGGGTTAAGCGGCCTTTAGATCCCACCTCTTCCATGTACTTACGAGTCCGTACAGCCAAATCTACAATAGCTTGGATATCTTCCTCTTCCTCTGTGGGAAGGCCAATCATGATATAAAAACGCAAATGGTGGACACCAGACTTAGCGGCTAAAAGAGCTCCCTTTCTGAGGTCATCCTCAGTAATACCCTTGTTGATCACATCACGCAAGCGATCAGAGCCTGTTTCCGGTGCTATGGTGATGGTCTTTTGACCAGAATCCGCCAACCCATCCACCACGTCTTGGGTCAAGGAATCAGCCCGTAAGGAAGCGCAAGAATAGCGGATTCCCTTAGACCGAATATAGTTAACCAATTCATCAATTTGTGGATAATCGGAAATGGCGGCCCCCATGAGGCCCACCTTTTTGCCGAGTTCTGCAGCCCGATCTACGCCGGCCTTGAGTTGATCTAGATCTCGAATACGAGGTACCCGATAGCAGTAACCGGCCATACAGAATCGGCAATGCCGCCCACAGCCACGAGCTACTTCTACGATGTACATAGCTCCAAATTCCGTATAGTCCGTAGCAATGACAGTCTCCCCCTCCTTAGTGAGGGGTTCATAATAACGACGGATAGTTTTGGGAACGCCAGGGGCCACATCATAGCCATCAAAGCGGCCATCCTCACGAAACTTAGGGGTAAATAAAGAGGGCACATAGACACCGGGCAATTGGGCTAAGTTAAAGAGGATTTGTTGGCGGTCCAAGCCTTCTTCCTTACCCTGATAGATAACATCTAGCACCTGGCCTGTAATTCCCTCCCCTTCACCGATAATGCAAGCATCGATAAATTCTGCAAAGGGCTCTGGATTAAAAGTTACACAAGGACCACCCGCCAACACAATGGGATCAAACTCAGTACGGTCTTTTGAAAAAACAGGGATGGACCCATGCTTAAGCATGAGGGGGAGGTTGAAGTAATCCATTTCAAAGGTAACACCAATAGCCAAGACATCCAATTGGCTCATAGGCCGTTGTGTTTCAATGGACATGAGTTTGGTCTTTGTTTTTACATAAGCTTCAAACTCTTTTTTCTCCGGCATGAAGTAACGCTCGCAAACGGAGTCATCTCGATCATTAATTTCCTTGTAAATAATATGCTGACCTAAGTTGGACATACCTACAAAATAGGTATTAGGATAGGCTAAGCCTACCTTCCAACGGGCATGTGGATTGATTTGACAGCGGTTAGTCTCATGGGAAGCCAGATCTTTTAAGTTATTGAGCAAGTCATTGTGATTCATAGCTCCTCCTGACAAATCACACCTAGCTATTTGGCAACTAGTCCTACAAACCTGATTCTTTTATAAAGGCTTAAGCCTTTTCCTGCATGCGCGCCAAACGACCCTTTTTCTTTTTAAAGGGATAGAGAATAACCTTGCCTTCTAAGTATTCGGCAATATAGATATCGCGAATCTTATAGCCTTGTCGTTCCACTTGGTCCCGCAACCATTCATCATCCTTATCAATCAAGTCCAATACGAAGTCATTAATCTGTCCATCTGTGATAAGGTCTAAACGAATATTATCTTCTCCAAATTGGACTACGGACAGCTGTCCATTTTGTTCTAACACAGCACGCTTTACATCCTTGATATATTGAATGCCTGCAGCTCGCAATTTCATCTTAAGTTCTGCTGCCTGGATGCCATAGCGGATACATTCATCCGTTAAGACTTGCCCCTTTTCCACCAAGATAGCAGGGTGCCCATCAAGGAGACGTTTGAAGAACCCAATGTTACCCTTCAAAACTTTCAGGGTCATAACCAAGATGGTCCAAATGATAAGAACTAGAATAAATTGTAGAATACCAATGGAATCATTGTAGATAATCGCCCCAATGATACCGCCAAGAACATAGTTCTGTAGTTGATCCAATGCAGAAGTAGGGGCTAGGTTGCCCTTACCCATGACATTAATCTGTAAAATAATAGCCAAGAGACCTATGCCCAATTTGGCCATAACCATCCCATAGGCAACTAATGATTCAAACATAGTATAGTCTCCTATTGCTTATCAATAATTCGGTCTTGTGGACTTACCGTATAGACCCGCTCCAGAGTATAAGTCGTATAGGAAGGGTTAAAGTGCACTTGGTAGTGAGCATCGCCTACCCGCAACACCATGGTTTCCTTCATTCGCAAGGAATCGATTGCTAGTTGGCTAGTATCCACATTGTGATCAACCGAGAAGGCATTCATAAACTGCATGACCCGGGAAAAATCTTCTGATGTGTTTTTCATACGGCTGTACTGTTGGTACTCAAAGCCCAAGAAGAAAACCACAATAAGGGATAAGATTACCGTTAAATCCCGATAGCGGCTAGTAAAACCATTACGCAAAACCTGGATCCCAACGACTAAAAGAGCCAAGAGGATAGCAGCGAAAACAATAAGAGCCCAAAGCTGTCTAGTAGACGCCTGGCTCTGTACATAAGCCAATGTATAAAAGTCCATAAGACCTCCTATTACTACTATAATATATTTTCTTATTATAGCACACAGCCCACCACCCCATAAAAAAAGAGCCCCTCCTAAGAGAGACTCTTTTACTAAGTCAATAGACTTATTTTTGCAACCAGGACATGAGGCCACGAAGTTCTTTACCAACAGCTTCGATTTGATGATCTGCTGCTTTTTGGCGATTTTCTTTCAAGAATGGTTGACCAGCCTTGTAGTCTGCCAAGAATTCATCAGCGAATTCACCAGATTGGATACGGCGAAGGATTTCTTCCATAGCCTTTTTAGTATCTGCAGTGATAACACGAGGGCCTGCATAGTAGTCACCGTATTCAGCTGTGTTGGAAATGGAGTTACGCATCTTGCCAAAGCCACCTTCGTAGATGAGGTCTACGATGAGTTTCATTTCATGCAAGCATTCAAAATAAGCGTTTACTGGTTCATAGCCTGCTTCGCAGAGGACTTCAAAACCAGTTTGGATCAAAGCTGTCAAACCACCGCAAAGAACTGCTTGTTCACCAAAGAGGTCAGTTTCTGTTTCTGATTTGAAGTTAGTTTCCAAGATACCTGCACGGCCACCACCGATACCGCAAGTCCAAGCCAAGGCCACTTCTTCAGTATCCCCAGATGGGTCTTTTTCTACAGCATAAAGGCAAGGAACACCAGAACCTTCTTGGTAGGTACGGCGTACCAAATGACCAGGACCCTTTGGAGCAACCATGAATACGTTTACATCTTCACGAGGCACGATTTTACCGAAATGGATGTTAAAGCCATGAGCAAATGCAAGGTAAGCACCTTGTTTGAGGTTCGGAGCGATATCTTTTGCATATACTTCTGCTTGCAATTCATCTGGAATCAAGACCATAACAATATCAGCACCCTTAACGGCTTCTGCTGTTTCTTTTACAGTCAAACCAGCTTCTTCAGCTTTTTTCCAAGAAGAAGAATCCTTGCGAAGACCAATTGTCACGTCGCAACCGTTTTCTTTCAAGTTCAAAGCATGTGCATGACCTTGGGAGCCATAACCCAATACAGTGATTTTCTTACCTTCTAATTTTTTCAAGTTGCAGTCTTCATCATAGAAAACTTTTGTGCCAAGGATAGATCCTGCCATTCTTATTTCCTCCAATTTGCATACATTTGTTCTCCTTTACAGGCGGAGAACCCTATACAGGTTATAATACCTGTTCAGTGTCCGCATGTAAAGTACAAATATCCATTTTTCATATACCCCATATCTTTTGTCCATCCAGTAAACACAAGGGGTTTTACTTCGTATTTAATCGATATGTTTCTGGTCATAATTCTGACCTCAGACCTCTACTATTTGACGATCACCCAAGGGCGCCCAGATTCCCAGATGATTTTTATAGGCAACCCATAGAGGTTCGATAAGCCTTCTTCCGTAATGACCTGGTCCTTAGGTCCCGCAAAGACCATCTCTCCATCCTTAAGGATAGCCACATGAGTGATGGCTGGAACAATTTCCTCAATCTGGTGGGTCACATAAACAAAGGCCCTATC
>URPV01000005.1 GCA_900549805.1 uncultured Veillonella sp.
TGAGGTGAGATTGTGTTTGAATATATACGAAGTCAATGGTTAAAAGGTCGTAAAATATATGGAAAGCGCACGTGGAGGGAAACACGTCGCGTTGTCTTGCATACGGCTCGTTCCATGAGTCGACAACAAGAGATGATACGACTGGAGCAATATTTTGCTAACTATACACCGGATTGTCATATATTAGAGAGACAGGTGGGTCTGTATGAATTGATGACCCGCATCTTTTTCTTTAAAAATTCAAAAGTAGAAGAACGATTGGAAGCTATTATTAATCATTTTGATCATATAAAAGAGGTTTTTACGGACCAAGCTATTCAATCTATGTATTCTGTTGATCCAGATAATTTCCTAGATGATGTAAGTCGCATCAAGCGAGGAATTGTCATTTGGAAATCTGAAGAATTGGCCATGAAAGCTCAATTATACTATGGTGCTGGACAGCGTAAGGAAGGCTTATTAACACTCTTAGTAACCTTGGAAGGTAAGGGTCTTTATCATGCTAACTTCCGATTTGGTAAGGGTTTGAATGGGGAAAAAGCCATGTGGATTGGCACCATTCAAGGCTATAAAGATGGGCTTTCTAATGCTAAGGCTGCAACCAAGAAAATGTTTGGTTACCGGCCAAAAAATTTCATTATGTATTTGCTTAGAATGATAGCTAAGCAAACTGGTGTTGAAGTCATGTATGCTGTATCCGATGAAGGCTTTTATGCTAATACTCATTTAGTGCGGGGGCATCGGGCTAAGGTAGCAGAATTGGATTCCTTATGGAAAGAATCTGGAGGGGAAATTACGAAAGACCCAAGGTTTTATGAGATTCCCTTAGAAGAATATCGTAAGCCTATTGAGGAAATTAAGTCTCAAAAGAGGAGCCAGTATCGTAAGCGCTATGAAATGCTAGATCAATATGATGGGGAAGTAGCAGAGAATTTAAAGTCCTATATAAGGGAGAGATAATTTTTAGCGTGTAAGTAGTTTGTGTGTAAAGGTGATATATATGAAAACAGTCATTATCTCTGATGTAGATAATACATTGCGCCGCCAGAATGTAGAAACTGAAACGAGTAGAGTAGGACTCGATTTTACTTTTTTTGATGCCATCATGGCTAATCGTATGGACCCAGATGAAGTGGCATCAAAAGCCTTGCCTAATACCTTTTTGACAAGAGGTGAGATTGGTTGCGCCTTAAGCCACTTAGGTGTTATGAGGGAATTTTTGTCCTCTGAAGAAAAGAGCATACTTATCTGTGAGGATGATATTTATTTTACAGACGAATTTTCAGAAGAAAGAGTTCATAAGATCCGTCAATTTGTTGAGGCCACAGATGAGCCACGAGTGGTAGTTCTTCAAAAAAGTATATATCACTATAAGCCTATTCAAAAGGTTGATGATACCTTACATATATACTCTGCTGTAAATCTCTTCTGTATGCATGGTTATATAGTTAACCGTAAGGCTGCAGAAAATATTATACAGATTGCAATTGATGCCTTTAAATTTTATCACTGGTTACAAAAGTGTGACATCTATTGCCTAGATAAGGATTTAATCATTCAGGCTGGTGAGAGTACTATTCCGTCGACAATTTTAGGTAGACATGATGATGACACAGGTAAGCTCACTAAGAAAGAGTCATTTAAGATTTTATATAATCGCTTGTCCTTTACCGATAAATTGATTTGTAATTGGCGAAGATTAAGGAAGGCTTTACATAAGCCTTTTGAATCACTGAATTATTAGACTTCTAAGTATAGTGTTAACAGCACTGGTTTTATGGTTTCTAATCATTTGAAAGCTTGTGGAGTATGTTATGAAAAATCCTTTTTCTCTTCGTCTCTCACAATTTCATATACCCAAAACAAGACCTCGGTCCTTTGAGGAAATTGGTCTCAATCGCCGATCTTTGATTGAGCTCATCCTCAAGGGTGCCTTGGTTGGCATCGTAGCTGGTTTTTTTGGTGCTACCTTCCGTTGGGGAATCTTGACCTCAGAACATATCCGCTGGCAGCTTATGGAGGGGATTACGCCCTTGGGGATTGTTCTCTGGCTTATTCTCATGGTGGTCATGGCCTTTATCATTGACCGCTGCCTCAAGTGGGCCCCTTTGTCTGGTGGATCTGGGATTCCTCAGATTGAAGGGGAAATGGTAGGCCTCTTTGATATGAAGCCGGGTCGGACTCTGATCTCTAAGTATATTGGTGGTATTCTGACGGGCCTAGCGGGCTTCTCTGTAGGCCGGGAAGGGCCGGCAGTTCAACTAGGGGGATCTGTAGGTAAGCTCATTTCCTACTTCCTCAAATCCTCTATTCGGGAACAACGTCTCCTCACATCCGCTGGGTCGGCAGCGGGTTTAACAGCGGCCTTTTCCGCTCCTGTATCGGGGGCCATATTCGTCTTTGAAGAGGTTCACAAGTCCTTTTACCCACTCCTAGTGGTACCGACCTTTGTGGCTACTATCTGTTCTAACTTTGTCACCTCCACTATTTTTGGCCTTGAACCAGCCTTGGGCTTTTCCGTCATGGAAGGGCTGCCCATTAATTACTTTGGCCTCCTCCTCCTTATGGGGGTTTTTATGGGACTGGTTGGGGTCTTCTTCTGCCGTATGATCTTCCTCATGAAGAATTTTTTTGCTTGGATGAGGGTTCCTTCCTTTGTGAAGTTATCCATTACCTTCTTAGCGATTGCCCTTATAGGCTTTGATTCTCAACTCCTCTTGGGGGGCGGCAATGACTTAGTAGGTCAACTGGCTTATGGTCATTATGGGATTTTGCTTTTGGCGGGGATCGTTCTAGGCAAGGTTTTAGTGACTACCTTCTGCTATGGATCGGGTGCACAAGGGGGCATTTTCCTCCCCATGTTAGTTATCGGTGGGGCCGCAGGGGCCCTATCTAATGGTGTTTTCCTCCACTATGGCCTCATTGGGGATGGCTATACAGCTCAGTTTGTCATCTGTGCCATGGGTGGTATGCTAGCAGCTGCTATGCGGACTCCTCTCCTGGCTATTCTCCTAGTTTTGGAGATGACCAATTCCTTTTCTAATATCTTTGCCGTTGGTACTGTCACCATGGTGGCCTACTTGGTGGCAGAGATGTTGAAAGAGCCTCCAATTTATGATTCCCTCCTTCAAGCTATGACCAAGGATAAAAATGTGGAACCGGTCCAAACCTTCTTCCAAACCAAGGTCCCTGTGGTCAGCCCTTACATTGGGGTGGCCCTCAAGGACTTGCACATCCCTTCTGAGGCATTGATTGTATCCATCAATCGTAATGGGGACTATATCGTGCCCCTAGGAGATGTAAAGTTGGCTGCTGGGGATGAGGTACAGGTATCCTGTAAGCGAGGTTGTCTGCAAGAGGCTAAGGCCTTTTTCCAGGCGACCACAAATGAATAGTCAAACTTGGCATACATTGTTAATATAATGGCCGTCCACGATTTGTGGGGGGCCATTTTGTTGTTCAAAATAGGGATTTTGATGACTTAGATTGGAAATTAGAATGTGCAATTCAAATACTGTATGGCTTGTATATAATTAGGAGGAATTTTGAATTAATAGATAGTCTCAACCTATGGAGAATAGATAAAATCAACTATTTTTCTATTCAATATCCCTCTGCTATAGTAGGTTCATAGTTTTTTTTCGATATTTGGAGGATTCTTATGACCCTACAAGAACGTATCAATACAGGCCATATGACGACTTATCAGTGGGGCGTGGTCATCTTGGCTACGGCCCTCAACCTCTTAGATGGTTTTGATGTGTTGGCCCTGGCCTTTACTGCTTCTGCTATCAAAGGGTCCTTGGGCCTAGATGGAACCCACTTGGGCTACCTCTTATCTGCCGGTCTGGTGGGTATGACCCTTGGCTCTGTGGGCTTGGCCCCTTTGGCTGACCGCATAGGTCGCCGTAAGTTGTTAATTGTGTCCCTCATTTTGTCGGCTATTGGCATGTTTGGTTCTGCTCTGTCTCCCACAGCTTTTGAATTAGGTATCTGCCGGGTTATCACAGGGTTAGGTGTAGGGGGCATCTTGGTAGGGACCAACGTTATCGTCAGCGAGTATTCCTCTCGTAAGTGGCGGTCTTTGGCCATCTCCATCTTTGCTTCTGGCTTTGGTGTTGGCGCCCTCTTAGGTGGTACCTTCGCCGTAGCCTTACAGGGCCTTTATGGTTGGCATTCCGTCTTTGTATCCGGCGGGATCTTGACCCTCCTTTGCCTTTTGGCCGTTGTCCTTTGGTTGCCGGAGTCCATAGCCTTTATCCAAGTCAAGGGGGGCGAATTTGCTAAGGACCGCTTGGCCAAGTTAGCTTATAAATTGGGCATTACAGAGGATTGGGATCTAGGCCAAGCTCAGGATAAGAAGGCTTCTGCCTCTGTCTTACAATTGTTGTCGACTGATTACCGTCGGTCTACCCTAGCTATTTGGGGTGCCTTTGTAGCGGTTATGTTCTCCTACTACTTTGTATCTTCTTGGACCCCAGCCCTTTTGAAAGAGGCGGGTATGTCCCTAGAACAATCCGTCAGTGTAGGTATGATGATTTCCTTGGGTGGTACCTTGGGATCCTTGGCCTTTGGTGCCTTGGCTAGTCGCTGGTCCGCTCGTAATGTTCTCATGGCCTTCGGCCTAGGATCTGCGATTATCGCCTCTATCTTCATCGCCTTGGCGGCCCACCTTTGGTTGGCTATCATTGCCGGCATCTGGATTGGCTTCCTCATGAATGGTTGTATTTCTGGCCTCTATGCCATCAATCCAACCCTCTATGCTACCCATATCCGGTCTACTGGTGTGGGTGTGGCGATCGGCGTAGGTCGCTTAGGGGCGATCCTGGCACCGACTATTGCAGGGGCTCTTTTAGACGGAGGTTTTGATAAGCAAGACCTCTATATGGGAGTTGGCCTTGTCATGGTCTTGGCAGTTATTTCTGTTGCCTTCTTGCGCAAGCAGGAAGGACAGGTTTAGCTGTTCTTATACTTCCTAAAATGTACATGAAGAATAGACAAATGTATTCTATAAATAGAATTAATCGCGTAAAACTATTGTCTTACTAGCTTTTATACAGTATAATATCCGTATTACAGCAAAAAACGTTGATCGGGTATAAAGTTATAGCCAAAAGATCTCAAGAGAGTTGCCGGTTGGTGTGAGGCAATGGTCGGGTTATAGTGAAACTCTCCCGTGAGTTGCGATGGTGAAAGCAGCAGTAGTCATCGAGGGTGGTCACCGTATAGCCACACGAGCATCAACTAGGGTGGTACCGTGTTATAGGAAACCTATGACGCCCCTTGGAATAACCATGTTATTTCAAGGGGCTTTTTATATGTGTTCATAGAGATAGATGGTCCCTATGAGCTCTTAGAAAGGATGTTTCAGATGGATACAAATCGCGTTTATTTCTTTGATACCACTCTTCGTGATGGGGAACAAACACCAGGTGTAGCTCTCCAAACTCCGGAGAAGATTGAAATTGCAAAGGGTTTAGTACGACTTGGTATAGATGTTATCGAAGCAGGCTTCCCTGCGGCTTCCCCTGGGGACTTTGACGCGGTAGCTACCATTGCACGCGAAGTAAAAGGGACGACTATTTGTGCCCTAGCTCGCTGTAATGAGAATGATGTTATTAAGGCCATCGATGCTTTGAAATATGCGGAACGTAGTCGTTTACATGTATTTATTGCTATTTCTGAACTACATATGCAGTATAAGTTGAAGATGACTCGCCAAGATGTCTTAGATAAGGTTAAGACTATTCTTGAACTTGCTAAGGGGAAGGTTGATGAAATCGAATTCTCCGGCGAAGATGCATCTCGTGCGGACTTGGATTTTGCCTGCCAAGTATTTGGTGTCGCTATTGCTGGTGGTGCTAGCATTATCAATGTTCCTGATACAGTAGGTTATATGATGCCAGGTGAGTTCGCAGAAAAAATCCGCTATATTAAGGAACACACACCAGGCATAGAAAATGCGATTATTTCCGTTCACTGCCACGATGATTTAGGGCTTGCCAATGCCAATTCTTTAGCCGCTGTGGCAGTTGGTGCACGACAAGTAGAATGTACGGTTAATGGCTTAGGTGAACGGGCCGGTAATGTGGGGATTGAAGAAGTAGTTATGTCCCTTAAGACGCGGCATGATTATTTCCATGACTTGGATGTAGCTATTGATACTACCCAATTCACGCGCCTATCTCAATTGGTAGCGCGTTTGACTGGCGTAGCGGTACCTCCTAACAAGGCTATTGTTGGGTCTAACGCCTTTGCCCATGAATCTGGTATCCACCAACATGGTATGATGAGCAATCCTGAAACCTATGAAATCATGACGCCAGAATCCGTAGGGGCTGGTAAGACCCATATTGTTCTTGGTAAACACTCCGGCCATCATGCCTTTGTAGACCACTTGGCTAGCTTGGGCTTTACCCTTGACGAAGAGAAGGCTAAGGACCTCTTTACCAAGTTTAAAGCTTTGGCAGATCGCAAAAAACAAGTTTATGATGATGATATTATCGCTCTTGTTATGGATAATATGCACCATAAAAAGGCCGTTCAGGTCCTTCGCCACCAATACAAGTCTGATGAACATGGTTATGCCTATGCGGATATCCGTCTAGAAACACCGGAAGGAATCCGGGAAGATGCAGCTGTGGGGGACGGGCCTGTAGATGCCTCCCTTAAGGCTGCAGAACGGGCTCTAGATATGGATATTGAGCTTAAGGAATTTAAGATGCGCGCCATTACAGAAGGTAAGGATGCCTTGGGAGAAGCAGTTGTGAAAATCGCTATCGGCGGTAAGGTATTCCAAGGTCGCGGGATTTCAACAGATATTGTTACATCCAGCGTGAACGCTTATGTGTCCGCGGTTAACTCTATGTACTTATCCCGTGAGTTAGAAGAGGAGAAACACTAATATGGGTATGACCATTACTGAAAAGAATATGGCCCGCCATGCAGGCCTAGATACTGTGAAGGCAGGACAAATTATCGAGTGTAAGTTGGATGCTGTTCTCATGAATGACATCACCTTCCCACCAGCCCTTCGGGAATTCAAGAAAATCGGCAAGCCTGTCTTCGATAAAGACCGTATCTACTTGATTCCTGACCATTTCACCCCAAATAAGGATATCCAATCCGCTACGCAAGCTAAGGTTATGCGTGACTTTGTTAAAGAACAAGGGATTACCCACTACTACGAAACTGGCCGGGTAGGGATTGAGCACGTTATCATTCCAGAAAAGGGTATGATCGCCCCTGGTGAAATGATGATTGGCGCTGACTCCCACACTTGTACTTACGGGGCCCTCAATGCCTTTTCTACGGGCGTTGGCTCTACGGATGCGGGCGTGGCCATGGCTATGGGCCAAACTTGGTTCAAGGTGCCAGAAACCATTAAGGTTGAATTAGTTGGTAAACCAGCCCCTTATATCACTGGTAAGGATGTAATCTTGGAACTCATCGGCCGTATCGGCGTTGATGGAGCCCGTTATATGGCCCTCGAATTCGCTGGCGATGGAGTTCAATATATGACCATGGCAGACCGCTTGACTATTTGTAATATGGCCATCGAAGCGGGTGGTAAGTGTGGGGTATTCCCTTATGATAAGGTGACAGAAGACTACCTTAAGGGCCGCGTGACACGGGCCTTTGAACCGATTGCTGCTGACGAGGATGCGGTTTATGCCCAAACCGTAACCATCGACTTAGCTGCTCTGAAACCTGTGGTGGCTTTCCCTCACTTGCCTTCCAATAAGCACTATGTAGGGGACTTTGAGGAAATTAAAATCGACCAAGTCATCATCGGGTCTTGCACCAATGGTCGCTTTGAAGACTTGGAAGCGGCGGCAGAGATCTTTAAGGGCCGCAAGGTAGCGCCTTTTGTTCGCTGCATCATCATTCCTGGGTCCCAAGCTGTTTACGAAGAAGCTATGAAGGCCGGCCTCATCCAAACCTTCTTGGATGCAGAATGCGCCGTATCCACACCAACCTGTGGTCCTTGCCTAGGTGGTTACATGGGTATCATGGCCGAAGGGGAGCGGACCGTTTCCACGACTAACCGTAACTTCCGGGGCCGTATGGGTCACGTAGATTCTGAAGTATACTTAGCTAGCCCATATGTAGCAGCTGCATCGGCAGTTTTAGGTCGTATTGCTGGCCCTGAGGAGGTAAAATAATGGACTTTGAAAGCAAAAAAATCTGGCGCTACGGCGACGATGTAGATACAGACGTAATCATTCCTGCTCGTTACCTCGCTATCGCTGATTGGAATGAATTGGCTGAACATGCCATGGAAGATATTGATACTAGCTTTGCCCCTAATGTGAAAGCAGGGGATATTATGGTAGCGGGCAAGAACTTTGGGTGCGGTTCTTCCCGTGAACACGCCCCAGGAGTTATTAAGGCTAAGGGCGTACCTGTAGTTATCGCCCACTCCTTTGCGCGGATCTTCTTCCGCAATGCTATTAACATCGGCCTTCCTTTGGTGGAAATCGGCGATCAAGTAGACCATATCAAACCAGACCATGCCATTGGCGTAGAGTTGGAAAAGGGCTTGGTTCACAATTTGACTACGGGGGAAACCTACCAAGGTACGGCCTTGCCTCCTTTCATTCAAGAAATTGCTAAGGCCGGTGGTCTTGTAGAGTTCGCAAAACACCGCAAGTAAAGCAGGGATAGGATTTACCGAATTGTAAAACTGGTAGAGGAGATTATTATGAGCCAAGTAAAAAATATCGTATTGATTCCTGGTGATGGGATTGGTACTGAAATTTGTGATGTAGCTCGCAAGGTCTTGGATAAGGCCTTCCAAAAGGCTGGTGTCACAGCTAACTGGATTGAGAAAAAAGCAGGGGGTGCCTCTATCGATGAGTTTGGCGTCCCTTTGACAGAGGATACCATCAATGCTTGTAAGGATGCTGATACGGTCCTCTTGGGCGCCGTTGGCGGCCCTAAGTGGGATAACCTAGATCCTGCTATTCGCCCAGAAAAGGCTATCTTGGGCCTGCGCAAGGCCTTGGGCCTCTTCTGTAACTTGCGGCCTGTTAAAATTTATCCAGCCCTCAAGGAATATTCTCCTTTGAAGCCAGACTTGGTAGAGGATGTAGACTTTGTTATTGTCCGCGAGTTGACTGGTGGCATTTATTTCGGCGAGCGGGAAGAAGCACAGGGGCAGGGGCCTGAGGAATTCGCTTGGGACAAGGAAACCTATGCCCGCTATGAAATCGAACGAATCATGGATGTGGCTATGGAAACGGCCCGTAAACGTAATAAAAAGGTGGTTTCTGTAGATAAGGCTAATGTCTTGGCTTCTAGCCGCTTGTGGCGGACTATTGCCAAGGAAAAGGCAGAGGCTAATAAGGACATCGCTGTGGATTATTACTATGTAGATAATACGGCTCAACAATTGGTTGTTCGTCCATCCCAATTTGACGTTATCGTAACGACAAACCTCTTTGGCGATATCCTCTCCGATGAAGGGGCTGTTATCTCTGGTTCTATTGGCCTTTTACCATCGGCTTCTATGGGCACTGGTACGGCTCTCTATGAACCCATTCATGGGTCTGCGCCGGATATCATGGGCCAAAATTTGGCCAACCCATTAGGGACGATCCTATCTGCGGCTATGATGTGCCGCCATTCCTTGGATCTTCCACAAGTGGCTGATGCTATTGAAAACGCTGTAGAAGCTGTCTTGAATGACGGTTATCGGACTGGTGATATCTACCGTGAAGGCCTCAAAAAGGTGGGCACTGTAGAAATGGGCCAGGCTGTTATGGACCGTTTGTAAGAGGCGCTATTAAAAAAGGCGATGGAGCTGTGTGCCTCATCGCCTTTTTACTGCAAAAAAAAGGGAGTTCTATCATCGATAGGACTCCCTTATAAATGGTTAATTATTTTTGTAATTTTCGTAAGCCTTTTGGAAAATTGGTGTAGGAACGCCTAATTCTTTCCCCTTTTTCACCACATAGCCCACCATGAGGTCTAGTTCTGTATCTTGAGGCTGTTTGCCAGATACTAAATCCCGGTAGAGGGAGGTAATAGTATCGTCGGGGCTAGTTAAGAATTTATCCTTAATGGTTTCAATGTAGGATTGGTGCATGATGACACCTGCTTCAGCAGCCACTTCATGGATCTCGCGGTAGGCTCCATCCACGATTGCCTGGTAGTTAGGTTGGCTCTTAACATAGCCTGTATTGCCCTTGCAGTAGCAGAGAATGGCTGACATAGTGCCGGTGATGGCCAGTTTTTTCCAGGAGGCTAATTCGATATCCTGGGTTACTTCCGTTTCTAGGCCTGCCTCTGTGAGCATATGGGCAATGGCTTGGAAGAATTCAGGATTTTGTCCTCCTTGAAGGCCAAAGCGGATATCGCAAGGGCCACCGTCTTGGACTATATGGCCAGGTTCTTCTACATGGCTAAAGGTGCGGATGATACCGTCGGCTAGGATACAAGGAGGCAGGTGGTCTTTGAGTTGGTCTGATACAAGGACCCCATTGAGGAGGGGGATGACTATGGTGTTTGGACCCACCATAGGAGCTAGGTCTTGGCAGACCTCTTTTAGGTGGTCCCCCTTAGTGCAGAGGAAGACTAGGTCTACTTGGCCAATGGCTTGTGGGTTATGAGAAACCATTTTAGGTTTTACAAGTATGTTGCCTAGTTTGGCAGAATCTAACCGAAGACCCTTGTGGGCAATGGCCTCCTCCGTAGCGCCGCGGGCGTAGAAGTAGATATTATCATAATGGTTAGCTAAGGCGCCACCAACTAGGCCGCCGATACCGCCGATGCCGAAGATTAAGACTTTCATAGGATTATTCTCCTTATCCATTAGGCCTGTGGCCTTATAGCTTGTAGTGTATGGCACATGGCCATGTTTATATCAATCTATATTCAGTATAGCAAAGACCTATATTTTTTCATATGTAAAGAGAAATGTATACATAGGACTTAGCTGTGATAAAATTAATAATTATTGTGTTTTGTAAAGGAATGACTATGGTAACAAGATCTCAATTATTGAAAATGCTAGTAGTCATCGCCTTCGGTGCCATTCTCTGGTTCTTGCCTCATACGGAGGCCATTAATCCGCAAGGTTGGCATCTCTTGGCGGTATTCGCAGCGACAATTTTATCATTTATTCTTCGTCCTTGGCCTATCGGTGTTATGGCCTTCTTCGGTATTGCATTTGCCGTTGGGACTCATACCATCGAGATGAAAGAGGCCCTAGGTGGCTATACGGATGCCAATGTTTGGCTTATCGTATCCGCCGTATTCTTCTCCCGGGGCCTTATCAACTCAGGCTTGGGCAAGCGGATTGCCTACACCCTTATCAAGTACTTTGGGACCAGCTCCCTCAAGTTGGCCTATGCCTTGGCTATGACAGACCTCATCATCTCGCCGGCAACCCCATCTAATACGGCTCGAGGTGGGGGGATCATTTATCCAATCGTTCAGAATATTTCCCTCTGCTTCGGTTCTCGCCCTGGGGAAACAGCACGCAAGATTGGGGCCTACCTCATGACCACAGCTCACACGGTTAACACCTGTACGGTAACGGTTTTCTTGACGGCCTGCTCCGGCAATCTCCTCATCACTTCCTTGGGGGCCAAGCTTTTTGGTTATGAAGTAACCTGGATGGGGTGGCTCATGGCTGGGGCCTTGCCTGGTCTCGTGTCTATGTTGGTCATGCCTTACTATATCTACAAGATCTACCCTCCAGAGATTAAGGAAACCCCAGAGGCCCGTACTATGGCTGAGCGAGAACTAGAGGCCTTGGGTCCTATTACCAAGATAGAAAAGTATGTGGCTGCTATCTTCGTAGGTTGTATCATCCTCTGGTCTACCACGACTTTGACCCATTTACACCCAACGGTTATCGCCATCTTCGGGGTTTTAGCATGCATCGTTACTGGTTGCTTGTCTTGGGATGATATCCTCAGTGAAAAGCAAGGCTGGGACATCCTCATCTGGATGGGGACCTTGGTTTGTATGGCCGGCCTCTTGGGTAAGTTTGGTGTGGTGAAAGCCTTCGCCGATTTCGTAAAGCTCCACTTGGAAGGCATGGACTGGCGCTATGCGGCGGTTATCATCTCTGCTGTATTCGTCTATTCTCAATACTTCTTCGCATCTGGTACGGCTCGTATTACGGCCCTCTTCTCGGCCTTGGCTTCTATCATGGTAGCCTTAGGGGCGCCGATCTATTATGTCATCATGATGTTCGGTCTCATGAACTCTCCTGGTTGTACCTTGACCCACTATTCTTCAGGGGTAACGCCAATCTTCTTCGGATCTGGCTATGTGCCACAGGGGACCTGGTGGCGGGTGGGCTTCCTCATCTCCGTCGTCTCTTACATCATTCACTTTGGGTTAGGATCGTTGGGGATCTGGGCCTTTGGCCTAATTTAATACTAGACAGTCTCTCTACTTTAAAGTCTTCTTCTAATCTATTAGATTGTGGAACCTTCTCTTAGGTGGAGAGGCTTTTTTATGCCTCACAAGAGGTGGGTCTAACTCTGTCCCACCTGGGCCAAGTAAAGATAAAAAAGATTGTGCACTGCCTATCCTTGTAGACTAGATTAGAGGGGCGTATGATGACCTTGTAATTGTTTTGTCTTGGGAGGTGAAGGTATGACACAAGACCTACATATGAATATGTCCTACATGATTGATTTGCACAAACTCTTGCTAGACTGGCGCCATTGTATGGGATTATCCCAGGGGGAAATCGCCCGGCGGACCCAGCTAGACCAGTCCTACATATCCATGATTGAGCGAGGCGTGGTGGATATACGCCTATCGACCTTGGAACGGATTTTAGAGGGCTTTCAGTTGGAGGCTGTGGAATTTCTTCAGGGACCTCAAGACAATAAGGAGAAAGAGGCCTCTTCAGATGGAGAGGACTAAGTTCTATCTAGAAAAATTATTGATTGCATTAGAAGTTACTTCCATGAGTGAATCGTTTACAAAGCCTGTATATTTGGTATAATCATAGCTAGAGTAAGACGATTTTCCGTCAATTAATAAGGAGGCTTTAATCGTGGACTTGATTCAACAATTAAAAGACAAAGTAAAAGGCGCTAACAAACGCATTGCATTACCAGAAGCAACAGATGCTCGCGTGCTCCAAGCGGCTGTCCAAATTACTAAAGAAGGTTTTGCTGTGCCAGTATTGGTTGGCGACGAAGCAGCTATCAAAGCTGCAGCTGCTAAAGAAGGCGTAAACATCGACGGCATCGAAATCATCAGCCCTGAAAACTTCGATCGTTTCCAAGAAGGCGTTGATACATTCGTTGAATTGCGCGCTAAAAAAGGTATGACACCTGAAAAAGCAACACAAACCTTGCATAATGACCTCTTCCTCGGTGCTATGCTCGTTCGTTTGGGCGTATGTGATGGTATGGTAGCGGGTTCTGCTTCCCCAACTGCTAGTGTACTCCGCGCTGCCTTGCAAATCATCGGCACTAAAAAAGGTTCCAAAACCGTTTCCGCTTGCTTCTTCATGTTCACTAAAACTCCTCAATATGGCGATGATGGGGTAATGGTATTCGCTGACTGCGGCGTTATTCCTAACCCAACTTCCGAACAATTGTCCGATATCGCTGTATCTTCCGTAGATAAAGCTCGCAAGGTCTTGGGCTACACTGATCCTCGCGTTGCTTTCTTGTCCTTCTCTACAAAAGGGTCTGCTTCTTCTCCAGAAGTTGATAAAGTTATCGAAGCTGTTAACATCACTAAAGAACGCGGTGTTGACTTCGAATTCGATGGCGAAATGCAATTGGATGCTGCTATCGAACCAGTTGTAGCTGCTAAAAAAGCACCAGATTCCAAGGTTGCTGGTAAAGCAAACGTGGTTATCTTCCCTGACTTGGGCGCTGCTAACATCGGTTATAAATTGGTACAACGCTTCGGCGGTGCTACTGCCTTGGGCCCATTGATTCAAGGCTTGGCTGCTCCTGTTCACGACTTGTCTCGCGGTTGCTCCGCACAAGATATCGTTGATATTGCTGCTATCGCAGCAGTAGAAGCATTGGATGCTTAATTTCATAAGCTTTCTCCAAAAGATTCTATAAAAGACGAGCCTTAGGGCTCGTCTTTTTTGCTATAATAGAATAATGATAGCTTTTCTTATTATCTATGGGGAAGAATTATGAGACTGTATTTTCTGCACCATTCTGGCTTTATGCTAGATGATGGCTGCCGTTGTTATATATTTGATTACTATAAAGATCCTAAAGGATTAGTTAAGGGGGCCTTTGATCAGGGGCGAGAACTCTGGTTCTTTGTCTCTCATGTCCACTTTGATCACTATAATGAAGCTATTAAGGAATTTAGTTCCCCTAAGACCCGCTACATAGTTCACAAGGATGTACATATGGGTGGTGGATTTATGGTGACTTCTATGGTCCCAGGAGACAAGGTGGTTTTGCCGGGCCTTGTGGAAGCGGATGACCCTGAGGTATCCATTGAGATGTTTGGGTCTACGGATTGTGGTGGATCTTTCCTAGTCCGGGTGTCAGGAAAGACCATCTTCCACGCAGGTGACCTTAACTGGTGGCACTGGTTAGGGGATAGTCTTGATAACCTCAAGGAGGCTAAGGCCTTAGCTTGGACTGAGCTAGGTAAGCTCCAGGGCTTACAGGTTGATTATGCCATGTTCCCAGTGGACAACCGACTGGAGGAGGCCATGGAGTGGGGCCTTATTGAATTCCTCCGCCGGGTGACCGTGACTGGCCTTTTGGTTCCCATGCACCTCAACGGGCCTGCTTGGCAACCGTCTACCTATTATGGTGCTTTATTTGGGCAGGTGCCCCTTTGGAATGTATCCTTGGATGGAGATAGTATATGCGTCGACCAATAGCCAATATTATATTGGGCCTAGCTGCCTTGGTGACCCTCATAGCCTACCCTTGGCGGCAGGATCTGTGGGGGGGCCTCCTCTTCCATATTGGTGGGGCCGCTACCATAGGTGGCCTGGCTGACTGGTATGCGGTGACAGCACTCTTCAAGAAGCCTTTGGGGATTTCCTTTAAGACTGAGCTCATACCTCGCAACCGCCAACGCTTGGTGGATATGGCTCAAACCATGTTAACGGAGGAACTTCTACGAGTCTCCCACATGTACCAAATCATTAAAAAGGAACATGTCTTGGTTCGCCTCCTAGGTTTTTTCTTATCTCCTAGTGGTAAGGATCAAGTCCGTCAAACCTGCTTAAACTTGGGAAAAGATCTTCTACCCGGCTTAGATTGGTCTCCTATCAGTCGTGAGGCCCATATTCTAGCTAAGGAGGCCGTGGGATCCTGGCGGATTACCCCTCTTTTAGCCCAATTTGGACGGGCCCTCTTGGAACCTAAAACCTTGGGCATCCTATGGCTTCACTTTAACCGAGTCTGCCAAAAGGTGATCATCTCTAATGCGATACGGCCCTATTTGATCCGCATCGTGGAGGCCATTCTCAACCGTTATAGCGGGGTCTCCTTCGCTCGGGGTTTTCTCTTGGCTTTTTCCGACTCCCTATCACCGGATAAGTTGGTTAGCCTCTTTCAATCTAAGGCCTTGGATTACCTACAGGCCAACGAATCTCTAAATTCACCGCTAGGCTCTTATTTCACTAAGCAAGTGGCCAAGGTGGTAGATAATTTCGAGTCCAATCAACAGTGGCAGGATTTCATTGAAGACCACAAAAATAAGTACCTCCGCACCTCTATTGATCGTTGGATAGAGGGCCTAGCTAAGGGGGGGCCAGAGGCCTTTGAAAGTCTCTTAGATCAAGCTCTAGTCTATGGTCATAAGTGGGGGGAAAAGCTCCTAGATGACCAGGAAGGGCAGGTCCCTGTGGAACGCTTTCTCCTCTTCCGCTTGGTGCCAGCCCTCCAAAAGATTCATACCTATATTGGCCATATGGTGGGGCAGGAGTTGGAATCCTATTCCGGTCAAGACATGGCCCATATGGTTAAGTCTCGTCTCTACTACGATTTACAAATGGTTCGGGTCAACGGGTCCGTGGTGGGCGCCTTCCTAGGCGGCCTTATCTACGGCCTGACCCTCTTAGTTAAGGGGGTGATTTAGATGGCTAAGTATAGTCTTATGCATCGGCGGGCTAACTACCTCTTCGCCGGTTCTGCCATCCTCTTTGCCTTGGTTTGGATAGGTCAGTTTTACCTATCTGGATCCTGGTACGATGCCCTCTACTGGGTGTCTCAATCAGCCCTTATCGGGTCTGTAGCGGATTGGTTTGCCGTATCGGCTCTCTTTAGAAAGCCTTTGGGAATTCCCTTCCATACGGCCCTCATTCCCCGCAATCGGGACCGTTTTATTCGGGGGACGATTAATCTAGTGGAAACTAAGCTCCTCACCAAGGAGCGCTGCCAGGCCATTATGGACAAGATTTCCTTTGTAGACCTCTTGGATAGATACCTTAGTTCTAAATCCGGCCAGCGGTCTTTGGCTATCGTTATCGATCAAGCTTTACGGGCCTTTTGGGAATCGCGTAGCCAAGAATCTTGGGCCCACTTAGGTTCTGATAAGGTCAAGAGTTTCTTGCGGGACCAATCTCTCTTGCCTGTCTTGCAACATACTCTCCTAGACTTGTGCGAACATAACCGCTATGAGTCTATGGTGGTAGAAATTATCGAAGCTGTACAGGCCCGCTTGCGGGAACCCGCTCTCCTGTATTGGTTAGCTGCCTTCCTAGAAGAGGAAACGCAAAAGAAGAAGAAGAACTTCTTGTCGGACTTCCTCATTTCCTTCTCGGAAGCATCGGATGTTATCAATTATGAAGACATGGCTGCTTCTATTCTAGTAGAGGCTCATAGGACCTTGGATGCTTGGAAGGAACCTAATAATCCTGAACGCATTGCCTGGCTTCGCCAATGGGTTGGTCCGGTTAAGGGCATGTCTCCTGATTCAGAGGTGGCCCAATCCTTGAATGGAGCTTGGCGGTCCTGGGTAGAGGGGCTAGATTGGGCAGGCCTCTTGGAAATCCATGTCCTACCTTACCTAGATGCCCTTCTAGGCAAGGGGAATCAAGAAGGGGCTTCATCCTTGGCCCGCCTCTTGAGCGAGAGCCTTATCAAGCTTTGGGCTAGGCACCGGGACCAAGAGGACTTCCGGATTAGCTTAGAAGCCAACTTGCACGGCCTAGCTGGTCAAATTCTGGACCAGGCCTATGGCCTCTTGGGCGTCATCATACGTCATGTTTTAGAGGGCTTAACAGGACAAAAATTTGTTGATTTTATCGAATCTAAGGTGGAGGATGACCTAGCTTGGATTCGTATTAATGGTGCCTTAGTGGGCGGCTTGGGAGGTCTTCTCTTGTGGGGTCTCCTCAGCCTATTAGATTGGGTGGTAGCGTAAATGATTTCTCTCTATCCTAGCCTCTATGATAGCTTCGCCTGCAAGGCGGGTTCTTGCAAGAAGACCTGCTGTCAACGTTGGGAGATTGATATCGATCCAGAGGCACTAGCGGTCTATAAGAAGGAAGAGGGGGCCTTAGGGGACGAACTTCGGCAATGGATCGAAGAAGGCCCAGAGGGGGCTCATTTTTTCTTTGAAGCTTCTGGCTACTGCCATTTCCTTCGAGAAGACGGTCTTTGCCGTCTGGTCTTGGCCAAGGGAGAGGACTACCTCTGTCAGATCTGTCATGCTCATCCTCGCTTTTATGCCTACTTAGGTGATGTGGAACTCTGTGGGGTAGGCTTGGCCTGTGAGGCTTCCGTAGAAGGCCTTTTAGCTGATCGGCGCTTAGGCTATGATTCGGAATGGGTTCCTTGGGAGGATGACCAACTTCATTTTCGGGAGGTCCTTGATCAAGAAAGTATAGACCTATTAGCGGCTGATGGCCTAGATACCAGTCCTCGCCAAGACTTGGGCTTAGGAGATATCCTTTTAGACTTAGGTTTGGTGGGCCCAGAGACCTATTCGGATTCCTATGGGGCGGGCCTTAATTTCCAGCTAGACCTTGACTTAAATAGGGCCCAAACTGTCTTGACTATCATGGGAGCGACAGACCCCATTGATCAAGCCTGGACGAAGACCTTGGAGACGATGAGGCAGACTTTGAATGTTCTGCTTGAACACTTAGAAAGGGCCCAGGGAGACCAGCCTCTTCTCCGGCGGCACCTTAATCGCTTCTACCAATACATCATGTATCGGCAGTTGCCTTACTTAGAGGAGCTCGCTTGGGCTAACTTAGTGGCCTATGGCCAGCTTAATACACTGTTTGTAGCCCTCTTGGGTTGTTACTATGGGGACCTAGCTAAGGCTATGGTGGATTGGTCAGAACAAATTGAATATGATACGGATAACGTAGACCGTATTTTTATGGCCTTGAACCAGCTCTAAGGAGCTGGTTTTTTTAGGGTCTAGGATTGTTAATCCTGTTTTTTGAGAAGGCGGAAATTATTGTGCTAAGGCCTCACTCTTTTTTCCTTGGATAGGTTATAATAAAAGGTAGACTTGTATTCGTGAGGAGGAAATATGCAACCATTTAAATTCTTGCAATGCGGTGACCTCCATCTGGGGGCGCCCTTTTATTATGTAGATTGCCCTGGCAAAATTGTTCCTAAGGCTGTGGCCCAGGCAACCTACCAAGGCCTGGATAACATTGTAGACCTAGCCCTCCTACAAGGGGTGAATTTTGTCCTTATCACCGGTGATATTTATAATTCTGAGGACCATAATTTAGAAGCCCAAATCCGCTTTGTCCGCGCTATGGAGCGCCTGGAAACCGCTGGCATCGATGTCTTTATGGTACAGGGTAACCATGATCCCGCTGAAAGTTGGCGGGCCCAGGTAGCCCTTCCTGATAATGTCCATGTCTTTAATTATGAGCCAGAGGGTGGTTTTTTTGCAGACCGTTTCCCCCTCATGGTAGAGGGTCAGGAAATCGGTGGTATCTACGGCCTATCTATAGGTCATGGCAATGAGTCGGATAATTTGTCCCAGTACTATACGCCTGCTGATAGCGATCAGTTCTCCTTGGCCCTTTTACACGGGACTGTTGGGTCTAGCCAAGAGGGAGTTGTAACTGGACCTTGCAGCCTAGAAGGCCTTATTGAACGGGGAATGGATTATTGGGCCCTAGGCCATATTCATAAGCGGGAGATCCTTCATGAGGCGCCCTATGTGGTGTATGCTGGCAATAGTCAGGGCCTTCACAAGAAGGAGACCGGTCCCAAGGGCTGCTATATTGTAGAGGTAGCAGCTAATGGCCAGTGCACCCCTGTTTTTTACGAGACTAATGCACTCCGTTTTGAACGCGTCAAGATTAATCTCCAAGGTTTGACCAAGGAGGGCGATATCGTAGAGATGATTCGTCATAAGCGAGAAATCCTCCGCCAACAGGTGTCGGTACCAGTTCTCTTGCAGGTAGTTTTGGAAGGTCCTACCGATCTTCATGCCCTATGTGGTCGAGCTGAAGCCCGTCAAGTATGGCTGCAAGAAGCTCAAGAGGATGAAAAGATGCGCCAGCACTTTATCATGCCTTTTGTTATTGAAGACCGGACCCGACCTATGGTGGATTTAGCTTCGCGTCGGGGCTTGGGGGACATGGTGGCCGATTATTTAGCCGCCTATGACCGGACGGCCCATGATAGCCAATCGTTACGGGCTATCCTGGAAGAGCGACCTGAGTTTAAGCGCCTGGGCCTCTATGGGCAATGGTTGACAGATGACCTCTTGGCTAGGGCCTGGGAACGGGCTGAGTCGGAAGGGGCTAGTAAGTTATTGGGGGACGACGATGAACATTAAAAGCTTACATATCGAGCAATTCGGTCCCTACACTGACTGGACCTTCCAGGCAGGCGCCAAGGGGACTCAGTTTATTTATGGCCCTAATGAGAGTGGCAAGACTACGCTCTTGGAGGCTATCCGCCTCATGCTCTTAGGGGGTAAGCACCGCAAGTATGAAGATATTGCGGCCTCTATGACCTTGGAGCGAAATGGGGAAGAATTTTACTTAGGCCGGCATAAGAAAAAACTGGACTTTCACCCTCTCGAGGGAGAGTCGATTAAGACAGAACCATCAAAATTGTGGTGGCATGGCTTAGATAAGAAGACCTACAATCGGATTTTTGCGATTACCTTAGATGACCTGCAGGGGTTAGATATTCTTAAGGAAGTGGATGTACGGACCCGTTTCTTTGGTGCTGAAGGTGGGGAAGCCATTTCTGAGGCAGTTAAAGATTTGGATAAGTCCAGTCAGGAACTCCTAGTGGGATCGGCTAATGGCAAGCGCAAGATTAACGTCATCTTGGACCAATTAGAGGATAATCGCAAGCGTTTGGCTGAACTGTCCCGTCAAGAGAGTGCCTATGTGGAGTTGGGGCATGAATTAGACCAGCTCGACCAACAAGAAGCAGAACTCAATGAACGGTTGGCGGACCGTCGTGATTACCATACGGGTATCGATATGGCCCTGCGGGCCTGGGATACTTATCGCCGGGCGGAAGAGGCTCGCCGTCACATGGATTCCCTCAAGGATGGGGAACCGGTAGACGGTGACTATTTTACTAAGTTGGAAGAGGAAATCGATAATGCCCGCGACCAAATGCGGATGTGGAAGGGCCGTGAGGAGGCCCTAGTTCCAGATAACTTTGATCCAAAGAGCCCCTTGGGCGTCTATGAATCCGACATTGAGCGACTCTATTCTAAGGTGGGTCAGTGGGACCAATGGGTGCAGGAATATGAACAAGGTGAGGCTTATATAGCTAATGTTAAGTCTCAGTTGGATAACTTCCGCACTCACTGCTCTACTTGGCGGGGAGACCAAGAGTGGGCGACCCATATTGATTGGCAACAAGGCGAAGTTCTGGCCCGCCAAGTGGCCCTAGCCCGTCAACAGTATGAAGAGGCCCGGGTTCAGCAAGCAGTTTTCTCTGGGGGAGACCCACTGGGAACCGCAGGTTTAGATTCACTAGCTGCTGTTTCTTCTAGTGCCGCTTCTAACCAGGGGGCTAACCAAGGCTTAGAAGGAGAGTCTATTCAACATAGACCCATTAAAGAACTCAAGGGAGAGCGGAAGGAAGTTATACAGGCCTTGCAAGATGTCAAGTATGACTCCTCCCATGAACTCTATGCCGGTTTGGGCTTGGGTGGTCTAGTCCTATCGGCTATTATGGTGGCCCTAGGCCTCATGATTGTCCTCCTTCCACTGACCATTGTCGGGGCCATCCTGGCAGCTATCGCCTTGGGTATCTTGGTCTTTGGCCTACTCAAGAAAAAAAGACGGAGCCACAAGTTGGCTTCTTTGTCTAGCCAAATTGACCAGTATGATGCCTTAATTGAAGCGGCACAAGCAGCCAAGGAGGCGGAAAAGGAAGCGGCTAAGGCAGCTCCTAAAATTGCCTTGGATGTCTTGCAAAAGGCCTTGGAAGACGCCTTACATGCATGGCGGGCTTGGCTCCCTCAAGGGGCGGTAGAATCCACTGATGAAACCGGTCTCTTCCTCCTCCGTGATGAGTACACCAAGTACTTTGATCAACTCCGTACCTATGAGGACCAGGTTCAGCAACTCAAGAATTATGGGGAAAAGATCAAGGATATGGAAGCGGTTGTGGCCAACCTTTGGAAGCATATTGGCTATGATGGGGAGACCACACCGGTAGCCCTCAAGAAGGTTTATGCTATGCTCCGCAACTTCCAACAAAATCGTATTCGTTGGGAACAGAAGGAGAGCCAACGTAATTCCTATCACAAGGAATACACTAAGTATGCTCGCTTAGAACAGGACCTCTTGTTCAAGCAAGGTGAATTCTTGACCCGCCATGGTATGAAGACGGCTATGGAATTCAGACAAAAGCTCCTAGACCAAGAGCAGTATAAGCAATGGGAAAAGATTTATGACCAATCCATGGACCACCTTCGTCTCTTGGCACCAGAAGGGGAGACAGAGGGCCTCTTTATCCGTCGGCTACATGGGCAAAAGAAGGTAGACCTCCAGGCCGCCTTGGATCGGTCTGGTCGAGATCTGGCCGACTTAGAAGGTCAGTTGGCTGAACTCTACGAACGACGGGGCCAGATAACGGAATCTATGCGGATTCTGGTGGATGACCAAGCTCTTCAAGAAGCCTTGCAGGAAAAGGCTAACCTAGAAGGTCTCCTGGAAGAAGCCTTAGAAGAATGGGCGACCCAAGTCTTTATTGCCCATTGTATGGAAGGGGCCCAAGGTAGTTATGAACAACACAAGCAGCCGCAAATGTTGGCTAAGGCTTCTGACTATGTTAACCGCCTCACAGGAGGTAAGTATAGCCTCCACATGAGCCAAGAAGGGGATGTTTTTGCTGTCGACCAAAAGGGTCGCCGGCTGGAAAGCCAACATTGGTCTTCTGGTATGGGTGACCAGGTATATTTAGCCCTCCGCCTAGCCTTGGCAGAACTCTTTAGCCAGTCTGTAGAACCACTGCCTATCATCTTAGATGATATCTTGGTTCGTTTTGATGTTGACCGGCAGCGGCAGGCCTTGGCAGTCTTAGCTGAATTGGGAGCTAAACAACAGGTTATTATACTTTCCTGCCAGCAAGATCTCTTGCATATGGCGCAAGGAATGGAAGCTATCGATTGCTTCCAATTGACTAAGAGGGAGGCTCTGGCTCTTTAATTAGTTTACTGGACTCACTCTTAGAGTATTTACCCATAGCCCTTGGTAGAGAAGCTGAGGCTGAAAAATTTTATAAGAATTGGCTTACCTGTAATAAATACTATAAGCTAGAGCTCTTAATTGTGGTACAATATAAACGACTATAGTTAGGGGGAAGCGACCTCCTAGGAGGTCGCTTTTTTGTTACTTAGAACGTTTGGGAGGTAGGGTGTGAATAGAACTTATTTAGACATGATTCAGGGCCAAGAGCCTGCTTATACCCCTGTTTGGTTTATGCGCCAGGCGGGACGTAGTCAGCCTAAGTACCGGGAAATTAAGAAGACCCACTCCCTTTTTGATATCACCCGCGAGCCGGAATTATGTGCCTATGTGACTAACTTACCAGTAGAGGAATACGGCCTTGATGCGGCTATCCTCTACAAGGACATCATGAGCCCTATGACGGCTATCGGTGTGGAGGTAAAGTTGGTACCTGGTAAGGGGCCTGTCTTTGAACGGCCCATCCAAAGGGCAGCTGATCTAGATCAAATTGGGACCTTTGATGGTTCCAAGGTCTCCTATATCGCAGATACCATCAAACTTTTGACATCTGAGGTCTTAGATGTGCCTTTGATCGGCTTCTGTGGAGGTCCTTTTACCATTGCTTCCTATTTGGTGGAAGGGGGGCCTACTAAGTCCTATAACAAGACAAGGGGCCTTATGGTCAGCCAAGCAGACCTCTGGGATGACCTCATGAACCGCTTGGCGGATATGTCCATCGATTACCTATCCATGCAGGTTGAGGCCGGGGCTAATGCTCTTCAAATCTTTGATTCCTGGATCGGCGCGGTGTCAGCTGAACAGTACCATGCCCACATTTTCTCCCATATGGATAAGATCATTTCCACCATGAAAGCCAAATACCCTCATATCCCATTGGCTATGAATGGGGTAGGTAATGCTCATTTGGTAGAAGAATGGGGTCAGTTGCCGATTGATGTGTTGGCCTTGGATTGGCGGTGTCCGATTGACCGTTTGGGCCAATTGGGGATTGATAAGGTGGTACAAGGTAATTTGGATCCAGCCTTCCTCTATGCACCTGCCCATGTCTTGGATAAGGAACTAGATGCCATTATTGAGGCGGGAATTCGCCATGGTCGTCATGTATTTAACTTGGGCCATGGGGTATTCCCGGAAGCGGACCCAGCCAAGCTCAAGTACATTACTGAGTATGTACATGAGAAATCCAGGGCTTTGCGGGCTAAGTAATAAGCAATATTTTATAAGTTGTATTAGATTGGATGGGAAGGAGTCCCATGACAGATAAAAATAAGACCATGGGTCTCTTGTACCTATCCTATGGGACCCCACGGTCTGAAGAGGAGATCATTCCTTACCTAACCAGTATTCGGGGGCGTCAACCTAGCCAACCGGAGGTGTCTTCTCTTAAGAGGCGCTATGATATTATAGGTTCTTTTGAAGGGGGCTTCTCCCCCCTCAATGAGGCTACCCATAAGCAGGGGCAGGCCTTAGTGTCTCACCTCAATGCTAGGGGTGGCAACTACCGCCTCTACGAGGGTTATAAGCACCTCACACCTTCCATTGAGGAGGCTGTAGAGACCATGCACAGGGATGGTATTGAAGAGGCGGTTCTAGTGGCCGCGTCTCCTTTCTATTCTGCCTTGGGTACGGCCGACTATGGTCGGCGGGCTAAGGCTGTGGCTGATCGCTATGGGATGACCATCTACCGGGTGGATGCTTGGTGGGATACTACGGCCTTTACTAGATGTTGGCAAGAGGCTATTAAGGACCTAGCGGTCCCAGATGATGCTTATTATATTTTTTCGGCCCACTCTTTACCTCAAGAGATTGTAGCCATGGGTGATCCTTATGTAGAGGACATTAAAACGGCCGCTAAGAGGCTAGCTCAGGGCTTAGGTTTAGACCAGTATTGCCAGGCTTGGCAGTCGGCGCCACCGCGAGGACGTTGGATGGAACCTAAGGTTGATCAGGTTATCCAGAAGGCTTTGGACCAGGGATATAAACATATCGTCATTGTTCCTCTGGGCTTTATTACAGAGCATTTAGAAGTTCTGTATGATGATGATGTGGTTTATAGGGAGCAAATTGAGGCAGGTGGAGCTCACTATTACCGTCCTAGTATGCCTAATGATAGTGCATTGTTGATTGAATCCATGGCAAGTGCCGTGGCGTGTGTAAAAGGATAAGAATATGAAACGCGTAGCAGTTATTGGCGGAGGCCTGACGGGCCTCGCTGCCGCTTACTATTTAGGACAAGCTAAACCAGATTGGACCATTGACATCTACGAAGCCCATTCTAACTTGGGCGGTAAGATTCAAACTAAGCGCATGGATGGATTTGTGGTTGAGTTGGGGCCTGATTCCTACCTAGCTCGTAAGTCTGAAATGACAGATCTAATTTGTGACCTAGGTCTCGCTGATCAATTGGTGGCTAATGCCACAGGCCAGGCTTATGTCTATACGGAAGGTAAGATCCATCCTATCCCTGGCGGAGCTATCATGGGGATTCCAAGTAAAATGGGTCCCTTCATCACCTCTAGTCTCATTTCATGGCCCGGAAAGTTGCGGGCAGGCTTAGATATTTTTAAGGGCCCTGTAAGACTCGATAAAGATGGGGATATCTCTATCGGTCACTTCTTCCTCCATCACTTGGGACAAGAGATGATGGACAAGCTCATCGAGCCTCTCTTGTCGGGGATTTATGGGGGTGACATCTACAAAATCTCCATCCAGTCTACCTTCCCTCATTTTATCCAAGTTGAGCAGAAGTATGGCAATATGGTGAAGGGTATGATCCACTCTGCTAAAGCCCATAAGAAGGCGGGCGTAGAGAATGTGACCAAGCAAACTCAAGGGGTAGAAGGGGATGCTGAACCAGCGCCTCCTGTTAAACAAGATAAGCCTCGCCAAGCAGCACCTAAGCTTAAGGGCGGCCTTTTCCGTCAATTGAAAGATGGCCTTTATGCAGTGGTAGAAGCGATTGAAGCGCAAATGCCGTCCAATGTAACCATCCATAAGTCTTCCCCTGTAGAAGCATTGGTTTATAATAAGGATAGCGATACCTATCACGTGACTGTTAAGGGGCAAGTGTGTGTAGCTGATGATGTCATCATAGCAACACCGCCCGCTTCTTACCGGACTTGGTTCGAAGGGGATAAGGCTATGGAACCCCTTTATACTATGGACCAAACATCCTGTGCCATCGCCATCATGGCCTTTGAAAAGGATTCCTTTGATGCCAACCTTTTGGGGTCTGGCCTTCTGGTGACCCGCAAGACAGATACGCCGGTAACAGCTTGTACCAACCTCAGCCAAAAGTGGCCACAAACTACGCCAGAGGATAAGATCGTCCTCCGAGTCTTCTTGGGCAAACCTGGTAATCATGCTGTAGAAGAGCATGATGATGAGGGCCTTAAGGCTTTGGCTGTAGAGGAAATCCATAAGCTACTAGGCTTTACAGCAAAACCTTCTTGGGTAGAAATTAACCGCCTAGTTCACTGTATGCCACAGTACTATGTCGGCCATAAGGTAGCCATTGATAAGGTACGTCAACACATTCATCATACTTACCCTCGCCTCTATACCATTGGTACGCCATTTGACGGCATTGGCATTCCAGACGGGGTAAAACAAGCAAAAGAGTTAGTAGAAAAACTCAAGAAAGAGGCTTAATATGACAGATCAAATGAAAGCACAACATCCACACGCAGGTCATCCAGGTGCCGGCCATCCTGGTGCTGGTCATCCAGGAGGACACCCAGGGGCTGCACCAAAAGGGCAACCAGGGGCACCTGGTTATGATGCGGAAGGTAACCGACTAGGCAAAGCTGTGCAAACAGCAGAAGGGTGGCACTCTCTCCATACGGTATACCGCATCGATTTCTACTTGTGGAATCAATTTGATGATCAAGAAAAAAGAGAGGCTCTTGATGAACTCAAAGCCTTCGTCGTTAAATTAGAAGAAGGCCACCAAGCTGGCACCTCTTCCTATGCCTTTTACGATGTAGTGGGCCATAAGGGTGACCTCATGTTCTGGTTCCTTCGTCCATCCTTGGAAGAACTTAACGATGTAGAGCTAGAATTCCGTAAGCTTAAGATTGCTAGTGTTCTAGAAAATACCTATTCCTTCACATCTGTAACGGAATTGTCTATGTACCTCACATCCAAGATGGAAGGTCCAGAAGTTAAGCAAAAGCTTTACCCTCATGTGCCACGCAATAAGTACATGTGCTTCTACCCTATGAGTAAGTCCCGTAATTTAGAGGATAATTGGTATATGCTGCCAGCCCGCGAACGGGGTATGCTCATGAAGTCTCATGGGGAATTGGGTAAGACCTACTTATCCGTTATGAGTGAGTTTACTACCGGTGCTTGTGGCCTAGATGTACATGAATGGGGTATCACCCTATTGGGCGATGACGATATCCAATTCAAGAAAATCGTCTATGATATGCGTTTTGAAGAAGCATCTGCCCGCTATGGGATTTTTGGCGACTTCTATGTAGGTACGATCATAACCGATGACCGATTGGAAAAAATCTTCGGTTAATAGCCCTACTAGTTAGGGAAAATACACCTAGTAAGGACATTCTCTTAGAGAATGTCCTTTTTTCTTGCCCAGAGCCTTGTAAATTATGTATACATAAGCAAAAAGCTGATATGACAAGGATTTTCTGCTATACTAGGAATGTATTGTTATTTCTATAGAATTATAGAAGTCTATGTATATGTGTATAACTTCTAGCCTTTATGGGTAGAGGTAATCCATAGATTGGAAAGAGGTAGGATTATGACAGATCATCAACAAGATTCGTCTATGACATCTGCATCTGAGCGCGCGCAATTTCAAGCGCAAGGGCTCTATGATAGCAGCTATGAAAAAGATGCTTGCGGCATGGGCTTTGTCGTTAATATTAAGGGGAAAAAATCCCATAAGATTATCGATGATGGCCTAGAAATTCTAGAACGCCTCAAACACCGCGGCGGTGCTGGGGCCGATGAGAATACAGGGGATGGCGCCGGTATCTTGCTTCAAATTCCACATGCCTTCTTCCAACGGGAGTGCGATGTATTGGGCATTAAGTTGTCTGCAACAGGCAAGTACGGCGTTGGCATGATCTTTGCCCACCGCTATGAAGACCTCCGCAACCAGCAAAAGGCTATCTTTGAAGAGGTGGTTAAGGAAGAGGGGCAAATCTTCTTGGGGTGGCGTGAAGTGCCAATCGATGCTACTTGCATCGGGGAAACCGCCAAGGGTCTCCGTCCTTGGTTCCTCCAAGCCATTATTGGTCAAGGTCCAGATGTGACCAATCAAGATGAGTTTGAACGCAAGCTCTATATCATTCGCAAAGCTGCGGAAAAGCGGATCGTTCCTCTCTCCAAGGAATTGTCTTCTAATTTCTACATCGCATCCTTGTCATCTCGGACTATCGTCTACAAGGGGATGCTCACACCTGAACAATTGCGGAACTTCTATTTGGACCTCAATGACTTGGACTTTACCTCCGCTTTGGCTATGGTCCATTCCCGCTTCTCCACCAACACCTTCCCATCTTGGGAACGGGCCCATCCTAACCGCTACATCGTCCATAATGGTGAAATCAACACCATTCGGGGCAATGTAAACTGGATTAACGCCCGTCAAGGCAAGGCTGAGTCTCGTCTCTTCCCTAATATTGAAAAGGTATTCCCAATTGTGGATGCCTCTGGGTCTGACTCGGCCATGTTCGATAATACCTTGGAATTCTTGCATCTCACCGGTCGGTCCTTGCCTCATGCGGTGATGATGATGATTCCAGAACCTTGGGAAAAGAATAAACTCATGACCAAGGAGAAACACGACTTCTATGAATTCAATTCTTTCCTCATGGAACCTTGGGATGGTCCTGCCGCTATCGGCTTTACCGATGGTAAGGTTATCGGCGGTGTCCTAGACCGCAATGGTCTCCGCCCTGCCCGTTATTATGTAACCAATGATGACCGTGTTGTCATGGCGTCTGAAGTGGGCGTAGTGGACGAAGCAGCGGAAAATATTCGCTATAAGGGGCGTTTGGAACCAGGGAAGATGCTTCTTATCGACTTGGACCAACAACGGATTATCTCTGATGAAGAAATCAAGCAAGATGTGGCTACAGAACATCCTTATGGCGACTGGAATAAGGACCACATCATCCACTTATCCCAGGTAACACCAGTAGCAGCTGATAAGCTTCCTAAGGTGGACAATATCTTTGAACAACAACAGGCCTTTGGCTATACCCAAGAGGATATGGTCCGCATGATTACGCCTATGGCTAAGGATGGTAAAGATCCTGTAGGGGCTATGGGGGCTGATGCACCATTGGCTATCTTGTCTGATAAGCCACAGCTTCTCTACACCTACTTTAAGCAACTCTTCGCTCAAGTAACCAACCCACCAATTGACTGTATTCGGGAAGAAATGGTTACCTCTACTCGGGTTATGTTGGGGAACTCTGGCAACTTGACCGACCCTAATAAGGAAGGAACGGCGGCCATTTCCATGCGTCGTCCTATCTTGACCAACCAAGAGTTGGCTAACATCAAAAACATTGATTGTGACCGCTTGAAATCCGTTTCCTTGCCAATCCTCTTCAACCCTGCCTTGGGCTTAGATGGTTTGAAAGCAGCCTTGGATGAACTTTGCCAACAAGCGGAAGACTTGGCTAAGACTGACGCTAATATCTTGGTTCTCTCTGACCGCGGTGTCGATAAGGACCATGCCGCTATTCCAGCCCTTTTGGCTGCCTCTGCGGTTCATAATCACTTGATTGCCAAGAAACTTCGCACTGATCTAGGCCTCATCCTAGAATCTGGTGAACCGCGCGAAGTTCACCACTTCGCGACTCTCTTGGGCTATGGTGTAACTGCCATTAACCCATACTTGGCTTTGGATACAGTGGCAGATTTGGTGGCCCATAAGCGCTTGGGTGACCTCACTGTGGAAGAGGCACAAGAAAATTACATCCATGCTGCCGTGTCTGGTCTCTTGAAGGTTATGTCCAAGATGGGGATTTCCACGGTTCGGTCCTACCATGGGGCACAAATCTTTGAAGCCATTGGCCTTAATACGGACTTTATCCGCCGGTATTTCCCTAACACAGCTACCCGTATTGGTGGTATTGGGTTAGGGGGGATTGCTATTGAAACCATTAGCCGCCATAACCGTATCTTCCAAGATGGGGCTAAGGCCTTGGTACCAGGTGGTTTCTATGGACCAATGAAGGATGGAGAAGAACATCTCTATAACCCATCCACCATTAATGAACTCCAAGAAGCGCTTATCAATAATGACTATAAGCAATATAAGGTATACTCCAAGGATATCCAAGATAATTACCATGTAACACTTCGGTCCCTTATGGAACTCAACTTACCTGAAGGAGGCGGTATCGCCGTAGAAGAAGTAGAACCGGTGGAATCCATCGTGAAACGCTTTAAGGCAGGGGCTATGTCCTTCGGGGCTATCTCTAAGGAAGCTCATGAAACTATCGCTATTGCTATGAATCGCTTGGGTTGTACATCCAACTCAGGCGAAGGTGGGGAAGATGCATCCCGCTTTGTGCCATTACCTAATGGGGACTCCATGAATTCCGAGGTAAAACAGGTGGCATCTGGTCGCTTTGGGGTTACTGCAGATTACTTGATTCATGCACAAGAATTGCAAATCAAGTGCGCCCAAGGGGCTAAGCCAGGGGAAGGGGGCCAATTGCCAGGCCGTAAGGTATCTCCAGATATCGCCCATGCCCGTCACTCCACACCAGGTGTTGAATTGGTATCTCCTCCACCACATCATGATATCTACTCCATCGAAGATTTGGCGGAACTCATCCATGACCTCAAGAATGTCAATCGTCATGCCCGCGTGTCCGTAAAACTGTGTGCGGAAGCAGGGGTTGGTACCATCGCTGCCGGCGTAGCCAAGGCTAAGGCGGACAACATCCTTATCTCCGGCTATGACGGGGGGACAGGGGCCGCTGGTCGGACCTCCATCAAGCATGCTGGCGTGCCTTGGGAATTGGGTCTCTCTGAAGTCCATCAAACCTTGATGCTCAATCGCTTACGTGACCGTATCCAATTGGAAGTTGATTCCAAGTTGATGACTGGTTTCGACGTAGCTGTAGCCGCTATGTTGGGGGCTGAATACTTTGGTTTCGGTACGCTTCCATTGGTGGCTGTAGGCTGTAAGATGGCTCGCGTATGTAACCTTAATACCTGCCCTTACGGGGTAGCCACTCAGGATGAAAAGCTCCGGGCTCGCTTTTCCGGTAAGCCTGAATACGTGGAAAACCTCTTCCTCTTCATCGCTCGTGAACTCCGTGAAATCATGGCTCGCTTAGGCATCCGTTCCGTAGCGGAATTGGTTGGTCGCGTTGATCTCATTCGCCCTAAATCCCAAGGTGATAACTACAAGTTGTCCCGGGTAGACTTGAAGCGAATCCTCTTTAAGCCATACACAGACGCATCTGTAGGTCATATTCATAGCCGGGAACAAGACCATGAATTGGAACGTGGCCTAGATCTTTCCAAATTGCTCCGTATGTGCCGTCCGGCTATTGAAGATAAAAAACCAATCCGCGCTAAGTTGGCCATCAATAACCGCAACCGCGTTGTGGGGACCTTGGTGGGTTCTGAGGTGACCCGCAAGTATGGCGAGGAAGGCCTTCCTGAAAATACAATCAAGTTGTCCTTCGTAGGTAATGCAGGCCAATCCTTCGGTGCTTTCATCCCTAAGGGCATGACCTTGACCCTAGAAGGGGATGCGAATGACTACATCGGTAAGGGTTTGTCCGGTGGGATTATTTCCGTATTCCCTCCTCACGAAGCTACCTTTGATGCAGATAAGAACATCCTTATCGGTAATGTAGCTTTTTATGGAGCGACCTCCGGTGCGGCCTATATCAATGGCGTAGCAGGTGAACGCTTTGCCGTTCGTAATTCTGGGATCACTGCTGTTGTAGAAGGCGTGGGCGACCACGGGTGTGAATACATGACTGGTGGGGAAGTCCTCATCTTGGGACCTACAGGCCGTAACTTTGCAGCTGGTATGTCCGGTGGCTATGCGTACCTCTTAGATTTCGATGAACGCTATTGTAACACTGGCTTGGTAGAATGCCGGCCTGCTAATGAAAGCGACATCGATCGCATTAAGGAATTGGTAGAACAACACGTTCTCCACACTAATTCCTTAAAGGGTCGTCATATCTTGGACAACTGGGAAACCTTCAAAAACCGCTTTACTAAGGTAGTACCTGTGGCATATGAAGAAATGCAAGCAGCTATTGCCAAGTATGTCGCTGAAGGGCTCAGCCAACATGATGCGGAAGAAAAGGCCTTTGCTGATAAATATGCTAAATAATTGGAGATTTAGTTTTCACTTAGCATAGAGACCTTAATTAAATAGTGCATTCAAAAGGGAGAGCTCACAGGCGTGAGCTCTCCCTTTGTGGTATAGTAGGGTATATGTAGTAGATAAAGGAAGGTAATTATGAATAAGAAACTCTTGACCACATTAGCTTTAGTGGGTATTTTTGCAACCAGTTCTGGCTGTGGCTTTTTGGCTGGCATGAATAAGGATGCAGCCAGACAAATTAAGGCAGATAAGTCAGGTCAAGCTAGTCAAGAGGATAGCAAGGATAAGGCTGAACACCATATGCAGGATATGGCTGGCGCTATTGCTACAATGAATGCGGGTGATTATAAGGGGGCCATCAAGGAAGCAGACCGGGTTATTCAGGCGGATAGCGACAATGATTATGCCTATTCCGTAAAGGGCCTTTGCCAGGCCTTGAATGGGGATGTAGAAGGGGGCCTAGAAAATGTTAAGAAGGCCTATGACCTAAACCCTCACAATGTGGCTAATTACTACAATACAGCTATGGTTTACAAGTTGGGTGGTCAACTAGATCAAGCTAAAGACTGGTTCGATAAGGTCCTCAAGGATGATCCTAATAATACTTGGTCTCTCTATGGGGTAGCCACTATTTACGCTGACAAGGGGCAAGATCAAGAGGCTATGACTTGGCTTAAGAAGGCCATCGACACTAATCCTGCGGTTAAGCAAGCAGCTGCTAGCCAGGATCACTTTGTCCGGTTCCACGGCCGTTCTGATTTCGAAGCTTTGATAAAATAGGCAGGCTTTCTGTATATTGGAAGTTCGTCCCTCATAGTTAATCTGACATGCTGCCTGTCATCAAATTCACAGGTGGCTAGGGGTAGAATATGGTAAAATAAAGTGTTACTAGATATTACAGGGTAGGTATAAGCATATGAAAATTGAAATATCCGCGACCCGCTTACTTGCTATTATCGGTATAATCATCATCTTAGTAGCCCTTATCTTCGGCCTTGCTGGCTGTGGATCTTCCACAGTCACCGTAGAAAAGGTACAAGAGAAGGAATTACCTATAGCTATCCAAGCGGATGCCAATGTAGCAGCTCTTAATAAGGCCACCATTCAACCAGAGGTGGGTGGTCAGGTGGCGCAGTTTACGGTTAAGGTGGGAGACACGGTCCAAGCAGGGCAAGTGGTAGCCATCTTGGATACATCTAGCTTGCAGGCTCAATTGTCCTCCTTGCAGGCCAAGCTCAATGAGGCACAAACTAGTTCCTATTCTACGACTACCACTACACCAGCAGCCGTGTCTAGCGGCCAATTAGCACAGGCACAATCTATGTTATCTGCAGGGATTATTACCCAGAAGGAATACGACCGCATAGCCTCTCGGGCTAGTGCCCAAACGACGACCGTAGCCTCTTCTGGTGGTGCTTCCAATATAGCGGGGATTGAAGCCGCTATGAGTAAAGTCCAAGCAGACCTGGCTAATGCTCAAATTAAAGCCCCTATAGCAGGGATCGTAACAACTATCTATAACGAAGACCGGAAGGTGGCCATCCAAGGGCGGCCATTCATGTTAATCTCTCAAGCGACACCAGTCGTTGCCTCTTTGAGTCTGCCACAAGCGGTAGCCAAGGTCTTGGCTACACCAGAAGCTAAGCAAACTATCAAGGTTCACCTGGTGGTAGGTGATACAACGATTCCAGGGGAATTGACCTATGTAGATACCAGTGCAGCCGATGGGACACCAGCGGTCTTGGTAAAGGCTACCTTTGATAACAGTCAAGGCCTCATCAAGGCAGGGGAATTTTACCCTCTCTTTATTGGGTCTGACGCAGTAGCTCCCATCCTTTCCATACCGGAACAAGCTGTCCATGAAAATGATGATGGCAAGTTTGTCTATGTTGTGACCAAGGACAATACCGTAGATGTGCGGGTTGTATCCGTCGGGGAGGCGACAGATGGCTATGCGCCAGTCTTGTCGGGTATCTCTGAAGGGGAAGCTGTCATTACATCACCTGGAACTTACGAACTCGGCCAATCGGTCAAGATTAAAGAATAAATTAGAAACGAGGAGGCGATTACAATTTTAGAATTTAAACGCTTTGAATTAGAAGATAAAAAAATTATCGATAAATATTTCAGCTTGCATCACTATGAGGCATCGGATAACTGCTTTACCACCCTCTACATGTGGCAAGATGCCTATGGCATCTCCTGGGCTGAAGAAAATGGAGTCCTCTACATTCAAGGGGGCGGTAAACGGGATACCTTCCTCTTGCCACCATTTGCCGGTAAGGATGCTAAGTTCCTAGACGGCTTGCTCCGCGCCAAGGAATGGTTCCTCCACAAGGGCCTTCCCTTCTCTTTTAAGGGGATTTCCAAGGAAGTAAAAGAGCGGATGGAAACCCTCTGCCCTGGGCGCTATGCTTTTACAGAGGACCGAGACAATTGGGAGTACATTTATAAGACCTCTGATCTCATTAATTTGTCCGGTAAGAAGTTCCGTCAAAAGAAAAATCATCTCAACCAGTTCCGCATGCAATATTCCAACTATGAATACTTGCCAATTACGCCGGACCTCTTTGACGAATGTCGTAAGACCGCGGCGGAATGGGTGGAAACTCATCATGAAGAAGGAATTGAGGATGAATTGGTGGCTATCAACCTCCTCTTTGACCACTGGGATGAATTGGGCCTTAAGGGTGGCGCGATTAAGCTCTTCGGGCGGGTAGAAGCCTTCTCCATTGGGGAACTTATCAACGAGAAAATTGCACTCATTCATATCGAAAAGGCTAACCCTGATATTCGTGGCCTTTACCAGGCTATTAATAATGAATTTATCCGTCACACTTTCGGGGATACGGAATTCGTTAACCGTGAAGAAGATATGGGCTTGCCAGGCCTTCGCCAAGCTAAGGAGTCTTATAATCCGGACCACTTTGCTGAAAAATACGACGCTGTTTATGCTAATCCTGAGGATAATGCGACAGGTGGTAAATAATCTGAAAGCGAGCACCGGGTGCTCGCTTTTTTCTATAAGGCCCCAGCTAGGCTGGAGGCTGAGGAGGAATCATGGAATTTAGAATCGCCCAAGAAGCCGATCGGGAGGCTGTAGAATCCCTTTGGGCCTACTGCTTTGAACCCAAGGAAGATCCCTTTTTCCAATACTATTTTGGATCTTGCTATGAGCCTGAAAATACTATAGTGGGCCTAGAAGAAGACCAAGTTCTTTCCACTGTACACCTCCGCCAATATGATTTGGTGGTACGGGACCGGGTCTTACCAACATCGTATATGGTCGGAGTGGCCACTCATCCAGCGGCCCGTCGAGGTGGTGTAGGGGGGCGTTTGCTCAAGGCCTCCTTGGAAGAGTTGCGGCAACGAGGTCAGGTTATGACCATCCTTATGCCATCTAAGGCTGGTTTCTATCAACAGTATGGTTGGGAACTCTACTGCCACCAATGGGTACAGACTATGTCCTTAGAGGACTTGCGATCGTTAACTGATCGAAGCCTCCACTTTGGTTTAATCAATTCTGTAGATCAATGGACTTGGTTGGCCCCTGTTTATGAGGCCTATACGGCTGGCTTATCAGGCTATGCCTTACGGGGGCCAAAAGAATGGAAGCGGCTTTTGGAATCCTTCTTCGCAGAAGGGGTCCATGTGGCCATCGCTCGCAATGATGAGGGGCAAGTAGAAGGGTATATGGCCTATCGCCTAGGGCAGCCGGAAATTATGGTATCCGAATTCATTTATACCACTCGTCGAGGGCAGGGAGCCCTCCTTAACTACCTTTATAACCACCGGTCTCAAGGGTCTAGCGTCCGTTGGAATGAGGGCTTCCAAGATCAAGGTTTCCGTCTCGTCCCAGATGGAAAGACGGGTCATACCACCATGCCATTTATGATGGCTCGGGTAGTAGATGCCAAAGGGGCCTTAGAAGCTATTGGAGGCCAATCCTTCTTGGAATCTATTCCAGGATCTGAAGATATGCTAGCCCAAATAGGGCAGTCTCCAGACCAAGTGGAGCGAGAATTTACCCTAGCCCTAGATGACCCTATGTGTCCGTGGAACCAAGGCGTGTATCGAATTACCGTGGCCTACTCCGGCCAGGTTCTGGTGGATAAGCTTTCCCATGACCCTAATAGCCAGTTGGTAGATGTATCCATGGATGTAGGGGCCTTGTCTCTCCTCCTCATGGGGGCTATGTCGGCTGAAGAACTAGCCTTTGAAGATCGCTTAGCGGCCGGTGAAGGCCTATTGGATGTCTTGGATACCTATTGGCCAAAACAAAAGACCTATATCAATGAATGGTGGTAAGAGACTTACCTATAATAGAGGTAAGAGCTTGCATTAGCTGGCTGTGTAGGTGAATTTGATTAGGGTTATTCTCAATTTTATAATCAATTTATTATAGATTCACCAGTGGCTCATAGAAGGCTTGTATACTATTCATGTATAAGTGATAGACCCTATGGGTCAACATATTTTCTCCCATTAGAACTCTGTTCTACTCAATATGTTTCACTAGAGTATACACTTAACACTCCCCTTATAAGAAAACCGCAAGCCTGAGCTTGCGGTTTTCTTTTCTATACATAGTGAGATGGGATTCTTAGCATATAACTTATGATGGGGAAAGTAATAAGAGTTTTATCTGTATACAAAGTACTATTTTATATATAAAAATAATAGATGACATGATGAAAGATTCTGTTGACTATAGTAGTTGATTTAGCTATAATGAGTGCCTAATGAAAGGGGCTCAGACCCTTCTTGAGGTGTGTAAAAAGGAAAGTGGCATATGAACAATAAATTGGTGTGCAAAGTTCTTGTGTTGGGGACTCTGGCCTGTGGCCTTCAAAGTATGGCCTTTGCTAATGAAGTTTCGGATACGAACGTAGGTAATGGTGGTGCTAACAGTCAAAAGACCCATACGTCTACTTGGCTTGATCGAACAGATATAGGTATCTCTTGGGAGGCCGGAAAACCGGGTGCCAATGAATCGTCTACCAATAATTATAGTTGGCAATATAATGATGCGCATACAGAACGGCGTGATGTATCTAGCCAAAATACTAAAAAGGGAGTTAATAAGGCCTATATAGAAACATTACAACCCATTGGTCACTATGATGAGAACTCCAAAAGTGTAGTCTTTCTACAAGGCAAATTGGGTCGTGGGGGACAGTTTATTAGATCCCAAAGCGTACGAGGGTATCTATTACCAGAATTTCGACTAGGCCCTTATGGGTTTAACTATTATGTACAACAAAATGCTGATTCTACAAGTTCTGAAAGTCTTGGTGGCGTAGGTTCCTTAGGCTTAGGGTATCGCCATATGAGCAGGGGTGACAATGCCTATGTGGGGGTCAATGCCTTCGTAGACCGGTCCTTTAAAGATAGTTATAAGCGTGTTTCCGGTGGCCTTGAGTATGTGGTAGGCCATAATGAATTTTATGCCAATATTTATAAGGGGTTAGGAACCAGCGGTTTTGTAAAAACCATGGGAGGAACGACCGATTTATCACGGTTGTATACACCTGAATTGTACCCTAATGGTCTTCCAGATGGATATCCTACGTGGAATACAATTCCTTATGAAAATTATAATAGCTATGATATGAATCGAGCGCTTTCTGGTTATGATGTGGGCTATGCACGAACCTTCAAGAATGCACGTTGGGTCCGCCTTTATGCCAATGCTTATGCCTGGAAGGGGACTAGTGGCAGTCATGGGCAAGAATACTACTATATTGGTCAAGGGGGGCCTTTGTTTGGAACTCATGGAAGCAGTTCTTATCGAGGTCTTAGGTTTGGTTCTGAAATGCAGTTGACCCCTAGCCTATCTTTGGATTTGGGCTATAATAAGAAGAAGTATATGGCGAGCGGTATCTATGTAGAACTTAAATACACTCTAGGTAAGTCGAAATTTGCTTACTTTGGGGGCCAACATAGCGATGATGGTCATTCTTATGCACGGTCTAAGATGCTAGGTAAGGTTCATCGCTTAGATATGACTGTTGAATCCAGTCACGATGTGGAATATTTCTACGGTGCACCAATCGATCACCTATAAGATTGAATATAGACATGGGTAAAGTTAGCGCATATGTAGTAGAGTAGCGTAATTTTGTCTAGAATCTAATTCCTTTGTAATAAAAAATAGGGCTAGGACGTATATGTCCTAGCCCTATTTTTATTTAGGTGAAGGTATGTCCTTATGATTCTTGGCCTAAGGGAATGACCAAGGAGAAGGTGGTTTTTACATTAGGTGTGCTTTGTACATCTACAGCAGCCTTATGGAGTTGGGCCACACGGCGTACAAAGTAAAGACCCAGGCCAACGCCCTTGTTTTTCTTGTGAGATCGGGAGGCATCCGTTTGGTAAAGGCGGTTCCAAATCTTAGGAAGGGCCTCTTCTGGTATGCCAGGACCGTCGTCTTCTACAGAGATAACCACGGCACCGTGCAAGCGATAGGTCTTAAGTTTTACTTGGGAATGAGTAAACTTAAAGGCGTTATCCAAGAAGTTGCCAATGGCCCGTTGGAGGGCTGCTGGATGGCATGTTAAGCAGATGTTATCAGCTATGTTAGCAGAAAATTTGATGTGGTTCTCTTCGCTTAGCCGTTCATAGTCATGAGCTATGGTGTGGAGCATGGAGGAGAGGTTGATTTCTTGCTTAGCTAGGCTGTCAAATTGGTCTAAGCGGGCCAGATCTAAGAGCTGAGAGATGAGGTCGGTCATAAAGCGACTCTTTTGATAGATGTTGGTAAAGGCTTCTTTAGCTTCGCTCATATCTTTGATGTGCTTGCGACCGAAGTCTGCCTCTGCCTTAATGACGGCAATTGGCGTCCGTAATTCGTGGGATACATCAGAGGAAAATTGCCGTTCTCGGGTGGAAGAATCATCTAGGGCCTTGAACATCTTGTTGAGCGTGATGGTCAATTCAGATAATTCATCATCCCCAGAGCCCGCAGCAGGAATACGGCGAGACAAGTTTCTGGAATTGGTAATTTCTGCTGCTGTTTTGGTAATATCCCGAACTGGCTTTAAGGATCGCTTGATGAGTAAGTAGCCACCCAAGGTAGCGATGATTAAGAAGGCAATCCCTCCAAAGAGGAGGGTATAGAGCATATTGGCAGTCCGACTATTTACATTACGGATGGGTGCGATCCCTCTAATCCAACCGTTGAAGGCACCATCATGAGTTGGCGTATCGTAATAATAATAGGTCATATCGTTGATGGTGATTTCAGCAATCTTGTTAGGAGACATGATGGTTTGTTTAGGGAAACCATCAGGAAGTGCCCCTTTCAGGATGAGACCTTCTTGGGAGTAAAGAATATAGAAGGCCCCCTTTTGGTAGGGTTGGAATTGAGTGAGATTATCGGCCATGGTAACAGCGGTGGACTCTAGACGGGTATTGAGTTCATTACTTTCCCAACGTTGGGTAAATTGGAAAATAAAGATTGATAAGAGAATGAGCACGGCCGAAAGAAAAATGGTATACCAAGCGATAATCTTAAAGGTCAGGGACCAACGGTCAAAAAGACGAGGGGTCCCAGCCGCATCATTTGTTGGATTAGTGTTGTTCTGGAACTCGGAAGACATAGCCTACCCCGCGTACTGTTTGAATGAGTTTATCATCGCTGGAAGCATCAATTTTTTTCCGTAAATCTTTGATGTATACATCAATTAAGTTAGATGCAGGTGCATAGTCATAGTCCCATACATAGTCGAGGATTTGTTGGCGAGATACTACTACGTTTTCATTGGAAGCGAGGAAATAAAGAAGGTTGAATTCTTTTTGGGTCAAGGTTACATCTACACCGTTCACTTTGACGGTGCGAGATGCTACGTTGATGGTTACAGGCCCTACTACGAGATCGTTAGATACGGCACCAGCAGAGCGACGTCCTAAGGCGTAAATACGAGCGATGAGTTCTTCGAATTCAAATGGTTTAGCCAAGTAGTCATCAGCACCGGCATTAAGACCATTTACTTTGTCTTGAACGGTATCCTTCGCTGTGAGCAAGAGGATTGGTGTAGTGATTTCTCGTTCTCGGATTTTTTTGAGGGCCGTGATGCCATCCATAACAGGCATCATGATGTCCATAACTACCACATCATAGGTGGAGTGGGAAAGTGTTTCTAGGGCTTCTTCGCCGTTGAGGCAGGTGTCAACTACCATATCTTCTGCACGAAGATATTTGGCAGTAATAGAATTTAACATTTCTTCGTCTTCTACTAAGAGTATTTTCATGGCTTTAATCTCCTTATAGTAATTACAATATATGCAATTTATATCCTTCTGATAGATCTGTGGGTAGCTTATATGAATCTCCTCATTCTAAAGTGTAGAATCATGGGAGCTAACCATAAAAACAGAAACATGAAGAACTATTTATAATTCTCATTCAGTTTACATGAAGATAGTGAGAAATCGATGAAAATCTTCTTCATAAAAAATAAAAAATGAATAAATTTTTTAATGAAATCATTTTTCATTATTAAAATAAACAAACAAAGTTTGGTAGTCATGAATGGCAGATTTCCCTTAGGGGAAAAATAGGATAAGAGGTGATTTAAAAAGTATCGTTGTGAGTTTCGTCACATAGTCTACCCTATAGGGACACTTTTGTAGGGCTTACAGAGTCTTTAAAATCTTTGCAGAGAGCTTATTGATAATTATGTTCAGTCTAATTTGCAGGCATTTTACTATTACAAATTGTGCTTAGACAAAGGCCTCTTGATAAGGGATAATGCATTGTAGACTATACGATAGTGTGCAGCCCTCAGGGACATGACACGCTAAATCATAGTAGGTTTTATGAGGAGGTTATTATGGAACAATTTGATGTTCTAGTAGTAGGTAGCGGTGGCGCAGGCATGCGTGCAGCTCTCGAAGTTGGTCGCCGTAAGGGCTTGAAAGTGGCTCTTATCACTAAAATTTTCCCAACCCGTTCTGCCACAGCAATGGCACAAGGCGGTGTTAACGGTGCTTTGAAAAATGTAGCAGCTGAAGACTCTGTTGAAACACATACATTTGATACCGTTAAGGGTTCCGACTATCTTGGTGACCAAGATGCTATCGAATTCTTCTGCTCTAAATGCCCAGAAGGCATTTTGGAAATGGACCATATGGGCGCTCCATTCTCCCGTACAGATGAAAACAAGATTGCGCAACGTAACTTCGGTGGTCAATCTTATCCACGTACTTGCTACTCTGCCGATAAAACTGGCCATGTAATCTTGCACACCACTTACGAACAATGCTTGAAAGAAAACGTTCACTTCTTGCAAGAATGGTATCTCTTGGACCTCGTCGTTAAAGATGGTGTTCTCGGTGGTGCAGTTATCTGGAACATGAAGGAAGGCCGTGTAGAAACAATCAAAGCTAAAGCGATTGTTATGGCTACTGGTGGTTCTGGTCGTATCTTCTGGACTCGTACAACTAACCCATTCCTTTCCACAGGCGATGGTATGGCAGCAGCATTCCGTGCTGGTTGTGGCCTCAAAGATATGGAAATGGTTCAATTCCATCCAACAGGTCTTGGTAAAACTGGTATTCTCATGTCCGAAGCGGTTCGTGGTGAAGGTGGTTACCTCCTCAATAAAGACGGCGAACGGTTCATGAAAAAATATGCGCCTAACAAAATGGAATTGGCATCCCGTGACGTTGTAGCGAAAGCTATCGAAGTGGAAATTGCTGAAGGTCGTGGTTTCAATGGTACAGGCCTTGATGCTTATGTTGTGGCTGACCTTCGTCACTTGGGCCCTGAAGTTATCATCGAAAAACTTCATGGTATCCGCGACCTTGCTATGTCCTTTGAACATTGCGATCCATTGATAGAACCTGTACCAATTCGTCCTACAACTCACTACATCATGGGTGGTATCGACGTAGTCGACTACAAGACTTGTGCTACTGAAGTTCCAGGTCTCTTCGCTGCTGGCGAATGTTCCTGTATCTCCATCCACGGTGCTAACCGCTTGGGTGGTAACTCCTTGGCTGATGGCGTTGTGTTCGGCCGCGTTTCTGGTGCTGGTGCCGCTGACTATGCTGAATCCCATGACCAAATAAACTGCGATGCTGAAATCGAAGCAGCCCGTCAACGTTGGGAAGATACATTTACCGAAGTAACGAACCGTCAAGGTGGTCGCCCTGTTACTGAAATCCGTGATGCATTGGCTAACGCTATGTGGAATAAATGCGGTATCTTCCGTACTGAAGAACTTATGTCTCAAGCTTTGGAAGAAGTTAACAAACTCATCGAAGATTACAAGACTTGCTATGTAGGTGATACAGAACGTACTTACAACATGGCTTTCGTAAACTACGTAGAAATCGGCTCCATGTTGACTGTAGCGAAAGCTATCGTATCCGGTGCCCTCTGGCGTAAAGAATCCCGTGGCGCTCACACTCGTGATGACTTTGATAAACGTGACGATGTTAACTACCTCGTTCACTCCATTCAAAAATTGGGCGCTAATGGTCAATATGAAATGAGCACACGTCCTGTTGTGTTCACTAAATACGAACCACAAGAAAGGAAGTACTAAGAGATGAGACAAATTACTTATCATATCCACCGCTACAACCAAGGCCGTTCTTATGTACAGTCCTTTACCTTTGACTATGAAGCTGACCGTACAATCCTCTGGGGCCTTCAAAACATTAAAGACAATCAAGATCCTACATTGACCTTCTTGGCAGCTTGCCGTTCCGCAGTTTGCGGTGCTTGCTCCATCAAGGTTAATGGTGAAGCAATGCTTGGTTGTGAAGCTAAAATCGACGAAGTAACAGAACGTTTTGGTTCCGATGAAATCGAAATCGCTCCAATCGGTAACTTCCGCGTAATCCGCGACCTCGTTGTTGACTGGGAAGCTAAGGTTGACCGTCTTCGCACTGTAGCTCCTTGGATTTTCCTTAAGGAAGAGTTCAAGAATGGCGAAGTTCGTCAAACGCCTGCAGATTTCAAAAAATTCGTAGCTGGTACAGAATGTATCCTCTGCGGCTGCTGTGCATCTGAATGTTCTAAATTGACAGCTCGTCAAGATGACTTCCTCGAACCATTCGTATTCACAAAAGCTAACCGTTTCGTACTTGATTCCCGTGATGACAACGAAATGGCTCACATCGAACCAGCCTTTGAACAAATGTGGAAATGCGTTCACTGCATGAACTGTATCTCCCGTTGTCCTAAACACTTGAAACCAGCAATGGACATTTCCAACCTCCGCAAAGAAGCAACTCGTCATGGCTTGACTTGCTCTAAAGGTACTCGCCATGCAGTAGCTTTCAAAGAAGACCTCATGAAAACTGGTCGCTTAAAAGAAGTTTCCATGTCCTTGAAATCTGACGGCGTGGTAGATTCTGCAAAACAAGCATTCTATGCTCTTCGCTTGTGGAAACACAGCAAGATCAATCCATTCGAATTGGTAGTACCACAAAAACCAGTGAATGGTATCGATGGTGTTCGCACTATCATCAAAGCTGCTGAAGAGGAGGCAAACAAATAATGAGTAAGAAATACGCATTTTTCCCTGGCTGCGTACTTGAATCTGCAGCAAAAGAAGACTACTTGGCAACGGTAGCTGTTGCTAAAAAATTGGGCATTGATATTCAAGAAATCGACGGTTGGACTTGCTGTGGCGCATCCCACGTACAAGACATCGAACCAGAAGTTACCTTGGCTACTAACGCTCGTAACCTCGCCTTGGCTGAAGAAATGGGCCTTGATGTACTCACTGTATGTAATACATGTACTTTGATGCTCACAGAAGCTAAGCATGAGCTTGATAATAATCAAGCTAAAAAAGATGCGACTAATGCTAAACTTGCTAAAATCGGCAAAGAATATAAGGGTACATCCGATGTAACTCACTTCCTTTGGGTATTGATTCGCGATTACGGTCTCGACAACCTCAAAGCAAAAGTAGTGAAACCTTTGACAGGCCTTCGCGTAGCTGAATTTTATGGCTGCCATATCTTGCGGCCACAAGCTGAATTGGGCTTCGAAGACTATCAAATCCCTTCTTCCTTGGCTGATATCATTTCCGCTATCGGTGCTACACCAATCGACTTCTCCCGTAAAGTTGATTGCTGCGGCTTCCATGCTGTGTACCCAGCGCATGACTCCGTTATGCAAATGACCGGCTCCATCAATGCTGATGCTGAAAAAGAAGGCGCTGATTGCGTAGTAACGCCATGCCCATTGTGTCAAATGCAATTGGATATGTTCCAAGAAGAAGCTAAAAAGACAGTAGCCTTGCATAAAGATATGCCTATCTTGCACATGAGCCAATTGATTGGTTTGGCACTCGGCATCTCTCCTGAAGAAATGGGTATGCCATCCCGTCACTTGACTTCTACTGCAGCTGTAGAAAAATTCGTTCGCTAAGATCGATTATCTGGGAATCCCTTGGGGATTCTTGGAACTATAAAAGGACACCTAGCTAAGCTAGGTGTCCTTTCTTTGTGACATAGGCTACGGACAGGGGCCCTAGAGCGTGTATAATAGGAGCATAGTTTTGAATGTGAAGGGGGACTACCATGAATATAGCTGTTGTTTATTCTTCTCGAACTGGTAATACGAAAGCTGTAGGTGAAGCTATAGCCACAGCTTTGGGGGCGCCTGTTTTCTCGGTTTCTGATAAGCCTGACTTGTCTTCTTACGATGGTATCGCCTTTGGCTATTGGGTGGACCGGGCCGATGCCAATGCGGAGGCGCGAGAATTTATGGCCAGTTTATCCGGTAAGAAGGTCTTCC
>URPV01000006.1 GCA_900549805.1 uncultured Veillonella sp.
TTTTTTTTTTTTTTTTAATGATACGGCGACCACCGAGATCTACACTCTTTCCCTACACGACGCTCTTCCGATCTTAACAAGGAAAATTATACATCGTATAATTTTCCTTGTTTTTCTCTGTAGGAGGATTAAATTCCTCTTAGATTTAGGGCTGTCTATGATAAAATATAAAGAGTACAGGTAACAATAAGGAGAAAGATTGTGGAATACCTTATTCACTTTATGGAAACGTATGGCTACTTGGCCATGTTTATATGTATGGTTTTGGAGAATGCCAATATACCAATTCCTTCAGAGGTTATTTTAGGTTTTGCGGGTTATCTCATCGCCCAAGGAATCTTTGATATGCATACCACTATGATTGTGGGGATTGCAGCAGGTGTGGTAGGATCTATTATTTCCTACTGGATGGGAGAATACGGGGGGCGCCCCCTCCTCCTGAAGTACGGTAAGTACATCTTCTTCAACGAGAAAAAGTTCGATATGGCGGAGAAGCTTTTCAATAAGTATGGTGGGCTGGCGGTCTTTATCGGTCGCCTTTTACCAGGGGTGAGGACCTTTATTTCCTTCCCTGCAGGTATGGCTCGCTACCCAATGGTGCCTTTTGTCGTGTGGACCATTCTAGGCACGGTTCCTTGGACCATTCTTTTAGTTTACCTAGGCCATATCTTAGGGGCCCATTGGGAAGATTTAATCCAATATAACCATATCTTCCTTGAAGTGGTTGTAGTAGTATTTCTTGTTCTGGCTGCCTTTTTTGGCATCCGTTATTGGCGGAATAAAAGGTAGGAGGCTGACTCATTATGCGCTTGCATAAGACGACCATCGTTCTCTTTATCATAGCCCTCCTATTCTTTATGGTGGGTAATCCTTGGCTACCTATTACGGACCCTGTAGAGTCTAACTATGCCCTGACAGCCAAGGAGATGGTAATGACTGGCGATTGGCTGTCGCCGCAAATTTATGGGCACTATTGGTACGACAAGCCCATCATGGTTTACTGGCTCTTAGCCTTGTCTTTTAAGGTCTTTGGCTTTGCTGATTGGGCTGCCCGTATGCCGTCGGGTATCATGGGAGCTGCTTCTATAGCTCTTCTTTACCAAATGATGCGGACCGACACCAAACGACGGATTATATCCTTATCTGCAGCAGCTATCATGGGAACGTCTCTTCTCTTCTGGCCAGTTGCTCATGGGATCGTAACGGATATGATCCTCCTCTTCACGACTGTGGGAACCTGGGGGTATGCCTACCGAGGCCTAACCCAAGACTCGACTAGGGCTATGGTCTTGGCCTATGTGTTTGCGGGCTTAGGCGTCCTTACTAAGGGGCCTGTGGCCCTTGTTTTGCCAGGCCTTCTGCTCCTTGTTTTCGTGGCTTATATGCGATCTTGGACCATGCTAAAGCGACTCTTTTCCTGGCAGGGCCTCGTGGCCTTTGTTTTGGTGGCAGGGCCTTGGTACCTCTATATGTACCTGACTCACGGTATGGACTTCCTCAATGGTTTCTTGGGACTCAATAATGTAACTCGAGCTACCCAGTCTGAACACCCTGAGAATAATGTGTGGTGGTACTACATTGCCTTGACATTGGGGGCTATGATGCCTTGGACAGGGGTCTTTATTTATGGCCTTTATAAGAGTGTGAAAGCCCGGACGCCTGCCTGCGTTTACTGCCTGATTATGGGCTTAGGGACAGTGGTCTTTTACAGCTGTATGGCCACTAAGTATCCAACCTATACCTTTATCAGTATAATTCCTTTTTCTGTCATCGCGGCTGTGGGCTTGGTACAGGCTTTCAAGCCGGGCAGTTCTAAGCACTTAGAGTGGTGGCTCATCTTGCCGACCCTCCTCTTATGGTTAGCCTATGGGGTGGGAACTCGCTTCCTCCATTGGGGCTTCTGGTACCTACTTTATATCTTTGTAGCCCTCTTTGGCCTAGGTCTTATCCACTGCCACCTACGTCGCAATCGTTACGTCATACCGGTTTTGGTGGCTGTAGGGACCATGGTTATTTCTTCTGTCGTCATTACTGAGGGACTAGTTCCCCTTATTCATCAGCGGTCTTCTACGGGCCTTTTGGAAGCCGTAGAAGGGACAGATCGCCATCTCTATTACTATAATGCCTATGCGACTTCCTTGGATTATTACACGGGCAAGTCCTTGGTTAAGATTAAGGGGCCGGCGGACTCTAAGCGGTCTGAAGCCTGGGAAGGTAAGTATAAGATGGCACAGATTGATCAAGCTGATTTGGCTCCTAAACTGGCTGCAGGGGAGTCAGTTATGATCTTTGTTCCCAAGACTGAAGAAACGAATTTTGCCCAATCTCCTTTGGCTCCCTATGTGAAGGTACAGGAGGTCTTGGATAGGACGACTATTTACGTTAATCGATAAATTGAATGGATATAAGTGAGGTTCTTGTGTTATTTGACCCAGTAACGTTAGACGCGCAACAAGAGAAGGACTTTGAAACCTTCGTGGATTCCTTTGATTCACGGATTCGCCAAGGGGTGGCAAGCTATTTAGAAAAGCTCCTTTCCTTTTCAGGCCCTATGGTTTTTAATCCCTGGGGGGACCAAGATCCTGATTATGATATAGCGGATGCGCCTAAGAAACGGCGGCAGAACTTTATGGCCTACCTCCTGCCTCGTATAGGGAGAGCTTCTCATATGATTGTAGCGGAAGCTGTGGGCTATCAAGGAGGCCGCTTTACGGGGATTGCCATCACCTGTGAGCGAATGCTCTTGGGGTATCATCATGCTATTGAGTCGTCTGCAGTAGCGCCTTTACAATTGTGGCGTACATCGGATGCAGATTCTCCCTATATAGCTAAGGGAACCCAAAAGGATAAGGGCTTTAATGAACCCACCGATACGGTGGTATGGTCTGCCATGGTTGAAGCAGGCATTAATACCTATGATTCTATCTTGTGGAATATATTCCCCTTCCACCCTCATAAGTCCAAGGCTGCCCTAACTAATCGAACTCCATCCGAAGGGGAGTTGGCTATTGGGTGGGATTATATGAAGGATTTGTTAGACCTTCATCAGACCTGTGCGGCTCTTTACCAAGAGGGGGCGTCTTACCCTATGAAAGAGGGAGCCCGGCTGGCCCAAGATTTGCCGGGAAGTCAGACCAATCCCATCCTGGCCGTAGGCCGTAAGTGTGCGGGTGTCCTAGAGACCTTTGGCGTTCCATCTATAGCTCTCCGTCACCCTGCTAATGGGGGTGCTAGCGAATACCGTCGTAATTTTATGGATGCTATTAGGCATAGATCCTTATAGATAAGAGGCTGGTAAGTCCTACATAATAAATTGACTAGTCGTAGTTTCCTGTTCTATTAGTATAGACCAATAGTTGTAAATACCTCTAAGGCCCCTCTGGGGCCTTGTTTTTTATTTCTACAAAGAGAGTGGCTTTCAGGGGAAAGAATTTTTAAGGAGGAAAGAGCTTTTAAAGAGAAAAGACTATATGCTATAATACACTTAACTGATTAAGGAACTCACGCCTTTTTCAACACTAGATCGGATATAGACTCCCGCTCTTGCGGTTGAGTATGTATAGTTGCCAAGCAACAAAACAAACAGACAAAAGAATCTGCTAGAACAGCCCTATGAGAGAACGGACCAGGATACAATCCTGCCTCAACGCTTTGTTGAGAAGACTGGCTGCTCTTGTTTTCTTGCGGATATTTGCCTCTGTTTCCTACTGCTTAGGCTGGAGATCAAAGACTAGTACTATGTGAATATATATGGGAGGAAACTCGTGGAAACAAAACAAGAAGTACAAGTGACGAAGACTGCACAGGCCCCACAAGAAGGGGAAGCCCGTCAAAGTCGCCGTCCCGCTAATCATCGTCCGCGTCGTCCACAAGGTCAAGGGACTGATGGCCAAGGACATCAAACTAAGTCGGCTCATCGTCGTCCTACTAAGGACCAAGGGCAAGAGGGGGAAGGCAAGGCTAATAACCGCCGCCCTCGTAATAATAACCGAAATACTGACAACCAAGGGCGCCGTCTTAGTCATTCTAACAATCGCTCTGATGGGGCTAGTCGCAATACCCGCAATGGGAGCCAAAATGGCAACCGCAATCGCCAACACATCCGCACCCAAGAGCCTATGAATCCAGAAATCAAACCGTTGGATCCAAAGGGTAAGTTGATGATTATCCCTTTGGGTGGTCTCGGTGAAATCGGTAAAAATATGACTGTCTTCCAATACGAAAATGACATCGTTGTATTGGATGCTGGTTTAGCCTTCCCTGGGGAAGATCTCCACGGTGTGGATATCGTTATTCCTGATATGTCCTACCTTATCGAAAATAAGGATAAGGTGCGGGCTATCTGTATTACCCATGGTCATGAAGACCATATCGGTGCCTTGTCCTATCTTATGCGCCAGGTGGATGCGCCGGTCTATGCGACTGACCTTGTATGTGGCCTCATGGAAAATAAACTCAAGGAAAATCGCGTATCCAATAAGAACCTCAACGTCATTGCCGCTGGTGACGAAATTAAGGCTGGTTGTATGACCGTTGGTTTTATTCAAACCAACCACTCCATCCCTGATTCCTGTGGTATTTATTTCCGCACACCGGTGGGGACCGTGGTTCATACAGGGGACTTTAAAATCGACCAAACGCCTGTGGATGGCAAGATGTTCGACCTTCATAAGTTTGCAGAATTGGGTAATGAAGGGGTTTTGGCCCTTATGTCTGACTCTACTAACGTAGAAAAACCAGGCACGACTGGGTCTGAATCCACCGTAGGTCCTGCTCTTATGAAAGCGGTGCGCGAAGCTAAAGGCCGCGTAATTTTGGCTACATTCGCATCTAACGTATCTCGTATTCAACAAGCCATCGATGCGGCTGTAAAAACCCATCGCAAGGTGGTTGTTATGGGCCGGTCTATGGTCAATGTAACAGCCATTGCAGAAGAAAAGGGTTACCTCAATGTACCGGCTGGTACCATTGTGGAAGAAGATGAAATGAGACGTCTTCCGCCTAATCAAGTGATGGTTTTGACGACAGGCTCTCAAGGGGAACCTATGGCAGGTTTATCCCGTATGTCCGTTAATAATCACCGGTCTGTAGAAATCAATCCAAGCGATACCATTATCATCTCTGCTACGCCAATTCCTGGCAATGAAGCGGCTGTAGGTCGCACCATTGATAACCTTCTTCGCCGGGGTTGTAATGTGGTGTATGGTAAGGATAAGGGAATCCACGTATCTGGCCACGCCAGTCAGGAAGAACTTAAGATTATGCTCAACTTGGTTCGCCCAGAATACTTCATCCCTGTGCATGGCGAGTATCGCATGCTTAAAAAGCACGGTGAGTTGGGTGTAGCTATGGGTGTAGACCCTGACAAAGTCCTCATCGGCGACAACGGACAAGTCTTCGCCTTTGATGGCAAGACTGGCAAGAAGGATGGCCGCGTACAAGCTGGTCAAGTCTTTGTCGATGGTTTGGGCGTTGGTGATGTGGGCAATATCGTTATCCGGGACCGCCAACAATTGGCCGAAGAAGGCATGGTTATCGCCGTTATGGCTATGGACCGCCGGTCTGGTAAAATTGTATCTGGTCCAGACCTCGTTTCTCGTGGTTTTGTCTATGTACGAGATGCAGAAGAGCTTATGGATGAAGCACAACGGCGGGTGGATGATGTCATTGACCGCTGTGAAGCAGAACGGATTAAGGATTGGACGACTATTAAGCAAAACGTACGGGATGCTTTGGGTAAATTCTTCTATGAAAAGACCCGCCGTCGTCCTATGATCTTGCCGATTATTCAAGACGTATAAGCCTATAAAAGTCCCAGTGAAATTACAGGGAATATGCTATAATGAGAGTGTATGCAGCCTTGCATACACTCTCATTTTTACTATCTTTTATGGAATTAAAATAGTCAGGTAATTATGACACAAACAAATACACGGGCTATGCTACAAACGGCCTTTTTGACGGCTATTGTAGTGGTGCTCTTCCTCTTGGGATCCACTGTTCCCTTCTTGGGCTTTTTAGGAACTATCGTAGCGCCGGCTACATTGGGCTTTATTGGAGTTCGTTGGGGAGCGCGTTACGCTATCTTAGGGGGTATTTTGTCCCTCCTCCTCTTAGGGGGCATCTTCGGCATGTGGGCTACGTCTATGGTGGCTATACCCTTTGTCTTCTTAGGGATTGCTTCCGGTGTGGTCCTCCACCTCAAGTGGTCTTATGGGCGGCAAATCGTCATCCCTGCCTTGGCCTTTATGGTGGGCATGGGTGTAACGGTAGGTCTTTCTATGGCTATCATGAATGTAAATATGGTGGATACCTTCCAGAACTTATCAGCACAGGTACAGGATGAGATGGTCCAAACCTATGGTCAAATGGGCTTAGAACCGGCACAGCAAAGTGCTATGATTTCTCAGGTTAAACAGTCCTTTGACTTTATCAAGGGAGCCTTCCTGGCTTTTGGTTTCGCCATTGCCTCCTTCTATGCTTACCTAGTTCGAATGATTACAGGCTGGGGGATGAAGCGCTTTGGCTTTGGGCCCTTGCCTTTCCTTTCTGTGGGCCAATGGCAAATGCCTAAATGGTCTGCCTATTTGCTTGTCCTAGGTTGGATAGGCCAGTATTGGGGCTCTAAGTATAGTTTAGATGTACTGGCTTGGGTGGTACCTAACCTTGTCATTTTGGGCGCGGCCCTTTGCTTGGTTCAGGGGATTGCCTCCTTCTGGTATGTTCTAGGTCTCTATCGTTTAGATCCTAAGTTGAGAATTCTGGCCCTTATTATAATTGGTACTTTTATGAGTCAAGGTTTGATTATCCTTGGACTCGTAGATATTTTATTTGATTTGCGTCGACGTTTATACGCTCGTATGAACAACCGCCGCTAAGGGGATATATATGAAGAACTTTGTAAAAGGTCGTTGGCATACTCTCGAGTTATCCATCGTCATTTTGCTGATATTTTTGTTGGTTCTCATCCTCTACCTAAATTGGCTTATAGGCGTTATGGCGACTATTGTTGCCCTTGCCGTTTATGGTGGCAACTATAAGACCATACACCACCGTCGTAGGTTGGCTATTGAGTCATTTGACTCCATGGCTCATGGGGTTACCCAGGCCTCTAATTTTGCCTTGCAAAATTTGCCAGTTGCCATTGCTGTGGTCAACCAAGATGGGGTTATTGGCTGGTCCAATTCTGTTTTTCGTGATTGGATTCGCGCTGATTGGGATAAACCGCAAAATATCTCTACTGTCCTCAGTCACCTCCGCATGGATAAGGTCTGGGGTAAGTCTGGCTTTATGAAAGAACACGTAGACGGTCGTTATTATGGGGTTGTTTACAAGTATTTAGAAGCCAAGGACTCTTGTTCTGTGGATAACCGCGATGTGGAACACATGGCCTTCTATTTGTCTGATATTACCGCTACGGAAGTGGCTCGCCTGCAGGCAGAAGAAGCCCGTCCTGTATCGGGGATGATTCAGATCGATAACCTAGAGGATGTAACCAAGGGATCGAGTGATAAGGAGTTCACTAATTTATGGGCTCAAATCAATAACTTGATCGTAGAAGAAATCGATCAATACGATGGCTTTGTCCGTAGTATCTCTGATGACGCCTATATATTTAGCTTCTCTCGTGAGGCTCTTCGCCAAGCGGAAGAAAAGAAGTTCCAATTATTGGATAAAATCCGTGCTATTCCGACAGCTCGTCAAATCCCGGTGACTATCTCTGTGGGGATTTCTGTGGATGCTGAATCCATCAAGGCAACAGCAGAAAAGGCACGGGCCGCCCTCGATTTGGCCTTGGGCCGTGGGGGTGACCAGGTCTGCATTAATGAAGGTGGTCAGAACCGCTTCTTTGGTGGCAAGACGACCTCTGCAGAAAAGAATACCCGCGTGCGAGCTCGGGTAGTTGCGCAGGCTTTGCAAGAACTGTTAGAAGAGTCCAATCGAATTTTGGTCATGGGTCATCAACGGGAAGATTATGATGCCATCGGTGCTAGCCTGGGTGTCCTCTTTATGGCGCGGACTCTCAATAAGGATGTGCGCCTCGTTTTGAGCCATCACCAAGAAAATATTTATAAATTAGTGAATAGCTTAGATGTGGATTTGCGTGATTATATTATCACACCAGAGCAAGCTAAACTCTTTACCACGCGGGATACCTTGGTGGTTGTTTGTGATGTCCATCGACCAGGCCTAGTAGCAGATCCAGAATCTTTGGCCAAGTCTAAGCGTCGGGTTGTCATTGACCACCATCGCCGGGCATCGGATTTCATCGAGGATACTCTCTTGACCTATCTAGAACCAGCAGCATCTTCCACCTCTGAGTTGGTTACGGAACTCATTGAGTATTTCGGCTCTAATAAGCCTGTGGGTAAGGATACTGCTTCTGGCCTTTATGCGGGTATCGTCTTAGATACGAAGAATTTCACTATCCAAACGGGGGCTCGTACCTTTGAAGCGGCGGCCTTCCTCCGTCGGGCTGGAGCTAACCTTGACCTGGTAAAAGAACTCTTCCGTGACAGCTTGGGCGATGTTCAGGCTCGGGCAAAAATGCTCTATAATGCTCATGTGGAAGGGGGCATTGCCATTACAGAAGCGCCAGATTCCTTGGGCCAAGAGGCGACGCTTGTATCTGCTCAGGCAGCGGATCTCTTGATCCAAACGGAAGGGATAGAAGGGGCCTTTGTCCTCTATCATCTACCAGATGGGTCTATTGGTATTTCTGCTCGCTCTCAAGGCAAGCTTAATGTACAATTGGTTATGGAAGCCATCGGCGGTGGCGGCCATCGGACAGTGGCTGGTGCCCAAGTGGCTCATATGACGACAGAAGAATTAGAAAAGACCATTCGCCAAGTAGCGATTGAGCAATTACAAGAGGAGGAATAAGCATGAAAGTAGTATTGCTTGAAGATGTAAAAAAAGTCGGTAAAAAAGGTGAAATCGTAGAACTTTCAGAAGCCTATGCCCGCAATGTAATCATTAAAAAGGGATTGGGTTTGGAAGGAACAGCAACCAACCTAAACAATGCAAAGCAACAACAAGAATCCAAGGAGTTCCATACCGCTCAAGCCACTGACGAGGCTAAGGTCTTGGCTAAGCAATTGGAAAAGGTTGAAGTTACCATTCCTGTTAAGATGGGGGAAAATGGTAAGGTCTTCGGTTCTATTACTGCTAAGGATGTGGCAGATGCTGTAAAGGCCGCCTACAAGGTAGAACTGGATAAGAAGAAATTGGATATTAAAGAAGCGATTAAGACCTTGGGTACTCATGATGTCATCGTTCGCGTACACCCATCCATCACATCTACTATTAAGGTTCATGTAGTGGAAGGTAAATAATAGACTGTTTAAGGGATATGATATAGGCTACCTACCATGTGGGTAGCCTATATTAGTCAAATAAAGGAGCAACGTATGGACGCACGTATACCACCACAGAATACGGAAGCGGAGAAGGCTATTTTGGGGACCTTGCTTACCTCTGAAGAGGCAGGGGACCGGGTATTGGACCTCGTCAAGGCGAGTGACTTTTACACAGATGCCCATCGTATTATTTTCGAAGCCATTCAAACTATTATTCACAAGAATAAAAAGGCGGATCTTATCCTCCTGACGGATGAACTAGATCGCATTAACAAGTTAGAGACGGTAGGGGGGATTGCTTATATTTCCTCCCTGACTGATATGGGAGCCGTGTACAATGTGGAAGAATATGCCAATATCGTAGCGGAAAAGGCCCAATTGCGCCGTCTTATCGATGTGAGCAACAAAATTATCGGTATGTCCTATGCCGGTGATGAAGAACCGAAGTCCATCATTGAGGATGCAGAAAAGATGGTCCTCAATGTGGCCGGCCAAGTTCATGGAGAATCTGCCTTTGCCCGTATGGGTGATGTGGTCATGGGGAATCTAGCTCGCTTGGATGAGATTCAACAGCAAGATGGGACCCTTACAGGTTTGCCTACTAACTTTAGGGATTTGGATAAAATCACGGCAGGGTTACAAAAGTCGGACCTCATTTTGGTGGCGGCGCGACCTTCCATGGGTAAGACAGCCTTTACATTGAATCTAGCTCAAAACGTATCTATTATCTATGGCAAGAAGGTGGCTTTTTTCTCCCTGGAAATGTCCAAGGAGCAACTGGTTGGCCGTATTCTGTCCTCCGTGGCAGAAGTGTCCTCTGAAAAGCTCCGTGTTGCTGATCTCAACGGGGATGAATGGGGACGAGTTCTCAAGGCTGCTGAAACCATGTCTAACGCCCCTCTTTATATCGACGATACTCCTGGCTTGACCGTTCAGATGATGCGGTCTAAGCTTCGTCGCCTCAAGGCGGAGCAGGGTTTGGATTTGGTTGTCGTCGACTATATTCAGCTTATGCAAGGTTCTTCCTCAGGGCGCCAAGGGGAGAATCGACAACAGGAAATTTCCGATATTTCTCGTAATCTTAAGTTGATCGCCCGGGAGTTTAATGTACCTGTTATCGCCTTATCCCAACTTTCACGGTCTGTAGAACAGCGGCCTGATAAGCGACCACTTCTCTCTGACCTCCGCGAATCTGGTTCCTTGGAACAGGATGCGGATATCGTTATCTTCCTTTACCGGGATAAGTATTATGAGCCAGAGACGGAAAAGGGTGATATTACAGAAGTTATCATTCGTAAGCATCGGTCTGGGTCCCTAGGAACCGTAGAACTGGTCTTCCAAGGGGAATATACCCGCTTCCGGGATGTGGCCTATAATCGGGATGATAGCCAGGCTTAAGAGGGTACTTATACTAGGCCTAAGCTACTGTTAGATAGGTCTATTGATCTTAAGTTATACCAGTTGACGAATCGATAAAATAGGATTAAAATACAACATATGAACAGATGTTCATGTATTGTATTTTTGCACCTATGACTATTTGTATACGTATTGTTAGTCTTTATCTGAGGAGTTATGATGGACAAGATATTTCTTTTAGAAGGTCTCAATTGCCCTAACTGTTCTGCCAAGATTGTGGACCGTATCAAGGCTATGTCAGGTATTGAATCTGCTGATTTTACCTTGGCGACTCAGCAGTTGCGAGTGGAGACATCCATTGTGGATGACGACCGCTTAATCAGTGAATTCCAGGCTATTTGTGATGCTATTGAAGAGGGTGTCACAGTAAAAACCTATAGTCGTCCACCTAAAGGGGCCCCTTTAGAAGAGGAAGAAGAGGAGGAAGAAGGACTGACTTGGTTTGATAAGCTGGCTATGATTTTAGCCGGGTTGGCTACGGCTTATGAACTCCTCATCCAGTTTGCTCCTTCTGTAGAATTACCTGAGCAACCTGAGATGGTTATCTTTACTATCATCTATCTTATGATCGCTTATCCAATCTTGAGGGCGGCTTGCAAGAATATTGGCAAGGGTCAAGTGTTTGACGAAAACTTCCTCATGGCTATCGCCACCATAGGGGCTCTCGTCATCGGTGAATATCCAGAAGCGGTAGGGGTTATGCTCTTCTACCGGATTGGGGAATGGTTTGAAGACCGGGCGACGGAACAAAGTCGGTCTGAAATCATGGGCGCCGTGGATATGCGGCCGCAAGAAGTACGTCTTCTCGATAAGGATGGGACTGTCCAAGTGGTGTCTCCTGAATCCGTAAAGGTAGGCGATTTTGTGGAAGTTCGTCCTGGGGATACTATTCCTTTGGATGGGACCTTGGTGGAAGGGGAAAGTCAAATTAATACAGCCCCTGTAACAGGTGAACCAGTACCTGTAAAAGCTCGCGTAGGTACCCAGGTCTTATCTGGCTGTATCAATGAAAGTGCCCGTATCGTCCTCAAGGTGGATAAGCTCTTAGAAGAATCCATGGTCAGCAAGATTTTAGATGCTGTAGAAAATGCGGCTGCATCTAAACCAAAAATCGATCGATTTATTACTCGCTTTGCCCGGGTCTATACGCCTATCGTTGTAGCTTTGGCGGCTGCGGTAGCTATCATCCCATCCCTTATTACGGGTGACTGGTCCAAATGGGTTTATACAGCCCTTACCTTCTTGGTAATCTCCTGCCCTTGTGCCTTAGTACTCTCGGTGCCATTGGCCTTCTTCTCAGGGATTGGTAATGCCTCTCGTAATGGGATTCTCCTCAAGGGCGGTCTCGTTATCGAAGCCTTAGCCAAGATTAAGGCAGTAGCCTTGGATAAGACGGGTACTATTACTAGTGGTATCTTCTCCGTTTACCAAGTAGAAGGGGATAGGGAATTGGTGTTGACCTTGGCTTCCTCCTTGGAAAAGGCGTCCAACCATCCTATCGCGCAATCCATCGTAGAAGCCTCCAAAGCGGAGGGGATAGACCCAGCTTTAGCTAATGATATTAAGGAAATCGCTGGAGAGGGCTTGGTCGGTCAGATTCCTGAAGGGGAAATCCTCGTGGGGAACCGTCGCCTTATGGACCGGTACCAAGTAGCGGGTTTACCTGCCAATTCCGCCCACTATGGGACGGAAGTTTTCGTCGCCCAAGAGGGACAGTTCTTCGGGCGCATACTCATTTCCGATGCCATTCGCCCTGATTCTCAGGCTGCCATTAAGGCTATCCAAGCTAAGGGGATTCAGGCTATTATGCTCACCGGTGACCGTCAAGAAAGTGCAGACTACATCGCTAAGGAAACAGGGATTAACGATGTACGTGCCCACCTCTTGCCACAAGATAAACTGGCTGCTGTACAAGACCTTCGCAAGGCCTATGGGCCAACTATGTTCGTAGGGGATGGCATCAATGATGCTCCTGTATTGGCAGGTGCTGATGTAGGTGGTGCTATGGGGTCTGGTGCTGATGCGGCCATTGAAGCCTCTGATGTAGTCTTCATGAACTCCTCCTTAGAGGCCATTACCCATGTGCTCAACCTCTCCCATGTGGTAGTTAGAATTGCTTGGCAAAATGTAAGCGTTGCTATCGGAATCAAGGTTCTAGTTATGCTTATGGGTCTCTTGGGCTATGCCAATATGTGGTGGGCTGTTTTCGCAGACACAGGGGTGGCCATGATTTGTATTCTGAACTCCATCCGTATCTTGTATAAAAAATATTAATATAGATTGTATCTAACTTTTGAAAGTTCCTGCTAGGGGTGATAAGTAGACACTAGTCGCTTAAAAATCCCTAGGCAGGGGCTTTTTGTATATACTTTCAGAGGTTAAATAAGGTATAATTTGATAGATAGGGTTCACTGTGAACCCCTTGTTTGGTTATTCGTGAGGAGGTGGCTTATGCTAACGGTATATAAACATATCGAAGAAGAACTAGTTTCTGATTTGACGGTAGCAGACGCAACAAAGGGGTCTTGGGTTAATTTGGTTAATCCTGACCCGGATGAGATCTCCCTCATCAATATCCTCACGGAGATTCCTACGGATGTGCTCAAGACAGCCTTGGATATGGAAGAACGGTCTCACGTGGAAATTGAGGATAATTATATCTTCGTCGTAATTAATATCCCAGCCCTTCGGGGATCGGATTCTTACGATACAGTCCCATTGGGGATTTTCCTGACTCCGGATTTCTTTATCACCGTATGTTTGGAAGAAACAGAAGTCCTCTACCCATTTATCAATAATGTGGTATCTACTTTTTATACCTATAAGAAGACCCGCTTCCTCTTCCAAATCCTCTACCGTACAGCAACTCTCTTCTTGCGGTACTTGCAACAAATCAACCGCCGGACAGATGATATCGAAGTGCACTTACGCCATTCTACCCGCAATCGGGACTTCTTCCAACTCTTGGAATTGCAAAAATCCATGACCTACTTCTCTTCTGCTCTCCGGACAAACGGTACGGTTATGGACAGACTCTTGCGATTGAGGGGTCATCAGTCCATGCGTCACCTTCTCAAGATGTATGAGGAGGATGAGGACCTTTTGGAAGATGTAATCATCGAAAATAAGCAGGCTATCGAGATGGTTGAGATGTACACCAATATTCTCATGAACATGATGAACGCATTCACATCGGTTATCTCCAATAATCTGAATGAGGTTATGAAGCTCTTGGCGGCCTTGACCATTATCTTGTCCGTGCCAACTATTATCTTCTCCCTCTGGGGGACTAACGTAACTCTGCCATTTGCTGAATCTGGCGCTATCGGTTTCGTGGAAGTTATCCTCATTGCTATCGTCTGCACTATCATTGCCATGGTGGCCATGTGGAAGCGAGATCTTTTTTAGGCATAGACCAGTTTGCCTTTAGCTGATGGGCCTCTGCTGACCTAAGGGGTAGGGACTAGTTTTGTATCCTTACCCCCAGGCCTTTGCCTTAGGGCCTTCTTTTTGCTATAATTATATACATTCTTGGAGAGGTGTCCGAGTGGTTTAAGGAGCTGGTCTTGAAAACCAGTGATGCGGCAACGCACCGTGGGTTCGAATCCCACCCTCTCCGCCATAGTAGGAGTCGTGAATAACGGCTCCTTTTTTAGTAAGCTTTAAAGGGGCGGGAACTGACACACCGTTAGGTGCCTTCGGCTATTTGCCTGGGTAAAATAACTCAATAGCTTTCTTTTTATAATTATATCTCATGAAAATACCCCCTTTATTGGTTTTCCAGTAAAGGGGGTACATATTATAGTTGTTTTTCTTAAAATATAATATAAAATGGATATTAAATAAAGATGAATACATCTTGGGAGTTACAACAATAATTATGTGAGAAAAGGGGTATTTGGTAAATGTATCGTAAAACAAAGTTTAATATACGACTGTTACTCTGTGTAACAGCTTGTACGATGTGTTGGACTATTGCATTAGCGGATAGTGCTGATAATGGGAATGCTACACACGTGGATGCAAGTATTCATCAAAATTGGGCTGATAGAACAGATGTCTCTGCGAAGTTTCAAACCAATCATAAGCCAATATATGGCATAGAGACTTTACAACCTATAGGTCATTATGATAACAATTCTAAGAGTGTAGTGTTTATACAAGGCAAAGTCAGTTCTCGTGGCGGTGTAAACCAAATTGCCAATGGCTATGCGAATCATGCAACTCGTAATGCGGGCGGAATTGGATATGGATATGATTTTAATCAATCGACACAATCTATAGGCACGACTGGTAGTGTAGGCCTCGGCTATCGACGACTAAGTAAAGGGGAGCATAGCTACGTGGGTATCAATACTTTCTATGATTATGCTTTCAAAGAACATTATAAGCGTGCTAGTTTAGGTGTAGAATATGTAACCGGTGAAAATGAAATTTATGCTAATTTCTATAAACCGTTAGGACATACGACGTCGTCTCATAGTTCGACTTGGCGTGACGAAATGATACCTGCACCATATAATACGCTAGATACAGAAGTTTTGGTTGGTGAAAGTCACGAAAAACGTGTTGCCTCTGGATATGATATAGGATACGGACGTACATTTAAAAATGCTCGTTATTTGCGAGCTTATATTGATCGGTATCACTGGAATCATATGAATGGAGAAATTAGAGACATAGAATGGTTTAGTGATGATATAGATAATATCGCATTTCCTGTAAATGGTACCTATAATAATGGTTTTAAGATGGGTGTCAATGTGAATGTGAGTCCTCATATTTCTGTAGGCCTAGGCTATGATAAACCGTTTGGTCACTCTGGAGAGTTTTATGCACAAACTATGTATACGCTTGGTAAATCTAAGTTTGCTTTCTTTGGTGGAAAGCATAGTGATGGTAGCATGACAACTGCTCGTTCTAAAATGCTTGATAAGATTGAACGTCAAGATATGCAGGCGCTCAATCTAAATGGGGATTTCCACGTTCATTACCCTCATGATCATTTATAGTATATGTAGCCTATGTTTAGGTTATAACAAAGGAGCTAGTGCACTGTGTACTAGCTCCTTTTCGTATTGTGTGGGTGAGAGTCGAATTGCTGAAGATCTTTAACTAAGGGATCTTCTTAAAGAGTTCTTATATGTGATAAAGTCCATGTGGTATACATGAAATAACTTGTGTGCATTATATGGATCTTAATGTATAGGAGAAGTAGACAACGCCTATATTATGTATGTTGACGATGTTTAAATCTAAAATTATAATGAAAGGTATATTAAATGTGTGTTTACTAGTTATATAAATAGGAAGAGTGTGGGGAATGAAAAGACAATTACTAGTGAAGGCTATGGTGTTAGGTGCTGTGGCTTGTTCTATTAGCGCTACAAGTCTTGCAGCTCATGTGGAGGGGCAAGATAAAAGGGTGAATGGACAAGTGGCAGCAAGACGAGAGGCCGTACGCTCCCATTGGATGGACCGTACAGACATAGTCGTGGGAACTGGCATGGAAAGAACTGAGGGTAGCAGCAGCCAAGGTTACACCGGTCGCGGCGTGCCGAATGCTCCTCAGCCTAGTACGAGTTCAGAGAAATCACAGTCTATGGGGCTGGATCAGTTCTATATTGAGACATTACAACCAATCACTCATTACGATGAACATGCTAAGAACCTAGTCTTTGTACAGGGTCGGATTGGGCGTAGTGGTGAAAAAATCTCTCTTGATAAATTACATGACTACTGGCTTCCAGCTATGCCTGCGGGAACTTTTACAGTACATAACCATGAAACATACAAACAGGAATCCTTGGGGATGAATGCCAATGTTGGCCTTGGTTACCGTCGCCTGAGTGAGCACGAACATGCCTATGTTGGCGTCAATGCATTCTATGATCATGCCTTTAAGGGTGGTTATAAACGTATTAGCGGTGGCCTTGAGTATGTAGCAGGGCTTAATGAATTCCATGCCAATATCTATCAAAATATAGGGACTAATAATAGACAATATGTAAGCTTACCTGGTCGAACCAATGCAGAACTATATCCTTATGGGATGGACCAAAATCAAAGCTATTATAATTACGGAGTCATTAGCTATGAAAACCATTGGAAGGTGACTGAGCAAGTGGCTGCGCGTGGTTTTGATTTGGGTTATGCACGAAGCTTTAAAAATGCTCGTTGGGCACGTGTCTATGCGGATTATTATAAGTGGCGAGGTAGAGATGCTGAGAGAATAATGTATGGCAATTTAAGTAAACGTGATGCCATTACAGGTTTTAAAGTAGGTGCGGAATTCCATCTCACACCACATCTTACCCTTGATGCAGGTTATAAAACGGCATCTCATAATTTGAGTGGCCCTTATGTAAGCTTGAAGTATACAATTGGCAGGTCCAAGTTTGCTTGGCGTGGTGGCAAGCATAGTGAAAGTGTCATTACAACAGCTCGTGCTAAGATGCTTGATAAGGTACGCCGTAGCGATATGGTTGTTCATAATATAGTTCAAGAAGATTACGATCGTGGTATTGTTGATGTTGGTTTATAATTTATTTTCATAGAAATATAGGTATAGGGGATTATTCATTTCTAATGTCCTTACATTAAATACAAGCCTACTTACCTCTATAAGCCCTCTAGGTTATTGCCTAGAGGGCTTATTTTATAGGTAGCTAGAGGGATAAGAATATTAGGGTAGGCTAACTTGTCATTTTGGTGACTTATCATTATTTATATTATTCGAACATATGTTTGAATTAATAAGGAGATTTTGTTATACTGAACATAGACATAAGGAGGTGATAGGGTGGCTTCTGGGAATGGGAAGCGCATGTACATGTGTATTGATTTAAAATCCTTTTATGCATCTGTTGAATGTGCTGATTTAGGTGTAGATCCCTTTGGTACTCCCTTGGTGGTAGCAGACCGATCGCGGGGTAAGGGGGCTATTACATTAGCTATATCGCCAGCCCTTAAAAAGATGGGGTTAAAGAACCGGGTTCGACTCTTTCAGATTCCTTCTCATATTGAGTACATTACGGTCAAGCCTCATATGAAGCGTTATATGGAAGCATCTGCCCAGATTTATGGGACCTTGCTTGATTATATTTCTCCTGATGATATCCACGTCTATTCCATTGATGAATACTTTATCGACATCACCCCCTATCAGGGACTCTATAACAAGAGCCCTCGCCGGTTAGCCCAGCTCCTCTTAGATGCTATCTTACAAGCCACTCATATTTATGCCACCGTTGGCATAGGGACTAACCTTTTCTTGGCTAAAATTGCCTTAGATGTATTAGCTAAACATGCTCCTGATTTTATTGGTTATTTAGATGAAGGCCTATTTAGAGAGCAGATTTGGCACCATAGGCCTCTTACAGATATATGGCAGATTGGCCCTGGTATTGCTAATCGCTTGCGCAAGTATGGGGTGCATGATCTCTATGGGATTACTCAGTTGCCAGAGGCCAAGCTCTATAAGGAGTTTGGCGTTGATGCGGAGCTCCTGATTGATCATGCCTGGGGGCGAGAATCCTGTACGATAGCGGATATTCATGCCTATCGTCCAGTTAAGCACTCCCTGTCGCAAAGTCAGATACTCTTGCGGAATTATAGGGCAGACCAAGCTCGTTTACCCCTACGTGAGATGGTAGAGGCTTTGACCTTAGAACTGTTACAAATTAAGGCTCTCACTAAGTGCGTCCAGATCCGCATTGGCTATGCCTCGGATGAGTTGCGATCTACAGGGGGATCACGAACCCTGGGGGCCTACACGGATTCCTTCCAAACCTTACTGCCTATTGTCATGGCTCTTTTTGATAAACACCTCAGACCTCATGAGGATATACGTCGCTTAGGGGTTACTTTCGAAGATTTAGTTAATAAGGAGGCCGTACCTAGGCAGGGGAACCTCTTTGCTCCTACTAAGGACCAGGAGGGACAGAAAGAGGAGGATATTCAAAAGACCCTATTATCGATTAAGGGGCGCTTTGGAAAGAATGCTATCCTTCGGGCTTCTAGTCTAGAGGAAGATGGGACTATTCGTTATCGGAACACCTTGGTAGGAGGTCATAATGGGGAATAAAGAGGATCTCGGCTAGGGTTTGGGTGTTTTTTGATTAGTACTAGGAGGCAGAATGAAGGGAAAAATGTCACGCCTACAAAGGGCTAAACAGTTTATGCCCTTTGCTGCCCTTAAGGGTTTTGATTCTTTATTGGCGGCGGTAGCTCGCCATAAAGAAGAACCACTCGAACTGTCAGAGGATCAAGTAGAGGCCTTAGATCGGTCTTTACGATCCTTGACCTGTGGCGATTGGGTTCGGGTGACCTTCTATGATCAGGGTACCTATAGAAGTGAAGAAGGCCCTCTTACCATGGTTAGTAAGAGCCTACAGCTCCTTTCTGTTTCTGATAGGGTCATTCCCTTTAGAGATTTAAAGGATATAGGCTGGCTACCAATAAAAAAGTCGAGGCCCTAGGGTCTCGACTTTTTTATTGGATCTATTTATTGGAACAATTTTTTTAAGGGATTTTTTTTGCTATTTACTAGCATTAGCCATAGCTGCTGCATAGGTAGCAGAATTCATAGGTTTGTTATTGGCATTTTTAGGATCTTGAATGATGGCTTTAAGGTCCGCATCGTAGTTAGGGTTTACAGAGATGGCTGTTGGACTTTGTGCACTAGGCCCCGCTTGGTTAGCAGGCGTAGATTGTGGTATAGCCACGCGTGATGCTGTAGGAAGGGCTGCTTCTTCAGCACTAGCATAACGAGCCGGGCTAGTCGATTGGTTATCTCCTTCTAGGACAATTACATTGCCTTGTACAGAGAGAACTTTACGACCTTGGTAGTAGCCAGTTTTAGCCGCTTCTTGCGCTTCTGGGGAGATAGAACCTTCCTTAGTTACAGGAATGGTGGAGTTGGTATCGGCTACTGCCTGATTAGAGTTTTTGGTAGCTATTGATCCAATAGTGCTTACTTTGCCTGTCTGCATAGGTTGTTGGCCCATGATAATAGAAGCACTAGTTGCTGTTTTATAATCCGTAGTGGTTACCAAGCCAGGAGCTGGGGTGCCATTTTGGATGTAGTCAGGGCCAGGTACGGAAGCGCCTGCCTCGAGCGCCTTAGCAGAGGCTGCATAGCGGTCGTGGTTGGCTTGGATTTCTTCTTGTAAGGCAATCAAGCTAGCAGGTTTATTAACCGTTTTCTTGGCGCCTACGAATGGGGCTGAAATAGCTAAGCTTGTAATGGTTGCAGCAGCAAGGGCTGTTAAGATCTTTTTATTCATAATAACCTCCGTCATTAATTTATCATGTTCTGCCTCAAGTATACCATACTTAAGGTGTTAACTAGGCCCTTTAGGGGTATAATAGGGAGTAAGTTTATATAAATTTTAGCTTTAACTAGGAAAGGGATGGACCTATGAGTCAGGTTGAGGATAGAGTCATAGAAGCATATATAGGCCCTGCAGGGACTGGCAAGACCCAGGCTGCCTATGAGTGGATTAAGAAGACCTTGGAGGCTCATCCAGGGGAGACCCTTATCCTCTTGGTACCTGATGCAGCTACCTATAAGGCAGAACGGGATTTAGCAGCCTATATGGGGGGCGGCTTCTCTTCCGTACGGGTTGTGGGTTTTAGTCGCTTGGCCTATCAGGTCTATCAATCCCTAGGGGCTCGTGCAGTCAGAGAGGAAGGTCTGTCTAAGGTGGGCCGCAACCTTCTTCTTCGCCTAGCTATGAAACGGAGCCAGCAGGAGGCTCATCTCTTGAATCAAGCCTTAAAGCAGGCTCAGTTTTCCGATGTGTTGGGATCACTTATGACCGAATGTAGGTCCTTTAAGGTGGGTCCAGAAAATCTACGGACTAGTGCTAATAAGGTTCAAGATCCTAACTTAGGAGAAAAGCTAAAAGAATTAGCCAGCCTCATGGAGGCTTATGATGGTCTAGTTAAGGAGGCAAATTTAGATGATCGGGAGGGTCTTGAAGTCCTCATAGAGGCCCTCAAGGATTCTCCCCTCTTGACCAAGGCACACGTGGTTATCGATGGTTTTCATTGGTTCACCCCCCTTCAATATGAACTAATTTATAACCTAGTAAAGCAGGCTCAGCGGACCTTAATCACCATAACCCTTCCTAGTGATGCTAAGGAAATTGCTTATCAATCTACGCCAGGAGCCCTTTTTAGCCGCCCTTATGAGGTTTATACGACTCTTAAGGGAACGTATGGGCAGGCCCTTAAGGTCACCTTTTTCAAGAATTTCCACCGCTATAGTGGTGGTCATTCTGCCAAGAAGGATACATTAGGACCTATATCGCCTTTGGAAGATTTGATGGCAGGCTTCTTTGGTCGTCCTCAAGTAGTCAGCGCATGGGGTGCTGATGATAAGAAGGAGAAAAGTCCTAGAAACCGAGAAAAAGAAAGGGCTCGTATCCCCATCATAGCGGCCTATAACAGGGAACGTGAGGCGGATGAGGTAGTTCGTCGTATCCTGGCCTTAGTAGAGGAAAAGGGGGCTCGTTATCGCGATTGCATGATTGTACTCAGGGATTCTGAGACCTATGGAGATATCCTGGAAAAAGCCTTCCAAACCTATGAAGTGCCCTATTTTATAGACCAACAAAAACCTATGCGGACGCATCCCTTGGCGGATATGATGACAGCCCTCTTGGAGGTAGTCCGCTATAACTATAATAATGATGCTATTTTCCGCTTACTCAAGACCGACCTAGTGCCTGTAGGTCCTGATTTGGACCTAGAGGAAGCTCGCTTCCGGGTGGATCAGTTAGAAAATTATTGCCTGGAATTTGGTGTCCATCACTACAAGTGGGATATGCCTAGTTGGCCATGGATGGTTAAGGGCCCTGATGGAAAGGCCTATAGTGACCTAGAAGAGGACCGCCATAAACAAGTGAATGAAACCCATAGGGCCATTATGGATTGGTTGGAGGATTGGTTCGACTTTGCATCTAAGGTGAATGGTCATACCGGTCGTGAATGGGCTCAAGAAATCTATGGAGTGTTAGACCGCCTTGGGGTAGCTGAGACCCTCTACAGGTGGGCTCAAGAGGCCGATGAGGCTGGACAGCCTGTAGAAAAGGCTAGCCACGAACAGATGTATAGCCAGGTTATGAACTTCCTCGATCAATTGGCTAGGGTAGGTGGCGACCAGTTCTTATATTTGGATGAGTTGGCCCTTCTCTTGGAGGAAGGCTTGGAGGATATGAACTACTCCATGGTGCCACCTAGCCTAGACCATGTCTTGGTGACGACCGTAGAACGGGGCTATACGCAAGAGCGTAAGCACGTTTTTGTTATGGGCCTCAATGATGGCCTCTTTCCCCGTAAGATGGGGGATGAAGGCCTTATCAAGGATCGGGAACGAGCGGCCTTGGCCGAAGTGGGCCTCAACCTTGCTGGTGGCGCCTTGGCCCAGGCCTTTAATGAAAATTTCCTCTTTTACCTAGCCTGCTCTCGGGCCCAAGAGTCCTTGACCTTGTCCTATGCTAACCTATCCGGTGAAGGAGAGGCGGCTGAGCCGGCCTTGGTTATTAAACGACTTATAGACTTAGGCTATGCAGCGGATCCTTATGCTGTGGGCTTAACCTTGCCGATGAGTCAGGATGGAGAAGGGGACTCCTATGAGGATCGGCCAGAATTTTCCTATATGTGGAAGCCGCGCCAGGCCCTTAGCCTCCTATCTAGTCGCTGGGGAGAATTGGTGGATGGACAGACCCTATCTAGCCCTTGGTGGGCCCTTTTTGACTGGGCTTTGGGAAATCCTACTTATCGATTGCGCTTGATGGAAATTAGCCGAGGCCTATTTGATACTAACGAGGTGGCACCTATCCATAAGGATGTGGTAGAGGGTCTCTTCCTATTTAATAATTACATGACCGGATCGGTGACCCGCCTCGAAAAGTACCAGGCCTGTCCTTTTAAATTCTATGCTGAATATGGCCTTAAATTAAAAGCCCGTAAGGTGGCTAGTTACGGGGCTCCTGAAATTGGGACCCTCCTTCATGACCACTTAAAAACGCTAGGTGAAGAGCTCCTCAAGGAGGGAAAAGATTGGCGTGATCTCAGCCCAGAGGAGCTTCACAAGCACTGTCAAGCAGTCGCTAAAGAGGGCATGGACCAGTCCCTCTTGGGCTATTCTGACCTAGGCGAAGAGGACCGCCTAGATGGCCAAGAGGGGGCCCTTGAAAGCCCTCATGACGCCTCTGATGCGGCCTATAATAAGGCCCGCTATGATCGTTTGGTTAAGACTTTAGAGGCTACTGTAAGACGTCTGGTTGACTGGTCTTCTAAGAGTCAATTTACTATGGAAGCTCTGGAAAAATCTTTTGGCATGCAGGGGGGCTGGCCGTCTGTCGATATCGATTTAGGCCTTGGTAAGAAGGGGGCTAAAATCAAGCTTCAAGGGCAAATTGACCGCATCGATACCTGGCAAGACGGTGATGCTACTTACGGCCTTATCGTAGACTATAAGACCGGTAAGGCTACGATTTCTGGGGGTGAGCTCTATTATGGCCTCAAGCTTCAATTGTTGACTTACTGGATGGCCTATACCCGTGTTAAGGGAAATGAAGGAATTATTCCAGCTGGCACCATTTATACGCCTGTGAAGAATACTAAACTATCGGTTAGTCGCCCTCTTTCAAAGGATCAAGCCATTAAGGAATTTGAATCGGCCGATGTGTACAGGAATTTCGGGTATTTTAGTAACTCCCCCGATGTTCTCATGAATATGGATGACCTCGAGATTAATAATAAGGCGGGCCACTATGTGCCAGTGCGCCTTACTAAAAGTGGAATCAATGGGCAAGACCGATGGAAGACTAAGAGCCTAGGCGACTATCAAGTTATGACCTCCTACGTAGCCCACAAGATGGGGGAAATCGGTCAAGGTATTGGCCGTGGGGATTTTGCTATTCGCCCTTATATGTATAAGAAAGCCAATGCTTGTTCCTATTGTGATTACAAGACGGTGTGCCGCTTTGAATCCAGCCGTAACCGCTATAATTATTTGGATTCTCTTACAGAAGACCAGGCCCTGGATAAGATGAGGGCTGACTTAGGTATAGAAGGAGTACAAGGAGGTGAAGACAATGGCAACTAAGTGGACAGAGGACCAGGCCGCAGCCATTGATTCTCGTAACCAGTCCCTATTGGTAGCCGCCGCAGCGGGGTCCGGTAAAACAGCAGTCCTCACAGAGCGTATCATTCAGCGCCTTAAAGATAAGGACCATCCCTTGCAGGTACAGGAGTTATTGGTAACTACCTTTACGAAGGCTTCTGCAGGGGAGATGAAGACTCGGATTGGGAGTGCCTTGGCTAGCGAACTAAAAAAAGAGGACTTGGACCAAGAGACTCGTAAGCATTTGGAAAATCAACTCAAGCTCTTACCATCGGCTCAAATTTCTACCCTTCACTCCTTCTGCCAATGGGTCATTCAGTCTTACTTCTACGCTGCTGACATCAACCCTCGGGCCCGTATCGGTAATGATGGGGAGATGGCCCTTATGCGGTCTGACATCCTCCATGACCTAATCGTAGGGGCTTATGATCGCTTGGCCAAGGACCCTAATGATGATCCCTACCATATCTATGCCTTGGCGGATATGTTTAGTGATGATAAGTCCGATGCTAACTTAGAAGAGTTAGTTTTGGCTATGTATACCTTTGCTATGGCCATGGCAAATCCTAAGAAGTGGCTTTTGGAGGCCTTAGATGACTACCGGCAAGTCCTAGATAAACCCTTCCTAGAAACCACTTGGGGATCTTACTTCTGGCAGGACATGAAGGAATCTATGGAGGGTGCTATCAAGCACTTATCGGCTTTGCATGAAATGGTGCAAGGACCTATGGGGATGTCCTTCTACCAGGACCACTACGATGTTCTTAAGGCTAAGTTTGCCCCTTTTGAGGCCGCTATGGAAGAGGGCTCTTGGGATGCCTTTCAAAGGGCTCTTGTAACCTATGATGGGACTGGTTATAAACAGTTTCGGGAAAATAAGCAAACTAAGGCCTTTACTGATGAGGGACTTAAGTCTCAGGCTAAGGTTCATCATAATGAGGTTAAGAATTATTTGGCAGGATTAAAGGAATCCGTCTTTGCCGTATCAGAAGCTGCTTGGCGTGAGCAGGTTAAAGACCAGATCCCTGTTTTAGAAGGCTTGATTAATCTAACCTTAGATTTTAAGGCAGCCTATGATAAGGCTAAGCACGATGGTGGGCTCATGGACTTCAATGACCTAGAGCACCTTTGCCTCAAGATTCTTATTGAGCCTGGAACAGAAGACCAAAAGATACCAGAGCCGTCACAGGTGGCTAAGGAATTGCAGGACCGTTTTCAAGAAATCATGGTGGATGAATACCAGGATACCTCTGGTGTACAGGAAGCCATTATCAATTTGGTTTCTCGTGATCGTAACCGCTTCTATGTAGGGGACGTTAAGCAGTCTATCTACTCCTTCCGCATGGCTGATTCGGACTTGTTTATGGGTAAGTATTTGTCCTTCAAAACCGATCAAGATGGGGATGATTTGGGGCAAGTGACAGAACGGCGGATTGATTTGGCTAAGAACTTCCGGTCGGATAAAAATGTCTTGGCTGTGACTAACTTTATTTTCTATCAAATCATGTCAGCCCCTGCGGCTGAGTTGGACTATGGTCTTAAGGAGGCATTAGTACCAGGAAGAGTGGTCAAGAATCCTCCCGATGGGTCCGGTGACCTAGGGCAGTGGATTGGTGGTTCTGTAGACCTCCTTTTGGCTGATGTAGCTTCAGCTAAGGCTCGAGGTCAGGTATCAGATGAAACGGACGAGGATGATTCTGGTGAAACTCCTGAGGCGCAGGATATAGAAATGGCCCTTATCGTCGATGAGATTAAGAAATATACAGCTAAAGACGAAAGCGGTAGAGCACTTTATACTGTACAGGATAAAGATGGGTCCTTCCGCCCTGTAGAGTATAGAGATATAGCCATTCTCCGCCGGTCCTTGGCCGGTTATGGCAACCGCTTGGTGGAGGCCCTTCGCAATGCGGGCATTCCCGCCTATGTGGAAGAAAATACAGGTTACTTTGAATCCATGGAGATTCAGTTAATCTTAGCCCTCTTACAAATTATTGATAATCCAGAGCAAGACCTCCCTATGGCCGCTGTCTTACGATCCCCTATGGTAGGGCTCACAGCGAATCAAATCGGTCAGATTCGTCTTCTTGGCAAGACCTCCCTCTGGTCCCTTTTGCCAGATTACCTAACAACCTATGCTAGCCAAGACCCTGATGCTATTGAACTTGTGCATCTCTTTATTGAGCGCATGAAGGATTGGCGGACCATGGCCCGTCGACAAGGCGCAGCAGACCTTTTATGGAACATTTACCAAGAACTGGACTATGTGAACTATGTATCAGCCTTACCTAAGGGCTTAGTCCGCAGGGCTAATGTTTTGGCTCTTTTAGGCCGGGCCCAAGATTTTGAATCATCTGGCTTTAAGGGGCTATTCCGCTTCCTCCGCTTCGTGGAAAATTTGCGGGATTCCTCCCAAGACTTGGCCGTAGCTAAGGTGCTTTCAGAGGCAGATAACGTAGTCCGTATTATGACCATCCACAAGTCCAAGGGCTTAGAATTTCCACTGGTCTTCCTATCTGGGGTGCAAAAGAAATTCAATATGCAAGACCTAAATCGGTCCCTCCTACTTCATAAGACGGGAGGCATAGGACTCAAGGGTTACTACCAGGATTACCGGATTATGTATCCATCCTTAGCCTCCCTCTATAACGCCCAGCTCAAGAAGAATGCTCTCAAGGCAGAAGAGGAACGAATTCTTTACGTAGCTTTGACACGGGCTCGGGATAAGCTGATTTTGACTGGCACCATTGAGAATAAGGAAAACATAGGTAAATCTAATGGGGCTAAGGCGTCTGTAGATGAAGCCGATGATACTAAGGTATCTCTAGCTCAATCAAGTGAGAACAAGAACGATACTCCTACATCTAGCCAGGTCCTAACCCTTTCTCAAGCTACAGCTGATCGTCTGATTGGCCCAGCTCTGGCTGAGAGTGGGCGCCAACTGCCAAAGGACCTGATTCTATCTGCTAACTCGTACTTAGACTGGATTCTTATGGCCTTTGCTCGTCACTTGGAAGGGGGATCCCCTTTACGAGCTTCCCTGGGGGGTGATTCCATGGATCTTGCCCAAGGAGATCGGTTGAATCAAGCTATCCCTGATCGGAAAAATTCTAAGATTCATGTAGAAATCTTGGATGGCAGTGCCTATCAATTAGCTGATAGAGCCAAGGGGGCGACCGATTCAGACTTGGCCTATATTAAGAAGGCTACGAGCCCAGACGGGCAAGGAGCTGAGGGTAACGAAGAGCTACCAGGCACTCGCTACTATAAGGAAGGCCTTCCTAAAGAGGTTCTAGACCGGTTTAATTTTTCTTATGGTTTTTCCGAGGCTACCCGGACGGCGGCCAAGATTTCTGTATCGGAAATTAAGCGCCGTTTCCAAGAGGCTGAGGAAGAGGCTAGAGCCCTCAATGCGGATCGTGGCCATGATGGGGACTATGCTTTTGCCGCAATCGACCAGGCGAAGGCTGGAGAGCTTGAAGGATTAGTAGGGCCAAAGGTATTTGATTCACTAGGTCAATCCAAGATCCTAGACCAAGCCATTGCTAATTCTCCTTTCGGCCGCAAACCTGCCTTTTTAGAAGATTCTGAAGAAGACCTTATGGCAGGGGCTCATTGGGGTACTCTCATGCATGAAGCTATGCAGTACCTACCCTTGGCAGACTACGACCAAGCTTCCTTGCAGAAGGCGCTAGATTCTTTGGTAGATAGGGGTTTCTTGCGTTTAGACGAAGTTACTCAATTGGATCAAAGAGCTTTATTAGCCTTCTTCCAGTCTCCTCTAGCTGACCGGATGCGCCAATCAGACCGAGTGGAACGAGAATTACCTTTCTCTATGCTATATCCAGGCCAATCCGTATATCCTAATCTTGAAGAGGGAGAAGATCTTTTCCTTCAAGGGATTATCGATAGTTGCTTCTTGGAAGAGGGGGCTTGGGTTTTGGTGGATTACAAGACAGATCGCCTCTATAAAGAAAAAGACTTCGTAGACCGCTATCATGTGCAATTGGAACTCTATTGTCAAGCGCTAGCTAAGGTGACGGGAATTCCAGTTAAAGAAGCGTACATTTATAGCTTCCGGTTGGGAAAGGCTATTCCTGTAGAGATATAACCATTGAGTATAATTACAAAAGAGACGACCTTTAAAGGTCGTCTCTTTTGTTTGATAGGGTATAGAAAAAAGCCCCCGCATATGCGGAGGCCTTTTTCTTTGAGAGTGTGTATTTGTGTGTTTAAAAGGGATGTCTATAATATACACAGGACATATAACGAAACAAGTTATAAATTATAAATAATTAATAAACTTTGTTATCTTATTACTTATGGGTAGACAATAAAGCTTACTTTTTGGAATTCTTTCTATGGCCAATAGGGGCATATACCTTAAGGGCTTGGGGTAATACTTCCAAGTCCACTGGCAGGTAAGGTCCCTTGTCGCCATCCATATTGGTAGGTAGATCATCTACGGTGCTGAGCAATTCGATGCGGGCTTTTTTTACGGTTAGAATTTTAGCATATTTAGACTTGTAAATGGAGCCAGACATGATAAGAGGCAGGACGGAAAGTATATCTAGGATAAAGTATTCTTTAAAGATGACAATCCGCATATAGCCATCGTCTACAGCGGCAGGGGGCATGAATTTTTCAAAGGAAGAGACTACATTGGTTAGGAGGGCCAAAACCAGTGGGGATTTAACCACAAAGTCCTCGCCTTGGTCCGTGATGATGCGGTAGGCGAAGTCCTTGGTGGTAAAGAGGGCTTGACCAGCTCGTAAGAAGTAGGCCAGAGGACCTAGCGCTCGTTTTTCCTTGATGGATACTTCTTCGATGACCTTAGGGATGACGCCAGCTGCTATGTTATTACAGAAGAACTTATTATTGCAGCGGCCCACATCGATGCGCCGAATGTTGTCGTGATTAATGCGGTGGATAGCTGCTAAAGGATGACGAGGAATGCCCAAGGCTCGGGCCATATCGTTAACCGTCCCTACAGGGATAAAGCCAAAGTTAACCTTAAAGCCCCCTTGGGCTACGCCGTTCATGGTTTCATTGACGGTACCATCACCACCCATACAAAAAACGGCATCGAAATCATGGTCGCTGGCATCTTTTGCAAAGCGAGTTGCATCTCCTTCGCCTTCCGTATACTTAACTTCTACGTGGTCGAAGAGGGTGCCTAATTTCATTTGTAAGTCCATGACATACTTACGGGCAGCACCGCCACCAGACGATGGATTCACAACAACTAAACAACGGCTCATGAGAGCATCTCCTCATCTCTTGCTATGCGAGAACAGAATTGACACTAGAATAGGCGTCAACTATACTTAAGTTAATTATAGGGCTATTGCCCCTAGGTATTATATTATACTTTGTATTTTCTATTCATGAAAGTACCTTTCACAAGAGAGAAATACATTCCACAATAAAAGTGTGTAAATAGGAGTCTAATTATGGACGATAATGAGGTCTATCAATTTTCCCGTAGTGAAACTATGGGACGTTTACCCCTCAGTGAACAAGTCTATTTGACCCTCAAGGAAGCGATTTTGAGAGGTAAGGTAAAACCGGGTGTGAAGCTCAATGAAGTGGCTATTGCAGATCAAATGGAAGTATCTGCTACGCCAGTACGGGAGGCTTTCCGCAAGTTGGCTAAGGATAACCTAGTTGTGATTAAACCTTGGAAGGGAGTCCGGGTTAAAGGGTATACAGCGGAAGAGATTGTAGCTATGTACCAGTGCCGGGAAGTCATGGAGGGTTTGGGAGCCCGCCTTTGCGCAGAACATGCGACGGAAGAACAGGTGGAAGAGCTCAAGGGTCTTTGCCAAAAAATGCACAGCATGGCAGATCCGGAAGAACGGGTTGAAGTTAATTCAACCTTCCATAGCCTTATTGCAACTTACTCGGGCAATGAAAAAGTGGTGGACTACTTGAGCGATTTCCGGGAAATGGTCAACCGGGATATGTACATTTCTACTATGGACTTGGGGCGGACTAATTCCTGTGATGCAGAACATGATCAAATCGTGGCGGCTATTGCTAATCATGATGGGGAAAAAGCAGAAAGCCTCATGCGGACTCATATCCGCAATGCCTTTGTATTTAAGAATGCTCACGCAGAACTTAGAAAAAAACAATTTGGACAAGAAACACTATAGGCTACTATGAAAAATAGTCCCTCCACTAATGCTCAGTGGAGGGACTATTCTTGTATGAGGCTACATGAAGGCTCTACGGGCCTGTGCTATCTTGTTGCGTATATCCATACGGACTAGGTCTTCTGGATCCTGGGTGAGAATCTGAATAGGGTCCTTATTAAGGCCACGACATATGGCGAAGAAAAGGTCTAGGGATAGACCGGCTAAGCACTGGCCGCTTTCAATCTTAGCTATATAAGAGGCGCTGATACCGGTCACTTGGCCTAATTCCTTCTGGGTTAGGCCCAAGAGGCGGCGACAATAGCTGATCTTTTCTCCGATTCGTTGGAATTCTTGACTATCTAGTGCTATCTCTTTACTACTCGACATGGGATATTCCTCCTTTAAAACAGAAACCTTGCTTTCAGTATAGGGCGATAGCCCCTAAAAAGCTAAGGTCATATATGACCTAAGAATTCCATAGGTTTTTATGGACCCCAGTGTTACAATGCTAGATGTAGACTAAATTAGATTAGGTTGGACAAAGGTTTTTACACTATGGATAAAGTACTTGTTATCGCTCTAGGGGGGGCCTTAGGAGCCCTCATCCGGGTATATAGCGGCGAGTGGATTATGGCCCGTTTGCCTGGTGATTTTCCTTATGGGACTATGGTGGTTAACTGCCTAGGAGCCCTGTTAATTGGCCTTTTTCTAGGCCTCTTTATGGAGCATTCCGAATGGCCAGCCTGGGCCAAGTATCTCTTGGTTGGTGGGGGGCTCGGAGCCTTCACTACATTTTCTACCTTTGCCTTTGAACTCTTACAGCTGCTTATGGATGGAGCCTATATAGGAGCTCTTGCCTATGGGGGGATTCAGTTGGTAGGTGGTCTTTTTGTATGTTATGTGGGCCTTGTATTAGCCCGTCTTTTAGCTTAAGGAGGGCCTCATATGAAAGAAATAAAAACCAGCCAGGCTGTGGGTCAGGTACTTTGTCACGATATCGTCCGCATTGTGATTGGTCAAACTAAGGAAACCGCTTTTAAGAGGGGCCATATCATCCGCCAAGAGGATGTAGAAGCCCTTTTACAATTGGGTAAAGACCACATTTTTGTCATGGAAGAGGGCGATAAGGACCTTCTCCACGAGGAGGATGTAGCGCGAGCCCTCTACCAAATCGCAGGAGGGGCTAATATGCATGCGTCAGACGTGAACCAAGGCCGTATTGATGCCATCGCTGATTGTGATGGTCTCCTCAAGGTGGATGTGGATCTCTTACATGAGATTAATAGCATTGGTCAACTGACCATCGTTACTAAGTTCACCAATAGCCCTGTGAAAGTAGGACAAAAGCTGGCTGGCATGCGATGTATCCCCCTCATGCTGAACAAGAAGGAAGTGGACCAGGCCCTAGCCTTGGCAGGGAATAGAAAGGTCTTAGCAATCAAGCCCTTTGTTCGCAAGACCATTGGCTTGGTTGTCACCGGATCCGAGGTATTTCAAGGCCGCATTAAAGATGCCTTTACACCCATTATTAAGGAACGCGCAGCAGCTTATGGTATGGAGGTAATCGCCCAGAAAACGGTGCCAGATGATACGGAGCAAATCGTAGAGGCTATTGAAAGCCTTAAAGCACAAGGGGTAGATGCCATTTTCTGTACAGGTGGTATGTCTGTGGATCCAGACGATTTAACACCGGGTGCTATCGCTCGCTTTGCTGATCGAGTAGTCACCTATGGCCTTCCTGTCTTGCCAGGTTCTATGGTCTGCATTGCCTATGCGCAAGATGGGACCCCTGTTTTGGGTTTACCTGGAGGTGTTCTCTTCTCTTCACCAACCGCCTTTGATGCCCTTCTTCCTCGGGTAGCAGCAGATGACCCTATTAGCAAGGAAGAGTGCATAGCTATGGGACATGGTGGGTTTATGGGCAAGTAAGGTCCTAGACCTATAACCCTATAAATTAGTGCAGTTAATTTTGGGGATATATAAAAAAGCCTACCAATTCTGTTTACGAACAGAATTGGTAGGCTTTTTATTTTATAGATTGATTAGTCTGCAAGCCTAGAAGGCTTTGTCACCCAAGCTAGGGTGTTTGCAACGTTTAAGGGTCAGCTTATCAATTAGGTGGGTCGCCTGGTCTAGGCTGATGTCCGTCCGGCCCTTGGAATTTTCCAAGACTGCTAGGGGGTGGTCAGTACCCACTTCCCCTGGCGGTAGGTAGATGTATTCTCCGTTGGCAGGGTCTCCGTATATGAAGCCCGCTTGGAGATGTTCTTTATGGAGGCGGCTCATAGTAGCTCCTTTATAGTGAAATTAAGATAGTCCGCAGATACTAGGTGAAGTTGGGTTGAACCAAAATAATGAGGAATGCGGTCAAAGGAATTCTGGTCGTGTAAGTGGCCAAAGACGCAGTGGTCCACCTTATACTTAGCCATGAGGTCTGTAAAGCCAGAGGCCTGGTTTTCATCGTTGAAGGGTGGATAGTGGAGGAGGAGCAGGCGGATTTCTTCTTGGATTTCAGGATGCTCTTCTTTGGCCTTGGCTAGGAGGGAATCCATTTCTTGAAGGGCCGCTTCCACCCGCATGAGTTCTCGCTCATAGATGGACCGGTCCGTATCTTCTTTGAAGGCCGTATCATTAGGGCAGAGGTAGGCGCGGCTACCACCTAGGGCTATGGACCTAGTACCGTCTAGGATCAGGTCTCCATGACCTTGAATAAAATGGAAATGCCCTTTTGTGGCCTTGGTCATCTTGGTAGCGGAGGACCACCAGTAGTCGTGATTACCACGGATGATAAATTTATGACCTGGCAGTTGGGCAATGGCCTCTAAGTCTTCTAGGGCTTGGTTGAGCTTGAGGGCCCAGGAAGTATCCCCCAAGAGGAGGACTATATCCTCAGGACCTACCTTAGCCAGCCAGTCCTTTTGGATTTTATCCCAGTGTTGGTCCCAATGGGCGCCAAAGACGTTCATAGGATGGGTGGGTGGATTACCGGATAGGTGGAGGTCGCCGATGGCGAATACGTTCATAGATTACCTCAGGAATTCTAGTATGTCTTGACCTACTTGTTCAGCTGCCTCTGGGGAGATGGTTTGGGAAATTTTATAGCCCACGTAGAGAGGGGTCGTCACATAACGAGGGACTACCTTGATATAGTAGTAGCCGTCCTCTAGGTCATAGAAGAAATAGTTATAAGAATGGGTAAAGGCCTTCAGGGAGTGGAGTACATAAGCGATAACTTCTTGCAGGCGATGGGCCACATGAGCGTGATTACCATCCGGTGTAAAGCGGATGTTGTACTCGCTGAAACCTATGATGGGGTGGTCGGATAGGGTGATGAGAACATCTTGATCCTCGAAGAGGGTCCAACCCTTAAAGTGGTCGAGACTGATGTCATCTTTGTAGTCATAGTCATATAAGCCGATGATTTGACTGTGGGGATGGCGTAGAGAGCCACCGGACATAGGACCGTGGTTCTTGAGGTAGAGGACGGACTTAAAGTCTGCGTTAGCCTTAACCTCTTCCCATTTAGCTAGGCAGTAGGAGAAGACCTTGGCTGCATGTTCTGGGCTGTAGGCGGAGTATTCCCCTTGATCGTCGTTCGTTTCTATGACCACTGTAGGCCAGGTACCACGGAGGACGGGGAACTTGTTCATGAGCCAGATGATGTTGCCATCTCGATCCATGATGTTTTCCAGGGATTCAACGTGGCAGAAGGGACAGCTATTGGTGTTGTGGGCCTGACCCTGGAGGGTGATAGGCTTTTCTTTGCCTAGATGTAAATCGAAAATCAAAGGTTCTTTCATATGTCTCCCTCCTAATGAAATCTTTATTATACTTATAGTATCATAGGACGGTGCTAGAGAAAACTGAATATATCGAGAAAATTTGTTATAATAGGATTACTCTTAACTAAGATTGCTATGAGTACTTAACTAGATTTGTAAAAGCCGAGAAAGGAGGACTTATGAGACCGACAACCTTGGTATTTCCCATAAATAAGGAGGGGGAAGTTCTCTTGGGTCGTAAGAAACGCGGTTTTGGGCAAGGGAAATTTAATGGTTTTGGAGGCAAGATTCAAGGTAATGAGTCCTTCCGTGCGTGTGCTCTTAGGGAACTTCAGGAAGAGACAGGCCTTCAGGCTCGTGAGGAAGACCTTCTTTGCGTGGGCTTTTTGGATTTCGCCTTTCCCTACCAACCGGAACTTAGCCACATAGGTTACGTCTATCTGTTGAAGGAGTTTCAAGGCTCTGTCCGTGAGACTGAGGAAATGGAGCCCCACTGGTTTAAACTAGAAAATCTGCCCTTTGATCACATGTGGAAGGGAGATCAAATGTGGGTTCCTCAGGTCTTGGCTGGTCAAGCTGTGGAAGGGCGGGTGACCTTTGGTCCTGATAATGACCAGGTGGCATCTATGGATGTAAGGCCTGCAGCGACCATTGAGGAAGTGGATATCGTAAAACCCCTTTGGGTGCGGGATCTCTTAGATTGGTATGACCATAATAAGAGGGACCTTCCTTGGCGGGATTCTGGAGATCCTTATAAGGTATGGGTATCGGAAATCATGTCACAACAAACCCGGATTGAGGCAATGAAACCCTATTACGAGACCTGGATGGGCCTATTTCCAACCTTACAAGATCTAGCAGCCACTTCTGAAGAAGAGGTGGTCCACGCTTGGCAAGGATTGGGCTATTATAGTCGGGCTCGCAATCTACGCTTGGGTGCACAAATGGTGGTAGCGGATTTTGATGGACGGATTCCTATGGATCGCAAGGCCATGGAGTCTCTTAAGGGAGTTGGTTCCTATACGGCAGGAGCTGTTTTATCCATGGCCTACGGTCAGCACCAGACGGCGGTGGATGGGAATGTTCTTCGTATCTATGCTCGCCTTTATGGAATTACGATGGATATCTTATCCACAGCTGGGAAGAAGGCCATTGCGGCCATTGTGGAAGACACACTTCCTTACGACCGTCCAGGAGACTTTAATCAAGCCCTTATGGATTTTGGGTCTGCTATTTGTATCCCTAAGAGTCCTCGTTGTCAGGACTGCCCTTTGAGGACCAATTGCTTAGCTTATGGAGAGGGACAGACCGATAGTTTACCTGTTCGTATTGTTAAAACTAAGGTTAAGACCATCCCTGTGACGGTGGCTATTTTATCATTAGGCTCCTATTATCTCCTTCACAAGCGACCTAATCAGGGCCTTCTTCAATCCATGTGGGAATTTCCTTCCCTTGAGGGGGCAAAGACTATAGGAGAGGGTTTAAAGGCTATTACAGATCAAGTGGAAGCCCTCTTAGGCCCTGTTGCCCAAGTCTCCATAGAGCCTAAAAAACTTCATGACCTGACTCATGTTTTTTCTCATCGTAAGTGGCTTATGAAGGTCTACCAAGGGACTATTAAGGGCCTTGATGGGGAGGCCATCAAGGGTGGTCTGCCAGCAGATTGGATGTTAGTTCCTCGTCAGTCCTTTGCTGACTATGCCTGGGCCGGTCCCCATGGTAAATTGACGGAATTTTGTAAGTAAGGAATATAGATGATGACCTTTCAAGTATTAACCATGTTAGTAGCCATTCTTGGAGCCCTTCTATTTGTGGTTCCCTTCCTCTACCTGGTCAAGCCTAACCACAAGTGCTTGCTCGGCAGTATCATAGGCTTACTAGCTCTTTTAGCCTTTGCCTGTGGCCTCTACTATATCTATCATCCATTCCCCTTTGAGGAGGGCTTGCGGGCCTATGACACCTTTAAGTCTTATTATGTAGACCTCTTTGGGGCCCTCTGGGGATTCTTGTTGGCCGTTCCCTGTTTGATTATCCTAGCGGCTCTTGTGGCCTTGGCTAACCGTAAGTCCGCCAAGGAATCTCCTTGCTTTCATGAATCTCGCCGGACCCTTCTTAAGGGCCTGGGCTTGGCCATTCCCTTGGCCACTATGGGAGGTGGTATTTTAGCTGCTAAGAATGGTCAGGAAGAATTAGTGGTCAAGGAGGAATCTTTTGCTTTTAAGGATCTGCCGCAAGTCCTTGAAAACTACAAGATTGTACAATTATCTGATGTCCATATTGGCGCCTTTATCGATATGGATAACTTTGATAATCTCGTGTCTACCGTCTTGGCCCAGCGGCCTAACCGCTTGGTTATCACCGGTGATCTCATCGATGATTTGGACCGCTTGCCGGCCCTCTGCAAACGCCTGGAGGCCTTGGCCCCCCTCATTCCTGATGGTATTGACTACATTTATGGTAATCATGAGCACTTTCGTAACTATAAACTCGTGAAAGAGATGCTGGCCCAAAGCCCTATGCGGATTTTGGATAATGCCAATGAAAGGATCTTTGATGGTCCTCATCCTGCCTACATAGCAGGTGTTAACTATGACCTTAAGCGGGACCCTGAAGTTCGCAAGGCCTATATGAAGGTGGCTATGGCGGGCATTCCACAAGGGGCCTTCACCATCCTTCTGGCCCACCATCCAGAGTTCTTTGATAATGCCTTAGAATATGGAGTGGACTTGACCTTGGCTGGCCATACCCATGGGGGACAGATGGTCGTAGCCAATCAGGCCCTTGTTCCAGTGGGCACTCCGTATGTGAAGGGACGCTATGAGAAGGATGGTAAGTTCTGCTATGTCAACTCAGGCGCGGGACATTGGTATCCTGTTCGCATCAATTGTCCACGTGAAATTACGGTTATCAACCTTAGAAAAGCCTAGCTTATAAGCCTCTAGGAGGTTTATCTTAGGGGCTTTTTTGTGGGTGAATTTTCCTAACAAACAATTGTCTACCATAACTGTACATATAAGGTTTCGTGGAGTACAATAAAGTGTACTTTATAATTAGCAAGAAAGGGGATTTTCATGAACAGTAAGTACTTTAGTCATGACCTTAACTTGCCGGAATTAACTTTGCGTGGTATGATTTTAGGCATTTTAATTACTATTATCTTTACCGCCTCCAATGTATATTTGGGCTTGAAGGTTGGGTTGACCTTCTCCTCGTCCATTCCGGCGGCCATCATTTCTATGGCCATTCTTCGATTCTTTAAGGATTCGAATATTTTAGAAAATAATATGGTACAAACACAGGCATCCTCTGCGGGTACCTTGTCTGCGGTTATTTTCGTATTGCCAGGTCTCCTTATGTTGGGCTACTGGCAAGGTTTCCCATTCTGGCAGACCTTGATTCTCTGCGCAGCCGGCGGTTGTTTGGGTGTTCTTTTCACCATTCCATTGCGCCGTGCTATGGTAGTCAATTCTGATCTTACTTACCCAGAAGGGCGAGCAGCTGCTGAAATTTTAAAGGTTGGTTCCCGAGAAGATACAGCAAGGGTAAAATCTTCCTCTGGCATGCGGGATATTGTGACCGGTGGTTTTGTAGCTGGTATCGTATCCCTCTGTACCAATGGGTTCCGTATCTTATCTGATGGTATGGCCGTATGGGTCAATGTCGGTAAGGGTGCCACTCAATTGCCTTTGGGCTTCTCCACAGCCCTCTTGGGGGCAGGTTACCTGATCGGTATTGCTTCTGGTATTGCTATCCTAGTGGGTATGATTATAGCCTGGGGTGGCTTTGTTCCTTACTATACCAATATCCTTCCTATGGATCCTGGTATGTCTGCTAGCAAGTTTGCCATGGCTGTATGGAAGGAAAAAGTTCGTTTCATCGGTGCTGGTACTATCGGTATCGCCGCTATTTGGACTTTGTTGACTCTTATGAAACCAATCCTTGAAGGTCTTAAGATGTCTATCAAGTCCATGACCATGTCTGCTGAAGAACGAGCTTCCCACCGTATGGATACAGACATGACTGTGAAGTCTGTATTAGCGACTACCGTGGCTGTTATTATAGGCCTTGTATTATGCTTCTTTGATTTTGTTTATGCTGTTGATATTAGCCCGACCCTTATGTGGACTCTGGTTATCGTAGGTGTTATCGTATCCCTCTTAATTGGCTTTATCGTAGCCTCTGCTTGTGGCTACATGGCGGGCCTCATCGGGACATCTGCATCTCCAATCTCCGGTATTGGGATTCTGGCTATCATCATCTCCTCCTTGGTTGTATATGGTATAGCTTCTGCTAATGACCTCTTTGCAACACAAGCAGGCGTTCAGTTCGCTACAGCTATGGCCCTCTTCATGACCTCTGTAGTAGTTGCTATCGCGGCTATTTCTAACGATAATTTGCAAGACTTGAAGACAGGCCAATTGGTAGGTGCTACACCTTGGAAACAACAGGTTGCCCTCCTTATCGGTTGTGTAGTGGGTTCCGTTGCTATCGCGCCAGTTCTTAATCTTCTATACCAAGCTTATGGATTTACAGGGGCTATGCCTCGGGAAGGCATGGATCCATCTGTTGCCTTGTCTGCGCCACAAGCGACTTTGATGACTACCATTGCCCAAGGGATTTTCTCTTCTAGCATGGATTGGACCTATATCTTTATCGGTATTGGCGTAGGGGTAGTCGCCATCATCGTCAACTTGATTTTGAAAGGTACTACAGCCTCCCTCTCTTTGCCACCTTTGGCTATCGGTATGGGGATCTACTTACCACCAGCTCTGGAAACGCCATTGGTAGTAGGTGCCGTTATTGGCTACTTCGTCAACCGATACTTGCGTAAACGAGCTGCTAAACGGGCGGGTAACTTGGCAGACCAAGATGTAGAAATTTGTAATCGTCGTGGTGTTCTCTTCTCCTCTGGCCTCATCGTAGGGGAATCCATCATCGGTGTTATTATTGCGGCTATTATTGTTATTTCCGTAACTTCTGGCGGTTCTGAAGCACCTCTCCAATTGGTGGGCAAGGGCTTTGAGGATACTGCTGAATGGTTGGGCCTCATCGTCTTTGTTGCCGTTGCTATTGGCTTGGTTCGCTTGGTATTAGGTCAAAAGTTTGACCCTCAAGAAGCACAAGCTATGAAAGCGGAAGAAGACCTAAATAAATAAGAATAGATAGATTTTCCTAGGAAATAATATGTAAAAAGCTCCACTTAGGTGGAGCTTTTTACTGGTTACGGGCCGTGGTGGAAATCCTTATTGATGGGTCTTTTATATGGCTTTTAAATGAGGAAATAGCTTTAAAATTTATGATTCATTTATTTCTCATTCGTTGAAAAAAGCCACTAGAATTGGTAAAATCATAGTGATATATGAGAATTAATTGCTAGGGATTTTAGTAATACCGATCTATAGGAACTTGTGAGAAAGGACGCCCTAGGGCGAGTGATTAACTATGAAGAAACACGTATTGGTAGCCTGTCTTTTGACTGCCTTACCATTGACTGCCTTTGGAGCAGGTCACAAACATGCAGAGCCTATGAGCCAAAATATCCAAGTGGTAAAGGCTGTTCCTGATGCATCTGCTGTCACTTCCGATGCCATATCAGGCATTTCTAATGCGGCAGAAACCAAGGATGATGAACCAACGACGAGAGCCTTATCCAAGGCCATATCTAAATCCTTAGCCTACCGTGTATCCTCTACGGCCACGCCAGAGGTAAACCGTATGATTCGGGAGGAAATGGGACAAACTATACGGGAAGTAAAATCTGTATCCGTTCCAGATGCCAATGCTTTTGAAGACCGTAAGGCTGTTGGAGTAGCACCGGCGACCATTACCTTAGATCATATGGATATTTCCTATCCAACTGTTACCTCTGTTAGTCCTGTAGTACAAGGGAAGATTAACTCCTCTTTGTTTGGTTACGTAAAGGATTTACGTAAGGAGTTAGAGACTGAAAATATGTCCAATAGTGACAAGAAGAACCTTGTCATGTACTACGATGTTAAGACTGATGGTAAGGGGATTTTGTCAATTTTGATTCACACCTACACCATCATGGACCATGGTACAGAAGGTGATTATTATGTAAAAGGTATGACCTATAACACGACTACCGGTCGTCTCTTGTCCTTGTCCGACTTTGGTGGTATTGACACACAAGCGGTTAATAAGGCCATTCAAGATCAAGAAGAGGTAGCTAAACAATTTAATGATTCCTTTACTGGTTTTGTTGATCGTCCTAAGGAATTCTATGCTCATGAAGATACTTCAGTAGTTCTCTTGGCCCAAGCATCTCATCTTAATAGGAATGTGAAAAAACTCGTAGAAATTCCAGTGGGAGTTTTGCGGGTAGATACTAGTCAGGCTGATAAAAAATCTAAAGTAGCAAAGCAAATGAAGGATATGAAAGCGGCTCAAGAAGCACATGATGCTGAATAAGCTGTAGTAATACTCAAAAAAAGAGCCCTGCGAGATTTCGCAGGGCTCTTTTTTGTTTATACTATTTGTTTTTAGGAGCTAGTTTTCGTTGGTCTAAGCCAAAATTATAGGTAATAGGACGTTCCCAAGTGAGCTTGTTATCTTGACTACTTGTTTGGATAACAACCTTATTGCCAAATTTATTTTGGAAGGCTTTGCTTACTGTATCCGTTACAGGTTTAGCATAAATGATGAGCTGGTCTCCTGTATCATTAGGGCGAACTATATCAATAGTCCCATTCTTACTAGTAGCCTTGTAGAGATCGCTAGCAGAGGCTTGTAGGCTATCAAAATCAGCTTGTGAATATTTACCGTTAATCACGTGTACTTTGTCTCGTAGAAGTTGGTCTTCTGCGAGTTTAGCTTGCACCTTAGCAGATGATTTTTTGTCCTTTATGGAAGCAATGAGGGTAGTTCCATCTTGGGTCCAGTATAGGGCCCCCTTGTTGTAGAACTTGGAGAAGTCACCATCGTAATCCAAGGCTTTATCAATCAAATTGATAGTTCGGTTCAAGGTCTTGCCTTGTACGATATCTTGTTTGATTTTAAGTGCTTGTGGTGTATAGGTCATACGGTAGGTGATTTCTGCCGCTTCCGCACGAGTGATGTACTTTTCTGGGTTGAAGAGGGTGTTCTTGTTGTACATCAAGAAACCAAGGCTGGCTAATTCACGGACTGCATCTTGTGCCCAAGGCGCTACGAACTTTTGGTCTGCATAGGCCACATCATCCAAGTTGGTAGGGTCTTCTGTTTGATAGCCTACATAGTGGAGGTAGTTGTCTGCAACAACAGCAAATTCTTGGCGGGACATAAACTGTTCTGGTTTAAAGGAATTATCTCCATAGCCGGACATGATGTTTTTCTTGGACACGGAGTCGATAGCCAAGGCAGAGAAACGGTCTGATGTGATATCGGAGTAAGGACTTGCTAACATAACGCCAGGGCGATCTCCGATGAGCTTATCAAAAATAATAGCCGCTTCTTCTCGTTTTAGAGCCTGTTCTGGATGGAAGGTACCATCGGAATAACCGCTGAGGATTTTTGCTTCTGCCATTGTTGTAATGGCAGGGGCAGCCCAGTAATCAGGTTTTACATCAGTAAAGAGATAGTCGCGAAGGGAGTTGAAACGGTTAGGGTCGATGGATGTTTTTTTTGCATCCGTCGACTCTTCTTGTCCTGCGCTAGCTGTTTTTAAGTCAGGAATTCTTGTTGTCGGAGTGGCAAGTGGGGCCTTTGTCGCAGTCATGGAAGTGCTAGTAGGGGCCACTTGTTGGGTACTTGACCCAGCTGCTAAGACGGATGATGTCATGCCCAAGGCCATGAGGGTCATGGCTAAGGGAGTGAGGAATTTGTATGTCTTTTTCATAAGGGCTCCTTATTTGACTGCCATAGTAACTTTGTCGCCGAAGGCGCCATTGATAGCTGTTTGTGTTGTCTTAGAAAGGGCAGACACGACGGCATAGAGGCGATTGTTTGGAACATCAGGGAAGGTGGCGAAGATGGTTGCCTTTGGTTCGTTAGCCTTGTAAGAGGCGCGGAAGTTTTTGTCAATTACATCATACTCTGCTTGGCTGTACTTGGTTGGTTCCACCACTACTTGAGTACCTAAGTCAGCCAGGTTAGCCTTGACTGTATTCAGGTCCTTGTTGTTTTTGATAGCCACATGGAGGATGTCGTTTTTCCAGTACATAACGCCGTATTTTTGGAAATTAGCAGGAGATTTATAGGTTTTATTAAGTTGTGCGAAGACTTTGTCCTCTAAGGCTACTTGTTTTTCTGTAGCCATGGTGGAGGCGTTAGAACTTGTGTTCATACCTGTTTTTGGCTTGGTTTTGATAGTTCCTTTGGATACGTCAATAGGATTGTTGGTTACCATGCGGTAGAGGATGGAGGTTGCTTCTGCCCGCGTGATAGGGTCTGCAGGACGGAATTGAACCGTTACGCCAGATGCAATAAAGCCTTCTTGTGCTAATTGATCGACATATTTGCGATTAGCAGGGGAAATCTTGTCGGCATCTTTGAATGCTACTTTAGCGTCTGCATTGTCGTTGTGGATATGTTGGTGGACAGCAAATCGTGCAGCGGAAACTGCGAATTCTTCCCGTGTTAAGACCTTGGTTGGGGCAAAGGAAGTGGTGGTGCGACCAGTCATGATTCCTTCGCCAGCGACTGTTCTGATAGCCTTGGAGGACCAGCGGTCGGAGTCAACGTCGGAGAAGGATTGCTTTTCTGCATTGGCAGCCATGGTTGCTTGTTCGTCTTGGGAGTCAGTGGCCATGAGGATTTTGTTGTAAATAGCAGCTGCTTGCTCGCGGGTAATAGAATCGTTTGGCTTGAAAGATCCATCTGCATAGCCGGATACATAGCCTGCATTAGCCATGGCCTGGATGTCGGATTTGGCCCAGTGATCTTTGGTATCTTTAAAGACGCCTGCAGGGAGTTTTGGGCCCTTATCTTTCTCAGACGTGAGGACAGGCTTAGTGGATGTCTTTGTTGGGCTTGTGTTAGGAGAGATGATTTTTACATCAACATCATCGTGACCTGTATCTTTGATTGTTGTTTCAGCTGCGAAAACGCTTGTAGTACCGAAGAGTGTGATGGCAGCGAGTAATGCGGAAATACCTTTTTTATTCATTGTGGTCTCCTTTCAATTCACATATATTCTATATCATTATAGCACGATGAAGGGCCTAGACCTAAGTATAGTGGGGACCTAGATATAAACTATGTATAAACAATTTGCCGTTTTGTGTAAGAAAATTTACGATTCGCTTGGGTTCCGTCTTTAAGTATTAAAAGTAGACTCTTTTTCATTCTATGGAGGAGGTCCATTAGGCTTGGTGACTAGAAGGGCTAGGTGAAAGCGGTTTTCACTTAGCTTTAGTGAGCTATAACTGAAACGCATAATACTATTCCTATTGGTATGTATTTTGCTA